>JAYURK010000226.1:0-63119 GCA_043756235.1 Ferruginibacter sp. | reverse complement strand
GCATTTAAAAGATTATCTCCCGGATTTCTTATTGGAAATTGTCCGTAAAAATCTAAGATATTATACAATGCATAAGCTCTTAAAAATCTTGCTTCTGCTGCTTGTGCTGGCGTAGGGCCAAATGCTAACACGTTGGTAGCATCAAAGTTAATTTTATTTAAACTGTTGAATGTACCCAGTATTGAACCCAAATCAGCATTCCAGCTATGGTTATGCATCACTCTCCAGGCACCATTATCATCCCAATCTCCGGCCCGTGTAGCCACAAGAGATTCATCAGAAGCGTTGCCGGTTAGGTTTACTAATTGACCAACATCACCAAAAGGGCTTGTTAAATCTGAATATGCAGCTTTAAGTAATAAGCCAGTACCAGAGGCGCCTAAGGCATCAGCAGTTTGCTGATTGGTAAGGGTACTGTTAAGCCCCTCGTCCAATTTTGTACACCCTGATAATGCCACTACAAGCATTAAGGCGTAGATTTTATATTTTTTATTCTGTATCATAATTTTGAATTTATTTTTTTGGATTATAAAGATGCATTAAAACCAAATGAAATAGTTCTTGGTGTTGGATAAGGAACATATTCAATACTTCTTGAAGGATAGTTATTGCTGCTCTTATCAATGTTAACTTCAGGATCAAATCCGGTAAACTTAGTAATTACAAAAAGGTTACTTCCAGAAACAAAAGCAGTTAATCCTTTAACATGCTTACCAACGTTACCAAAGCTGTACCGTAAAGTTGCATTTCTTAATTTAAAGTAATTTCCTTTTTCCAAAAACCTTGTTGAGGCTGCTGCAGCACTTGAAGTATTTTCGCCAGAGTTAGACGCAGCTACGTCTATATTTCTTCCCTGTGTTAAACCAAATTTATTGGTGATACTTGTTGCAGTATTGTTGTAAATCAAAAATCCACCAGCACCGCCTGTATTAATGCCAAGTGAGAATTTTTTATATCTAACACTTGTACTTAATCCAAAAACTGTATGCGGATTTGGATCGCCTGAAAAAGTTGGATTAGCTGCAATTATTGGATTTCCAGAAGCATCATACCCGGAAAATTGTTTAAGATAAAATTCGTTCACCGGACGATTGTTGGTGATGATTTGAGCTAAAGTACCAGATACACCCTGACCATTGATTTCGCCGGTCACAATTTGAATTGGTGTTGTAGTTCCTGGAGCAAAAAAGTTGGTCAACAAATTTTTGTTGTTTGCAATGTTGAAATTAACATCTACACCAAAATTAGGTTTATCAACAACTACCGCACCGATTGAAAACTCCACACCGGTATTTTTAAGGTTAGCGGGTAAATTTATAAAGTAGATTGAAGCAGGAGCTGGTTGAATAGCTGTACTTTGAAAAAGGATATCGGTTGTGTTTTTATCGTAGTAATCTAAACTACCATAAATCTTACCACCTTTTAAAGCATAGTCTAAACCAAAGTTATAAGAGGTAGTAGATTCCCATTTCAAATTAGGATTTGCTACGTTAAACTGTCCGGCTGAATTATATGAATTAAAGCCAAATTGCTCTTGTGAAGCACCTGCAGGAAACTCCTGGTTACCAGTTACACCCCATGAAGCCCTTAAAGCTAAATTAGAAAATAATGATCCGCCTTTCATAAAATCTTCGCTGCTTATATTCCATTTAGCAGCAACAGATGGAAAATAACCATACCTGTTATTCTTACCAAACTTACTTGAACCGTCGGCACGTAATGTTGCAGTTAATAAATATTTGTCACCATAGTTTAAAACCGCTCTTCCAAAATAAGATTGCAACTCTGTTGTAGGATTAACAAAGGTACTTGGAGGAGTTTGGATATTTCCGTTAGCTAATATATCTGTGTATTTGATTTTAATAATGGAAGACTGCGTTAAATTAGTATTAAACCCGGCGGCAGAAAAAGTAGATCCTGAATAATCTGTTTTCCAGTACTCAAAACCGGCTAATGCATTAATACTTAATTTAGAAGTAATGTTGCCATTATAATTTAGCGTATGAGTAATGGTTTGAGAATTTAATTTAGCAAACGATTTTGTACCGGTTCCTAAACCAGAAAGCCCCGGATAACCCTGTATCCAGCCATCAATATTTGTATTTCTTTCCCCTGTAGCATTGTTTACAGCAAATAAAAATTTGTATTCTAAATTCTCTATCAATTTATAGCCGGCAGAAATATCAGCTAAAACAGAATTTACTTTGGCTATATCAGAATAAGCTTTAAGCAAAGCCTGAGGATTTCCAGATCCTGTACCAGTAATAAAATTACCTGCATTATCTGTATAATCTTCGGTTGGATTCCAGCTTAATGCAGCAGTAAGTAAATTACCTGTAGAACCTGCATTATTACTTGCGTTAATAATATTTTCTTTTGTGTTGCCTGCTCTTAAATTAAAGTCAAGACTTAATTTTTTATCCAAAAATTTATATTGTCCACCAAAAGATCCTAAATATTTATCAAGCGAAGAATTTTTTAAAAACCCACGGGCCCTTGAACCCAGGAAGGAAGCACGAACTTTTCCATTTTCATTACCAGAACTTAAGGCCAGACTATAATCGCTGGATAGGTTTTTTTGAGTAATGTCATCAAGGGGGTCTAATGTTTTGCCTTTGTCTTTAGCAATTGCCTCTGCTGGAGTGAGATATTTTTTTATCGCAGCTCTGTATTGGCCTGCATCTAATACTTCATACTTTTTTAAAAATCCGGCAGAAGTACCAAAACTTGTTCCAAACTCCACTTTAGTACCACCAGCATTGCCTTTTTTGGTAGTAATAACAATTACACCATTTGCACCACGAGAACCATAGATAGCTGCAGAAGAGGCATCTTTTAAAACATCTATCTGAGCAATATCATTTGGATTGATATATAATAACGGATTAGATTCTGGAGTAGTACCAAAACCCCCAAGTGTAACACTTGGTCTTGCAGTTCTTCCATCCAAAGGAATTCCATCAACAACATAAAGTGGATTGTTTACCGCACGAATAGAGTTGTTACCTCTTATTTTAATAGTAGAGGCAACACCAGGCTGTCCACTATTACTGGTAATTTCCAAACCAGAAACTTTGTTTTGTAACAACTGGTCTGGTGAGGTAACAAAACCCTGGTTAAAATCTTTAGCTTTTACAGAACCCACAGCTCCAGTAACATCTTTCTTCCTCAATCCGCCATAACCTACCACCACAATTTCATTAAGGTTAGATACGGAAGTTGCCATGGTTACATTAATTGCTCCACCGCTAACATTTGATTCCTGTGTAGTAAAACCAGTACCGGTAAAAACTAATGTAGCACCATTTGCAACACCACTTAATGTAAATACACCCTGTGCATTTGTTGATGTACCTTTTGTAGTTCCTTTTACAGTAACCGAGATGCCCGAAACAGGATCTCCTTTTGAATCAGTTACTGTGCCAGTAACTGTTTGGGCTTTAGCAAATGCTGTAAACCCGATAACTGCCAGCAGGAGCATAGCAGCTTTTCTCATAATAGCAAGAAGCATAATTGTTTGGTTTTTGGAATGAACAATAATTGAAGCAAATTAAAAGTTTCTTACTTAAAATTATTGATGCACTCATGTAACATCAACTAAGAGAAAAGGTTAAGAAAAGCTTAATATTGCTGCTATAAAGCTACATTGAAATAATGTAATAATTACACAGTAAATTCATAAATTTGCTGCAAACGTTTGCGAAATTGTTTGCGCAAACGGTTGCTGTGCAAATATTTTTTTTTATACTTACTATTAACTGCCAAATGAATAATACCACATTAAAAAAAATTTCAGAAATACTGGGTCTGAGTATTTCAACTATTTCAAGAGCGTTGAAAGATCATCCCGATATTTCGGATAAAACAAAACAACGGGTGGTGGAATTAGCAACCACATTAGATTATGAACCCAATGCTAATGCTATAAATTTACGCACCAGCAACAGTAAACTATTCGGCCTCATTGTACCTTCAATTGCCAATTCGTTTTACAATTCTTTTATTTCCTCTGTAGAAGAGGAGAGCCGCCGCAACGGTTACTCTTTAATGATTTTACAATCGGGTGATGATCCTTTAATTGAAATAACCAATTTAAAATTATGCAGGCAAAACCGCATTACGGGTTTGTTTGTTTGCCTGTCTCCGGAAACAAACAATATTGAACCTTTTTTACGGTTAAAAGAAATTGATGTACCAGTAATATTTTTTGATAAGGTGCCTGAAACTAATAATTGTAATAAAGTTTGTGTAGCCGATTCATTATCTGCCACCATTGCTGCCAATACCATCATCAGTAAAAAGAAAAAAAAGGTGCTGGGCATTTTTGGTAACACTCAGTTACTGATGACAAAAAAACGCCTGGAAGCATTTAGTAAAACAATAAATGAAAATAACAGCAAAATAAAATTAATAACCGATCATGCATCAAGTACCGCCGATGCAGAAACCGTAACCTTACATCATTTAAAAGAAAAACCCGATACTATTTTTTGCATGAGTGATGAAATATTACTGGGGGTGATGAAAGCCATCCAAATGAAGGGATTAAAAATTCCGGCAGATATTGCTGTGATAACTATCAGCAACGGCGACATGCCAAAACTTTATTTTCCTGAAATAACTTATGTAGAAACAAGCGGCCTAAAATTAGGAAAACTGGCTTTTAGCAGTATGATGGCCTGCCTGGGCGGCAGTACTTTTATACAGGAATTAACTATAGAATCTTTATTGGTGGAAGGCGGGTCTTTGTAAATACATTTTACCCGCTTACGATCCATTAGACTTTTATTATTTTCGTTTTACAATAATTATTTTTATGAGTTTACAATTTACAGGCGTTATACCTGCACTTACTACAAAATTTACCAGCAACGACGAACTGGACCTTTCGCTTTTTGAAAAAAATTTAAACGCACAGATTGCAGCAGGTGTAAATGGAATTATCCTGGGTGGCACATTAGGTGAAGCCAGCGTATTATCTACAACCGAAAAAGAAACGCTTGTAAAATTTGCGGTAAAAAAATGTGCAGGAAAAATACCGGTAATATTAAATATTGCAGAAGGTGCCACCAGGGATGCCCTGCAACAAACCGTTTATGCAAAAAAATGGGGCGCAACAGGTATAATGGCTTTACCACCCATGCGCTACAAAACCGATGAAAGAGAAACAGTTGTTTATTTTAAAACTATTGCCGATGCTACCGACCTGCCCATAATGATTTATAACAATCCTGTAGATTATAAAACTGAAATTACGCAGGATATGTTTGCTGCTTTAACAGAGTGCAAAAACATACAGGCCGTTAAAGAAAGTACCCGTGATGTAACCAATGTAACCAGAATGATTAACCGCTTTGGCGATCGCTTTAAAATTTTATGTGGTGTAGATACCCTTGCCATGGAAGAGCTGTGCCTTGGAGCCGACGGATGGGTTGCAGGTTTAGTGTGCGCTTTTCCTGCAGAGACTGTGGCTATTTATAATTTGGTAAAAGCCGGTAAAATTGCAGCAGCTGCAAAAATATACCGCTGGTTTATGCCTTTGCTGGAACTGGACATTCACTCTAAATTAGTACAGTACATTAAACTTGCAGAAATGCAAACGGGCATAGGCTCCGAAAATGTACGAGCGCCAAGGTTAACTTTAGTGGGTGAAGAAAGAGAAAGAATTTTAAAAATAATAAACGACGGCATTGCCACAAGACCAGCTTTATAGTAAGCTAATTTTAATTTTATGCAGAGGCTGCTGTTTTTTTGAATGCTACATTTTGTTTATCTGCCAGCCAGAAAGTAATAAAACCAGACAGTGCAAAATATACCAGCAAAATGTAAGTGAAGATGGAGGAAAACCTGTCGGCACCAAACCAATCGCCATATAAAAAAATTAGTGCTGCACCAACACCGTTTTTTAAGATATCCCAGCCTGTTGCGTATTTATTACCATCCATTAATTCGGTAAATGCATACACAAACAAAAAAATAAATAATCCATAAATAAATATGGCAGGCTTTTGTATATAAGCAATATTGGCAAAAAGATAACTTACCAAAAGCAACAGAATTATTAATTGTACCCATATCCAGATTAATAATGGTTTTGATTCTTCAGTAGCATATTTTTTAAAATTGTACACATCATTAATTTTGTAAACAGGATATTTTTTTTCTACATCTGCAGGCCTGTAGCCGGTGTGCCTGAACCATAAAGTAAATTTATCTTTCCAGCTTTTTGTTCTCCAGGCATCTTTAATAAGCAATGCTGCATGCTGAAAATTTATTTTTAAAGGGTTCCAGGTTTGTACCGGTCTGGTTATTCCATAAACAGGTGGCACTGTAATTATCTCTTCCTGAAAAGTACCAAACCATTTATCCCAAAAAATAAAAATTTGTCCGTAATTTTTATCAATGTATTGTGGATTTATGGCATGGTGTACCCGATGATGCGATGGTGTTACAATGATGTTTTCTAAAAAACCCATTTTGTTAATATGCCTGGTGTGATACCAAAACTGTGCAAATAAATGCAGTGGTGCCACAATGGTAATTACTTCGGCAGGTACCCCTAATAAAGCAGCAGGCAATAAAAAAACAGCAAAAGTTTTTACTATTGATGATATACTTTGGCGCAAGGCACAAGCCAGGTTAAATTCTTCGCTGCTGTGGTGCACAATATGTCCGTTCCAAAAAAAATTAGTTACATGCTGCAGGCGGTGTACCCAATAGCCTGCAAAATCTAAAGCAATAAAAGCAATAACATATACCAGTACCGAATTGGTAACATGTGTGAGCGCAAGGTTGCGCATTAAAAACGGATAAGATAATATTACCAGGTACAATCCCAAAACATCTTTGGTTACATTGGTTACGCCAGAACTGAGGCTGGAAATCATATCCATGTTTTTTACCGTATCGTTTCCTTTACGCCAGCCATACCATTTTTCAAACAACACCAGTAATAAAAATACCGGCATGGCTACTAATAAAATCTTTCCGTACTGTTCCATTTATTAAGCAATCTTTTTCGTAACTATACAAAATTAATCAACGGATATTTTATTTAAAAACCGCTGTTATAAAATACAAATTATGAAAAATATTTTAATCCTGATTTTCTTGTTTTACAGTGCAGCTTACAGCCAAGACACAAATGCCTGGCAATTAGGTCCTTTTGTAAAACCTGCCACCAACCCTTTAATGCAAGCCGATTCCACCTATATATTTAACTGCCCCGTGCAAAAAAAAATGGTGCAGTGGCAAAAGGCAGATGTATTTAACCCGGCAGCAATTGTAAAAAATAACAAAGTATATATTTTATTCAGGGCCGAAGATATTCCCGGTGTGGGCATAGGTATGCGTACTTCCCGAATTGGCATTGCTGTAAGCAACGATGGTATTAATTTTAAAAAACATCCGGTACCGGTATTATATCCAGACAGCAGCGAATTTATTAAATACGATTATCCCGGCGGTTGCGAAGACCCCAGGATTGTAGAAACTGAAAAGGGAAATTATATATTGCTGTACACCAGCTGGAACCGTGATGTGGCAAGGTTAAGCGTGGCCACCAGCAAAGATTTGTATAACTGGAAAAAACAAGGCCCTGCATTTTTAAAAGCATACAACGGAAAATATTTAAACACCTGGAGTAAATCAGGTTCGGTAGTTACCAAATTAAAAAATGGAAAATTTATTGCGGCTAAAATCAACGGTAAATACTGGATGTACTGGGGAGAAGGACCGGTGTACTTAGCCACTTCCACCGATTTGATTAACTGGATACCTTTAACCGACAAGCAAAATAATTTAGTCCCGATTCTTACAAAAAGAAAAAATATGTTCGACAGTCATGTAGTAGAACCCGGCCCGCCGGCAATACTAACCAACAAAGGAATTGTGTTATTGTACAATGGAAAAAATGCCGATAATGAAGATGCCGACCCACAATTGGCCAAAGGAATTTATTGCGGTGGCCAGGCATTATTTGATGCAAAACATCCTGAAAAATTATTAGAAAGATGCAGCACTTATTTTATTAAACCCGATTTACCGCACGAGATAAATGGCCAATATACGTCGGGTACAACTTTTATTGAAGGATTGATTTTTTTTAAAAACCAATATTTTTTATACTATGGCACGGCAGATAGTATGGTTGGTGTGGCAATAAAAAAATAATACAAATTTTTAAAAAATAATTTTAGTTACTACTTCCTTTACAAAACTTTTGGAAACATAACTCTTGGAGGGTTTTAGTTAGTCCTAAAAAATAAGAGACGCTGATAAACCCTCCAAGAGTTTGTGAAGAGTACACTTGTAAAAACCCAAAATACTTAAATAAGAAAGTTTACATTTATAATTTGAAAATATATGCATCCCGGCAATTTTTATCATATTTATAATCATGCCAATGGCAATGAAAATATTTTTTTGGAAGAAAGGAATTATTATTTCTTTTTACAGCAAATGACCACTCACATTTTGCCAGTTTCCAAAATATATGCTTACTGCTTAATGCCCAACCATTTTCACCTTTTAGCACAACTTAAAACTGAAGAAGAATTAATAAAACAATTTGAACAGAAAATAAAAACAAAACAAATCCTATCCAACAGTAACAACATTGTTTTTAATCAGCAGGATTATTTATACAAAAAATCAAACAAGGCTTTTTCTAACCTGTTTAACAGCTACACCCAGGCTTTTAACAAAGTTTATAACCGCAAAGGCAGTTTATTTATGCAGAATATGAAAAGTGAAGAAATCAATGATGACAATTCATTTTGTAAGGTTGTGCATTACATTCATGCGAATCCTGTACATCATAGATTTGTAAAATCGCTGGAGGCGTGGCCTCATTCTTCTTACAAAATATTTTTAAGCAATATGTCCACTAAATTGGAAAGAAATTATGTATTAAATACTTTTGGCGGTATCACGCAGTTTATACAATATCATGAACAGCCTATTGACCCAAAATATAAATTATTAGAATGAAGAACCGGATGGATTAAAATTCTTGGAGGATTTTAATCAACCTTAAAAATTCGGAGTTGATGATAAACCCTCCAAGAATTTGGTGAACAGCATACTACTACAAAAACCCTTGGAGGGTTTTACACAGCTCTAAAAAAGCCAGAGATGCAGTTAAACCCTCCAAGGGTTTAACTGCATACAAGTACAAAAAAACTCTTGGAGAGTTTTACAAAAGCTTAAAAAATTCGGAGGCGATGATAAACTCACCAAGAGTTTGCGAACAGCATAAAGGTTCGAATACTCTTGAAGTGTTTTACTTAGCCTTGAAAAATTAAAGACTTCGATAAACCCTCCAAGGATTTAACGAAGAGCATACAAGTACAAAAACTCTTGGAGAGTTTTACAAAAGCATAAAAAAATCGGAGGCAATGATAAACTCTCCAAGAGTTTGCGAACAGCATAAAGGTTTGAATACCCTTGGAGGGTTTTGCTTTGCCTTGAAAAATTAAAGACTTCAATAAACCCTCCAAGGGTTTGTGAAGAGCACACTGGTAAAAACTCTTGGAGAGTTTTACAAAAGCTTAAAAAATTTGGAGGCGATGATAAACTCTCCAAGAGTTAGCGAACAGCATAAAGGTTTAATACCCTTGGAGGGTTTTACTTAGCCTTGAAAAATTATAGACTTCGATAAACCCTCCAAGGGTTTGCAAAGCCTCTGAAAATGGAATAAAAATAATTATGAAACAAATATTTTATTGCATAGATGCCCACACCTGCGGCAACCCAGTGAGGCTTGTAAAACAGGGCGGCCCGGTATTGCATGGTAATAATATGAGTGAAAAACGCCAGCATTTTTTAAAAGAATACGACTGGATAAGAAGAGGATTAATGTACGAACCCCGTGGGCACGACATGATGAGCGGCAGTATTTTGTATGCGCCGCATGATGCTGAAAATGATGTGGCCGTTTTATTTATCGAAACAAGTGGTTGCCTGCCCATGTGCGGCCATGGCACTATTGGCACCATTACCATTGCTATTGAAGAAGGGTTGCTACAACCTAAAATAAAAGGGCTTGTAAAAATGGAAACCCCTGCCGGCCTTGTTAATGTAACCTACAAAGAAGAAGCAGGAAAAGTAAAATCAGTAAAATTAATAAATGTGCCCTCTTTTTTAGCTGCCGAAAATTTAAAAATCGATTGCCCTGAATTGGGAGAATTATCAATTGATGTGAGCTATGGCGGAAATTTTTATGGCATTGTAGATGTACAAAAAAAATTTAAAGGCATAGAAAATTATACTGCCGATAAATTAATAAGCTGGGCAAGAGAGCTGAGAAAAAACATAAATGCAAAATACGAATTTGTACATCCTGAGGATGACACTATAAAAGGCTGCACCCATATTTTATGGACCGGAGCAGTACTGGATAAAAACTCAACAGCCAGAAATGCCGTATTTTATGGCGACAAAGCTATTGACCGCAGCCCATGTGGCACGGGTACATCTGCCCGTATGGCGCAATGGTATGCCAAAGGAAAATTAAAAAAGGAGCAATTATTTATTCATGAAAGTATAATTGGCAGTAAATTTACCGGAAGTATTGAAGAGGAAGTAATGGTGGGTAATAAACCTGCAATAAGACCAGGCATTGAAGGTTGGGCAAAAATTTATGGTTACAATACCATTAGTATAGATGAAGAGGATGATCCATATGCTTTAGGGTTTCAGGTTTTATAAAGAAGTTGTAAAAAGTTACAACATACAAGCAACAGTTATTTTGCAAAGCACTTATATTAGCAGGTTTTAAAAAAGTTGAATAATAATATCCTGAACAAGAGTGTCTGGCCTTAGGCCAGACCACCGAATTTGGGCTTTGCACTGCAGTTAGGCTAAAAAAAATAAAAATGAAAGTAGCAATTGTTGGCGGCGGTGTAATTGGATTAACCAGCGCATATTATTTACAAAAGTTAGGATACGAAGTTACAGTTATTGAAAGAGGTGATATTACCGATGGTTGCTCTTTTGGTAACATGGGCTATATTTCTCCCAGCCATTTTGTGCCGCTGGCCAGTCCCGGTATTATTAGCCAGGGCGTAAAGTGGATGCTGAGTGCAACTTCTCCTTTTTACATTAAGCCAAGACTGAATATTGATTTAATGGAATGGGGTTATCATTTTTGGAAAAACAGTAATGCTGCCACTGTTGAAAAAAATGCACCGCATTTAAACAGCATTTTAAAGTTGAGCCGAAAATTAATTGATGATTTACGTAACGATATTGGCGACAGCTTTGCTATGGAAACTATTGGTTGCCTGATGATGTGTAAGCAACAAAAAACATTAGACCACGAATTTCATCTGGCAGATGAAGGCGAACAAATGGGTTTAAAAGTGGAGCGCTTACTTAAAGCTGATGTACAAAGTTTAGAACCCGACGTAGAAGTAAATGTTGCCGGCGCCGTACTGTTTAAAGATGATTGCCATTTTAACCCAGGCAAAATGATGATTGCGTTAAAAAATTATTTGCTCAGCAAAGGGGTTACGCTGCAATTAAATACCACCGTTACCGGTTTTGAAAAAAACAGCAGCACTGTTACCGCTGTTATTACTGATAAAGGAAAATTTAATTGCGACCAGCTTATGCTTTCTCCCGGCAGCTGGCTGCCTGCTGTGGCAAAAATGCTGGACATAAAATTATTATTACAGGCCGGCAAAGGATACAGCTATACTTATCCTTATGTAGAAAAAAATATTAAATACCCGGCAATTTTAGTAGATGGAAGATGTGCGGTTACACCCTGGGGAAACGAATTAAGAATTGGCGGCACTATGGAACTGAGTGGCATCAATAATAAAGTATTAGTAAAAAGAATGCAGGGCATTTACAATTCCGCAAAAGATTTTTATCCGGGTTTAAAAATTGATTTTCCACCGGCAGATAAAATATGGAATGGATTAAGGCCGGTTACACCGGATGGACTACCATATATTGGCAAACATTCTATGTACGATAATTTAATAATTGCCGGGGGCCACGCTATGCTGGGCATTTCGGAAGCTACAGGCACCGGTAAAATTGTGAGCGAATTAATGCAGCGCAAAACCACTTCTATAAACATCAGTGCTTTTAAAGTAGAAAGATTTTAAAAAACTTTTTACACCAAACTGGTTTCGCTATGCATTTCGGGTATCTCTACTTCATAGCCTTTTCTCATTAAGCGATCTTTAAAATCCTGCTGCACATCGTACTCACCGTGTACTAAAAATAATTTCTTTACCTGTTTGGCATCCTGGCAGGCTAAAAACTGGCACAGGTCATCATAATCACCATGGGCACTCATGCTGCGTATGCTGCCAACTTCTGCATTTATTTCATGCGATACGCCAAAAATATTTACCTCTTTACGGCCGTCCTGCAATTTTGCACCTAATGAATTAGGTTCGCAATATCCCGTCATTAAAATAGTATTGCGGCTGCTTTCTACATTGTTACTGATGTGGTGCTTCACCCTTCCCGCCTCCGCCATTCCACTTGCAGAAATTATTACCAATGGGCCGTTTTTAAAATTCAGCATTTTAGATTCATCAACCGATTTTACAAATTTTAATCCCTTAAAACCAAAAGGATCATTATCACTTTCTAAAATTTTTTGAATAGTGCTGTTAAAATATTGCGGGTAACGCTTCACAATTTCTGTTGCTTTTACGCTCAGCGGACTATCTACAAAATAAGGCACATCCGGCAATCGTCTTTCCAGTTCCAGCTGGTTTAATGCAAATAAAATTTCCTGTGTACGGCCCACACTAAATGCGGCCATAATTAATTTTCCTTTTTTTTGTATGCAGGCTTTTTCAATCCATTTTAAAACCTGCTCAGGTGTGGTGAGCGCATTATTGTGCAGGCTGTTGCCATAGGTAGATTCCAATAAAATATAATCGGCCTGTTCAAACTCGGCAGGCGATTTTAAAATTACATCGCGGTAGCGGCCTACATCACCACTAAAAGTTAGTCTGGTTATTTTACCCTCTTCTTTTATTTTTAAATGCACGGCCGCACTGCCAATAATATGACCGGCATCGGTGTACTTCACTTCAATATTTTCGTCAACAGTAAACCATTTATCATAATCAACCGGCACAAAATTTTCGGCGGCAGTAAGTGCCTGCTCTGTAGTATACAAAGGTTTTAAATAGGGTAAGCCTTCCTGAGCCCTTCTTTTATTTTCGTATTTTATATCGTTTTCCTGTATGCCTGCGCTGTCTTCCATTAACACTGCTGCTAATTCTTTGGTGGCAGGTGTGCAATAAATTTTTCCGCCAAAGCCGTCGGCTACTAATTTTGGTATCAGTCCGCAATGATCAATATGTGCATGCGAAAGAATTAATGCAGTTACACTCGTAGCATCAAAACCAAAATGACGGTTCATGGCATTTGTTTCTTTACCCATGCCCTGAAACATACCACAATCGAGTAAATATTTTTTGCCATTTTTTAAAGTCAATAAATGTTTCGAACCGGTAACGGTTCTTGCTGCACCATGGAAAGCAATCTTCATACCCCTGCCCCCTAAAGGGGAACCTCAATTCAATGTACCCTGCTGCATAGGTCAGTGCACTATTGACCGAGTTTTATTTTTTATTAATGATTTCTATGCAAATCGTTTAATAATTCAAATGTAGGTAACAATTATAAAGCAGCTACTAATAAATTGTAAAGTACCAATCTAAATTCCCCTTTAGGGACCAACGGCCGCTCCCAACCACGCCATCATTCCCATTCCTTTTTCAATTGCGGCTTCATCAACATTAAATACAGGTGTATGTACGCCGCTGGTAATACCTTTTGCTTTATTGCCTGCGCCCAACCTAAAAAAACACGCCGGTATTTGGTGAGAATAATAAGCAAAATCTTCGGCACCCATTCTTAATTCAGTTTCAAAAACATTTGCAGTGCCTGCGTAAGTGGCTGCATTTTTTTTGGCCTCAATGTGTAATGCTTCATCATTTAAAACAAAAGGATACCCCACATCAATAGTAACGTCTGCCTCCGCTCCCATCATTTTGGCCAACTCCACAGCTTGTGTTTTTATTAATTCGTGTGCTTTAAAACGCCACTCCTCATTCATAGCCCTGAAGGTACCCATTAACTTTACCTCGCTGGGTATTACATTGGTAGTATTGCCGCCATTAATTGCGGTGATAGATAATACCGAAGGGTTGAAGGGATTATTATTACGGCTAACAATTTGTTGCAGGCTTACCACTATATGCGATGCAATTAAAATAGTATCAGCCGTTAAATGCGGCGATGCGGCATGACCGCCTTTTGATTTAATAGTAATATAAATTTCATCGGCGCTTGCCATTATCATACCACCTCTAAAACTAAATTGTCCCACTTCCATACCCGGGTGCACATGCAAGGCAAATATTTTTTCGGGCCTGGGATTTTCCAGTACACCATCTTTAATCATCAGGCTTGCACCACCGGGGTTTTTCTCTTCTCCGGGTTGAAAAATTAATTTAACTGTTCCTTCCCATTCCTCTTTTAATTCATTTAAAATTTTTGCAGCGCCCAGTAAACAGGTGGTGTGTACATCATGCCCACAGGCATGCATTACACCTTCGTTTAATGATTTGTAAGGCACATCATTTTGTTCTGTAATGGGCAAAGCATCCATATCGCCACGTAATGCAATTATTTTTTTATCCGGATTTTTTCCCTTTATTAAACCAACCACTCCGGTTGTTGCTTTTGTTGAAAAAGGTATTCCCCATCCCTGTAATTTTTGTTGTACATATTTGCTGGTTTCAAATTCTTTGTAACTCAATTCGGGATGGGCATGAAGATGATGCCGCACTGCAATAAATTCATCAGCATATTTTTTAGCCAGTTCCTGTATTTTTTCTTTAAGCATAAATCTGTTCAACTTTATTTATAAACAAAAATAGAGTTTCAAAAATGAAACTCTATTCAAATTACAGAAATAACTTTATTTAATTTTCTTCCACTTCTTTGGTCTTATCAACTTTTACCTCAACAATTTCGGGCACCAGGTAAACATTTGTAGTTACAATTTTACTGCTGGTAATCATTTTGCGATACCGTTCGGCATCTTCCCTGCTTACAAAATTGCCAAATTTTAATTTTATAAAAGGAGCCTGATAGGTCATATATACTTTTTCTTCGGGGTAGCGCTGTAATAATGCCGTTCTAACTTTCATGGCATAATTCCGGTCGTTACTGCTTACAATTAATAAGCGGTAACCTTTTGCAGCTTTTGTACCCAGGCCTACAGTAGTTTTATTAATTTCTGCTTCATGTTTGCCCAAAATATCCAGCCGGGCATCCCGGTGTACAATTACTTTGCCTGTAGTATCGGCGTTAAAAGGCTGTGCATTAATGCCTGAATAAAAAAGGGTAACCAAAAAAAGTAAAAACATTCTTTTCATAATCATTTTGTTTTACAAAAACTATTCCATCAAATATTACCGGCCTGCTTCAGTTAAAATTTTAACACTGCTGCTGCATCCTAAACGGTTGGCACCGGCATTAATTAATTCCATTGCAAAATCATAATCTTTTATTCCGCCGCTGGCTTTAATTTTTATGGTAGACGCTAAATGGGTTCTCATTAGTTGCACAGCATGCACCGTTGCACCTTTTTCTGCGTAGCCCGTACTGGTTTTCATATAGTCAACTCCGGCGGCTCCATAAATGTCGCAGCAGGTAATAATTTCTTCATCAGTTAAAATACCGCTTTCAATTATTACTTTAATAATTTTTGCTTTACTTTTTATAACAGGCATTATGGTATTAATTTCGCTGGCTAAAAATTGCCAGTCGTTATTTTTTACGGCGCTAATGTTAATCACCATATCCAGTTCATCTGCCCCATCAACAATGGCTAAAATTGTTTCAGCCATTTTTGCCTCTATAGCCGAGTAGCCAAAAGGAAAACCTATAACCGTAGCCACTTTTACACTTGTGTGGGCAGTAAATGCTTTTGCTTTTTTTACAAACAATGGCGGCACACAAACAGCAGCAAAATTATATTGCTTAGCCTCTGCACATAATTTTTCTACATCGGCAACAAGCGTGGTGGGTTTTAAAATGGTGTGGTCTATATAAGATGCGATATTCATAACTGCTGTAAAAATACATATTAACCGCAAACAAAATTCCATCAATGGTGATGGTTACAAAAATAGAATCGTTATTTTTAGTTTTTAAACTTTCACTTTTACCAAAACATTTTAAGCATGCTAAAATTAAAATTCCCGGTGTTGCTGCTGGCATTAGTAATAACCAGTGTACAATTGCTGGCGCAGTCTACTTTTCCGGTTAATGATGTAGCCAGTCCTAAAGATGGTTGCTTTGCTTTTACCAATGCCACTCTTGTAAAAGATGCCCAGACAACTTTACAAAATGCCACCCTGATAATAAGGCAGGGTAAAATTGAAAATGCCGGCACCAACATAACTGTACCAAAAGATGCAGTGGTTATTGATTGCAAGGGCAAATTTATTTACCCATCATTCATAGATATCTTTAGTGATTATGGCATTGCTACACCCCAGCGCACACCAACTGCTGGTGGTGGCTTTTTTGGTCCGCAACAAATTACCAGCAACACCAAAGGCGCATATGGCTGGAACCAGGCTGTAAAAAGCGAAGTAGAAGGCTATAAAATTTTTACAGGAGATGATGCTAAAGCAAAAGCCTTACGTGATATTGGCTTTGGTGCGGTACTTACCCACCAAAAAGATGGTATTGCCCGTGGCTCCGGCGCATTTGTGTCTTTAGCAACACAACCCGATAATTTTAATATGCTTAAAGAAAAAGCTGCAGCTTTTTATTCTTTTAACAAAGGTGTATCCACACAAAGTTATCCGGGCAGTTTGATGGGCAGTATTGCCCTGCTGCGTCAAAATTATTTAGATGCACAGTGGTATAAATCTGCTCCATTAAAAGAAGGCACTAACCTTAGTTTAAAAAGCTGGAACGATAATCAAAACTTACCCCAAATTTTTGATGCCAGCGATAAATGGAACGACCTGCGTGCCGATAAAATTGGCGACGAGTTTGGCGTGCAGTATATCATTAAAGGCGGAGGTAACGAATACCAGCGCATAAAAGAAATTGCTGCAACAAAAGCTGCTTATATTCTTACTTTAAATTATCCGGCCGCTATGGATGTGGACGACCCGAACGATTTACGTTTTGTGGGATTAGACGATTTAAAACATTGGGAACTTGCACCCGGTAATGCTGCTGCGTTGGAAAAAGCAGGCATTAATTTTTCTATATCGGCTGCTGATTTAACTACCCCTGCCGATTTTATGCCTAACCTGCGCAAAGCCATTGAATATGGTTTAACCGAAACAAAAGCATTAGAAGCTTTAACCAAAACACCGGCAACTTTATTAAGTATGTATGATAAAGTGGGCAGTTTGGATAATGGTAAATTAGCCAACTTCATTATTACATCGGGGCCAGTATTTGCAGAAAAAACTTTGGTTTTGCAAAACTGGACGCAGGGCATTAAAAATGCAGTGAAAGAAGAAACCTGGAACGATGTAAAAGGTTCTTATAAATTTACCGGAAGCAATGGAACCTCATTTACACTTGATTTAAAAGATGCAGGAGTAGCCAGTTTTATTGGCAAAGATTCTCTTACCGGAAAATACACCTACGATGGCAGGTTAGTAAAACTTTCGTATACCGAAGGCCGTGGCAAAGATGCTAAAGAAACTATTTTAAGTGGCGTGGCCGGCGAAGGCGCCTGGAGCGGTACCGGCAGAGATATTACCGGTAATACTTTTACCTGGACTGCCAACTTTGACCGGGTGATGACACCAAAATCGGATAGCGTAAAACCAAAAACCCCAATGGTGTTAGGCAAAGTTGTATATCCATTTTTAAGTTTTGGGGCAGAGGAAATGCCGAAAGCAGAAAATTTAATAATAAAAAATACTACTGTTTGGACGAGTGATGCTGCAGGAAAATTAGAAGCTACAGATGTATTGGTGAAAAATGGAAAAATTACTGCAATAGGAAAAAACTTAACAGAAGCAGGAGCCAAAATAATTGATGGCAGCGGTAAACATTTAACAGCAGGTATTATTGACGAGCACTCTCATATTGCTGCAGCCTCTATTAACGAAGGCGGACAAAGTGTAACTTCCGAAGTTAGAATTGCAGATAATATTGCACCGGATGATATTAATATTTACAGGCAGCTAAGCGGCGGCGTTACTACATCGCACATTTTGCATGGCTCTGCCAATACCATTGGCGGCCAAACACAATTAATAAAATTACGCTGGGGTGCTAATGCCGAAGATTTAAAATTTGCCGGTGCCGATCCATTTATAAAATTTGCATTGGGCGAAAACGTAAAACGCAGCTCCAGCACACAGGGCAATATTCGTTTTCCGGATAGCAGGATGGGAGTAGAACAAGTGTTGACAGATGCTTTTACAAGAGCTGGAGATTACCAAAAAATGTGGAAGGCGGTTGAAGAAAATAATAAAAAGAAAGGCGCTGCACCAATTGCATTCAGAAGAGATTTAGAATTGGATGCCCTGGTAGAAATCATGAACAAAAAAAGATTTATTACCTGCCACTCGTATGTACAAAGCGAAATAAATGCTACCATGAAAGTGGCAGAAAAATTTGGATTTCCTGTAAATACTTTCACCCATATTTTAGAAGGCTATAAAGTGGCTGATAAAATGAAAGCGCATGGCGCCAGTGTATCTACTTTTAGCGATTGGTGGAATTATAAAATGGAAGTGGTTGACGCAATTCCCTACAATGCTTATATAATGCAGCAGGCAGGATTGAATGTTGCAATAAATTCAGACGATGCTGAAATGGCCCGCCGCTTAAATCAGGAAGCTGCTAAAAGCGTAAAGTATGGTGGCATGAGCGAAGTGGATGCTTTGAATATGGTAACTATTAACCCAGCAAAAATGTTGCATGTAGATGGTAAAGTAGGCAGTATTAAAGTGGGTAAAGATGCTGATTTAGTTTTATGGAGCGATAACCCATTAAGTATTTATGCTAAAGCAGAAAAAACCATTGTGGATGGTATCGTTTATTTCGACAGGCAAAAAGATATGGAAATGCGTAAACAAAACCAGGCAGAAAAAGCGAGGCTGGTACAAAAATTAGCGGCTGCAAAAAAAGCTGCTGGTGCACCGGGTGCTGCGCCAGGTAATTTTCAAAGGCCGCGGCCAAGGTATGAGGTTATTCATAATTGTATGGATCATTACCACAGCCATGGTTTATTAAGCATTGATGCCGATGATGTAGAAAATAATAATTAATCTTTAAACTATTCAGCAATGAAAAAAATATTTTTATATACTTTAAGCCTCTTTGCATTTTTATATGCAAACGCCCAGGAAACTATTTACCCTGCACCGCCGCAAAAAGAAACCATCACTTTAACCAACGCTACAATACATGTAGGCAACGGGCAGGTAATAAATAATGGCAGTGTAGTAATTTCAAATGGTAAAATAACCGATGTTGGTACTGCAGCTGCAGCAGGTAAAATTATTGATTGCAAAGGCAAACATATTTATCCCGGATTAATTTTAACCAACACACAATTAGGTTTAGTAGAAGTGCCCACAGTAAGGGCAACTGTTGATGCAAACGAAATTGGAGATATCAATCCCAGTGTACGCAGTATAGTTGCTTACAACACCGATAGTAAAGTAATTAATACTTTACGCACCAATGGCATTTTGTTAGCTAACACCGTACCGGATGGTGGTATTATTTCGGGCTCATCATCTGTAGTACAATTAGATGGATGGAACTGGGAAGATGCCGCTTATGAAAAAGATGCTGCCATACATTTTCGTATGCCTTCTTTATTAGCCCGCCCCCGCAACCGTTTTAATTTTGGCGGGGCACAAACGCCTGCTGTTGACCCGGTAAAAAGAGGATTAGACCAAATAGAAAATGTAAAATCTTTTTTTAGGGAAGCAAAAGCGTATGCTTCGGCTGCCAATCACGACAACACCAATTTAAAATTTGAAGCCGTTAAAAATTTGTTTTCAAAAAAACAAAAATTATTTATCCATTGCAATATTGTAAAAGAGATGCTGATAGCAGTAGAATTTGCAAAAGAATTTGGTTTTGATGTGGTAATTATTGGAGGTGTGGACAGTTGGCAGATTGCAGATCTTTTAAAACAAAATAATATAGCTGTAATACTGGGCCAGTTACACGATTTACCGGCAATGATAGACGATGATATTGACCAGCCTTTTAAAACACCTTACCTGTTGCAAAAGGCCGGGGTGCTTTTTGCATTAAATGATGATGATGGTAACAGCCGCAACCGTAACCTTGCGTTTAATGCCGGCACCGCAGTGGCTTATGGCTTAACAAAAGAAGAAGCGTTAACCGCTATCACTTTAAATGCTGCAAAAATTTTAGGCATTGCCGATAAAACCGGCTCGGTAGAAACGGGTAAAGATGCTAACATTGTGGTAAGTGATGGCGATATACTGGATATGCGTTCTAACCATATAGCCTATGCCTTTATACAGGGCAGGCAGGTTGAGTTAAATAATAAACAAATGCAATTGTTTGAAAGGTATAAATATAAATATGCCATAAAATAAAATCAAAAATTTTTTGCATAATTTATCCCACTTTTTTTAAAGTGGGATTTTTTTTTGCGCACCACAACCGCATTAAAAACAATTTTAACAGGCATGCATAATTATTTATTTACAAAAATAATAAAGTTGGTGTGGGTGATTGTAAAATAAACTATAGCAGAGCAGAAATAATAAAACACTTTGTAGAAAAAAAACTACACCATAAAAAAATGTTATAAAAAAAACCGCATGTAAGTAGAGTAAACCCTTTTAAATTAAAAGAAATGCTTACATTTATTTTTTACATACCAAAAATGATATCCCCTGTTTTTAAATCCTTTATCACCTTTGTAGCTGTTGCCTGTACCGGCACCGCTTTACTTGCTATAACAGGAATGCTTACCGGTATTCAAAATTTGGAAAGCATAATGGCGGGGTTACCTACAATGAAAATCAATACAGCTGTATGTTTTATCTTATCCTCTGTTTCTCTTTATTTACTTTTAAAAAAACAGGTTGGCGATTTTAAGCTGCAAAAAATTTCAGCTGCAATTGTATTTATTATTGCATTAATAACTTTTGCCCAGGATGTATTTCTGTTTAATACCGGCCTGGATGAGTGGCTGATAAAAGATGATGCTACACGGGCTACAGGTAACGGTTATCCCGGCAGGATGGCTACTTCTACCGCTCTTTGTTTTATGCTGGTTGGTTTTGCCCTGTTCGCTTTATCAGCTGCTAATCAAATTATAAAACTGGCAACGCAATTTGCCTTGCACTGCGTAACGCTTATTTCATTTATAGCTGCCATAGGTTACCTGTATAACATCCCGGTGTTTTATAAATTTTCTTTTATTTCATCAATGGCACTCAATACCACTCTGCTGTTTTTATTGCTATCCACATCGGCAACATTATTTAACAGCCACCTTGGTTTAACAGGGCTTTTTACAAGCAGCAGTATGGGCAGTGTTATGGCAAAAAGATTATTTCCGCTTATTACGGTAATTATAGTATTGGTACTTGGGGTACTTCGTATGGAGCCGCAATGGCAAAATAAAATTTCGGAGGGATTTGGCATTACCATGCTGGCAGCAGCCTTTATTATAATAAGCTTTGTTACCATTGCTTACACGGCAAAATTGTTGAATAAACTTGATGCAAAAAAAAGCAGTGCTGAAGAATCGTTAAAATTAATGAATGTAAATTTAGAGCGACTGGTGCATGAAAGAACTAAAGATTTACAGCAAACCAGCGAAACTTTATCACTTGCAACTAAAGGCAGTAAAGCCGGCATATGGGATTGGGACATTATTAACAACAAACTTAACTGGGACGACCAGATGTATTCACTATATGGAATAAAACCTCATAGTTTTTCAAATGCCTATAAGGCCTGGGTAAAAGGATTACATCCAGAGGATAGAGTAAATGGTACTGCATCAATGCATAGAGCATTAAACGGAGAAAAAGAATTTGATATTGAATTCAGGGTTATCTGGCCCGACGGATCATTACATTATATACAGGCGCACAGTTTAATTCAAAGAGATGCCGATGGAAAACCAGTGCGGATGGTGGGCACCAACCGGGATATTACAGACCGTTATAAATCCACAAAAATTTTAAAAGAAAGTGAGGAACAACTTAAAGCAATATTTACCGGTGCTCCGGATGCAGTTGTGGTAATTGATGAGGATGGCAATGTTCGGCAATGGAACCAGCAGGCAGTAAACATGTTTGGATGGAGTACCGAAGAAATTATTGGTAAATCTTTAAGCAGCACTATTGTACCACTTCAATTTCGGGAGGCCCATAATACAGGTTTAAACCGGTATCTAAAAACCGGGGTAAGTACCATACTGGGTAAAAATATTGAAATTAAGGCCATCAAAAAAGGCAATATTGAAATTGATATTGCCTTAACCATATCTCCTATTAGTATACGAAACAAACAAATGTTTTTGGGTTTTATAAGAGATATTACCGAACAAAAAAAGAAAGATGAAATAATTTTAAATAATGAACGCAAATACCGCCAGGCGATGACGGTGATGGGGGATAATGTTTGGGAACATGATTTTAAAAATAAAAAAACAATTTTTGCCGAAACTATCCATGAATTTACAGGATATGCCCACCACGAAATAACCGATGAAGAAGGCTTATGGTGGAATATGGTACACCCCGATGACCGGTGGATGCTGGAAAAAAGCGATAAAAATTACAAGGAGGGTAAATCCAATCATCATCATTTGGAATATCGTATAATCAGTAAAGATGCTTCCCTTAAATGGGTGCTGGACCGCGGCGTTATTATTGAAAAAGATAATGAAGGTATGCCCTTAAAAATTGTTGGAACCCACACTGATATTACCAGTAGAAAATTGCTGGAAGAAGCAATGGTAGAAAATGAAAAACGTTTTCGGGATCTTACACAAAATGTACCGGGAGTAATTTACCAGTGGGAAGAAAGATCTGATGGAAGTTTTGGGTTTACTTACATGAGCCCCAAGTTAAAAGAATATTTTGGTTTAGAAAATACTGATTTGAGCAATTTTGCAGAACTAATACACCCGGAGGATAAAGAGCGGTGGCGCAATTCTGTTGAGGAATCTAACAGAACTGAAAAACCATGGTTTTTTGAAGGCAGAATAATGCACCCCGATGGTAGTATTAAGTGGTGGCAGGGCAGTTCCATCATGTCTAAAAAAACGGATAAAATCAAATTATATAATGGTATTTTACTCGACCTTACTCCGCAAAAAGAAATAGAGCAAAAATTACAGTTAGAGCAAAAAAGATTTGAAAGCATTTTTAATTCTGCATTCCAGTTTATAGGCCTGTTATCGCCCCAGGGTATTTTACTGGAAGTTAATGAAACTGCACTGCGGTTAGCAAATGTAAAAGCCGAAGACGTTATTGGAAAACATATATGGGATTCTTACTGGTGTTTAGACAACCAGGAAGTATTTAAAAATGCTGTAAACAAAGCCATACAGGGGGAATTTGTAAGAAAGAACGTAGAAATAAATGGTGAAAACGGCAAAAAGGTTTGGGTAGATTTTTCTTTAAAACCCATATTTAATGAACTCAATGAAATTAGTTTTATAATACCCGAAGGACGGGATATAACGGACCAGCTAACCCTGCAGGCAATAAATAAAGAACAGGAAGAAAAGATACGCATGTTTGTTAAACATACCCCTGCTGCCGTAGCCATGTTCGACAGGAATATGAACTACATTATTGCCAGCGATAAATGGTACAGTGATTACGGCCTGGAACATACCAACATTATTGGTAAAAATCATTTTGATATTTTTCCTGAGGTTAAAAAAAATGAGAAATGGATGCAGGTTATTACAAGGAGTTTGGCAGGGGCTATTGAAATTAGTGATGATGAACCATTAACGCTGGATAACGGAATAACCGGGTGGATGAAATGGGAAATACGCCCCTGGGAAAAAACTGATGGCCAGCCAGGCGGCATAATTATGTTTACAGAAATTATTACCGAAAAAGTGGTGGCAAGAGAAAACTTAAAAAAACTAAACCAGGAATTAATTACCTCCAATAAAGAACTGGAACAGTTTGCGTATGTTGCCAGCCACGATTTACAGGAACCTTTAAGAATGGTAAGCAGCTTTTTGCAATTACTTGAAAAAAAATATAAACCACAACTTGACGATACCGCTAAACAATATATCCATTTTGCTGTTGACGGTGCTGAGCGAATGAAAATACTGATACTGGATCTGTTGTCTTTTTCCCGGATTGGTACCCAAGTTGAATTTAGCGACACCGTTGATGTGAACAAGGTATTTGAAGAAGTGCAATTGAATTTATTAACCGGCATTACAGAAAACAATGCCAAAATAAAAGTGTACCCGTTACCCGAAATAAAAGCCAATAAGGTGCAAATTACACAGCTCTTTCAAAACCTTATCAGTAATGCCATTAAATACCGCAGCAGCAGCATACCCGAAATTGAAGTAGGCTGTACAGCCGATGATGAGTTTTACAATTTTTATGTTAAGGATAATGGAATTGGAATTGAAAATAAATATTTTGAAAAAATATTCGTTATCTTTCAGAGGCTGCATAACAAAGAAGCCTACTCGGGAACAGGTGTAGGACTTTCAATTTGCAAAAAAATAGTGGAGAAGCATGGCGGCAAATTTACTGTAACCTCAGCATTAGGCAAGGGCAGTATATTTAAATTTACAATTGCTAAAAATAATATTAAATGAACGACGTACATATTCTTTTGGTAGAAGATAATGAAGGCGATATTGTACTTACGCAGGAAGTGTTTAAAAGCACCGGGCTTAGCCACCCGATATCAATTGCCAGGGATGGCGAAGAAGCCCTCGACTTTTTATACCGGCGCAATAAGCACAGTGAAGCACAACGGCCCGACCTGATTTTGATGGACATTAACATACCTAAAATAAATGGTAAAGAAATTGTTAGCATTATAAAAAAAGATAACGACCTTAAAATAATACCAGTCATCATGCTCACCACTTCATCTTCGCACAGTGATGTAATGGACTCCTATAAAAATCATGCTAACTGTTTTATTACAAAACCCATGAACTACAACGAATTTAGTATTGCTGTTGAAGAAATAAAAAAATTTTGGTTTTCACTGGCAACTGTATACTCAAATAAAAACAGGTTGTAATAATGAATAACGGCATCACTTTTATTATTGAAGATAATCCCGGCGATTTAGTATTACTAAACGAGCAGTTGCAATCTGCAGGATGGCATACGGCAGAAAACCATTGTGAACCGTTACTGTTAAAAGCAATTGAAACACTTAAAACTTTAAAGCCTGCATTAATATTTCTCGATCTTAACCTGCCAGACAGTAATGGGCTGGATACTTTTTTTGCCATTCAATCCGTTGCCCCGGATGTTCCTATCATTATTCTTTCAGGCACTAATGATACCGCTCTGTCGCTGCAGGCTGTACAGGCCGGGGCCCAGGATTTTTTAGTAAAGGGAGAATTTGGAGAAAAATTATTATTAAAAACTATTTTGTACAGTATTGAAAGAAAAAAAACACAACTGAACATAGAAGAAATCAATAAACGCTTTACCTATGCTTCTAAAGCTACCAATGATGCCCTGTGGGATTGGGATTTGCAATCGCAGGAAATATTATGGAACGACAAAGTAAAAATATTTGGTTATGGTGATGCCGTACACAAAAACGAATTGTGGAGGTTTAAAAATATCCATGAGGAAGACAAGAAAAGAATTGAGGATAAAATGAATCATTTACTGCAGAATTGCAACGAACAATGGGGTGAGCAATATCGCTTTCGCTGTGCTGATGGTAATTATAAATACATTTACGACAGGGGATTTGTATTAAGAGACCGCCAGAATAAAGCTTACAGAATGATTGGAACAATGCAGGATGTAACTGCACAAATTTTGCTGCAGCAAAAGCTGGTAGAGGAAAAAGAACAAAAACAAAAAGCCCTTTTAAAAACTGCCATAGAAAGCCAGGAAAAAGAAAGAAACGATATTGGTAAAGAATTACATGATAATGTAAACCAGATTTTAGCTGCTGCCAATATACACCTGGGGCTTGTAAAATTCAGCGATCACAGCAGATCGGTTTTTCTTGTAAAGGAAGGACAAAACTTAATATTGAAAGCTGCAGAAGAAATTCGCAAACTTACGCACACCATGGTTACTTCTCACATTGATGATATAGGTTTAATATCAGCCATTGAGGAACTTGCCCATTCTATAAATGATTTAAACATTTTTAAAATAGAATTTAAAAACAATACCTATCATAAAATTATCCCGCCCTGGATTGGATTAACAGTTTTTAGAATTATACAGGAACAGCTGAATAATATTATTAAATACGCCGAAGCAACGGCTGTTTTTATACAATTGCAAATTGAAGGCGACACCATTTTACTTGATATAAAAGATAACGGTAAAGGTGCCGAACTGGATCAAATTAAAAAAGGCATTGGACTTTCAAATATCCGTAACCGTACCAGCACCTATAACGGAAAAGTAATTTTTAAAACTTCTGCAGGCAATGGCTTTATTGTTAGCGTTC
Organism: Ferruginibacter sp.; assembly: GCA_043756235.1. Taxonomy (GTDB): domain Bacteria; phylum Bacteroidota; class Bacteroidia; order Chitinophagales; family Chitinophagaceae; genus Ferruginibacter. The sequence continues at coordinate 36,419 of JAYURK010000226.1, read as the reverse complement.
AACTTCCGCTGCAATAAATACTAATAATTTTAAACGTTTTATTTAAAAGTAAAACCAGCTGTCGTACTATCATTTATTCATATTTTAAAAAAAATAGGGTTTAAGCCTAAACCTTGCAGTTAGTAGAACAAACGCTACAGTTAGTTTTTGAATTACTATTTATTTTTGCTTTATATTTTTACAAAACATAAACAGCATTAATACCCGACTTAATTCCAATTCTATTTTTTTTGAAAACAAACTATTATAATCCAGTAATAAAAACTTCGGCCACGGTTGCTATTTTTGCAGGCCTTGCAATTATTGTAAGTCAGCAATTTTCTATTTCCGGCTCGTATGCAACCACACCGTTTACATCAGCATTTTTTACACCCGTATGCATATTCCTTTCTGGTGCCGGTGTATGGTTACTAACAGCAACCCATAAAACTACCAGGCAATTTTGTATAGTGCCTGCATTATTAATGCTGATAATTATTGCGGTATTACTACTAAACCCCCATTTCACATCCGGCCAGGGTGGCATTAAAAACAGCATGCCGGATTTAAATATTTTCTGTTTTATATTAATGGCCGTGGCAATAATTGTATTAGGCCTGCGCTTCGGTTCCTTAATCATCCCGGCACAGTACGCCCTGCACATCATTACAGTTACAACAGCCCTGGCGTTGTTGTCAAAATTATTTTATATTCCCCAGGCATTCCTGTTGTCTTTTATAACGTTAATGGATGTACCGGTTGCAATAATTTTACTTTTATTATCCATTGTAAGCAGCCTGGTAAATTATTCATCGGGCATAACCGCACTTTTTACCGGCCACCAAATTGGCAATATAATGGCCCGGCGGTTATTTCCGCTTATATCGGTTGTTATTTTTATACTGGGTTACCTGCGCCTTCAGCTGCACTGGCAAAAAATGGTTGCAGAAGATTTTGGCATTGTACTATTTGGTACATCATTTATTTTGGTAAGCATACTGGTAATTGCCATAACCTCAAAGCACCTTAATACCATTGATAAAAACAGGCGCTACGCAGAAGAAACCCTTAGCGAAATGAGAAAAATGGAACACGAACAAAAGTTACAATTGTTGCTAACATCCCTGGGTGATAATGTATGGGAGCATGATTTTTCATCAAAAAAAACTTTTTATTATAACGCTGATTTTAACATTGCCGGGTTTACCAATAATAGTGTAGAAGAAAATGAAAAGCACTGGTGGAATGCAACTTTTGAAGAAGACCGGCATCTGCTGTTAAATAACGACAAAAATTATAAAGCTGGTTTAATAGATAAACATTCCATGGAGTACCGGTTACGCCACAAAGATGGCAGCACCCGATGGGTTTTTGACAGGGGGGTAGTTATTGATAAAGATGCTGCAGGAAAACCTTTAAGAATTGTAGGCACCCATACAGATATTACCCAAAGAAAAAAAGCAGAGGCAGAACTGGCAAGTGCACAGCACCAGTTTCAATCTTTTATGGAACATACACCGGCATTAGCATGGATAGTGGACAAAGACTGCGTTTTTAGGTTTACCAATAAAAATTATATAAACACGTTTTACGATGTGCCTGCGGGCAGCAAAGGCCCTGATTTAATTGGAAAAAATTTTTACAATTTATTTCCAAAAGAAATTGCAGCGGAGTACAAAAGTAATAATGACATTGTATTTGCAGCTAATAATTCGTTAGAAACACAGGAGCCTTCCATAGATAAAAACGGCAACAAAATAACGCTTAAAATTTATAAGTTCCCTTTGCACATGGATAACAACGTTACATTGCTGGGAGGCATTGGTGTTGATATTTCGGACCACATTAAGAAAGAGGAAAACCTGCGGGTATTAAACGAAAAGTTAAGCATATCCAATAAAGAACTTGAACAGTTTGCTTATATTGCCAGCCACGATTTGCAGGAGCCTTTAAGAATGGTAAGCAGTTTTATGCAATTGCTGGAAATGAAGTACAGCGATAAACTGGATGATACCGCTGCGCAATACATCAACTTTGCAGTTGACGGAGCCGAGAGAATGAAAACACTTATCAATGACCTGTTATCTTTTTCAAGAATTGGCTCAGAAGTACAAATGAACCAAATGGTAAATACCAATCTGGTAATTGATGAAGTAAAACTCAATCTTTTAGCAGCCATTGAAGAAAGCGGCGCCGTTATCAAAACATTTTCTTTACCAGAGATACAGGCAAACAAAATACAAATAGTGCAATTGTTTCAAAATCTTATAGGCAATGCCATTAAATACCGCAGCAAAAATAAACCCCGTATTGAAATTGGATGCAGCCAGAAAAATAATCATTACAATTTTTATATAAAGGATAATGGCATTGGTATAGATGACAAATATTTTTTCAAAATATTTGTCATCTTTCAGCGGCTGCATTACAAATCGCATTTTTCCGGTACGGGTGTCGGCCTTTCCATCTGCAAAAAAATAATAGAAAAGCATGGAGGAAAGATAAGCCTGGCCTCTACACCCGGCACAGGCAGTACCTTTTATTTTACAATCCCTATAAAAAATTAATTATGAACGAGCTACATATAATGCTGGTAGAAGACAACGAAGGCGATATAGTGCTTACCACGGAGGCATTTAAAAATGCAGGAATAACCGGTGCTATTTCGGTATTAAGAGATGGGCAGGAAGCGATGGATTTTTTGTACCGCCGTAATAAATTTATAAAAGCAGCTACTCCCGATATTATTTTACTTGATATTAATTTACCCAAAATAAATGGAAAAGAAGTATTGATTGCAATAAAAAATGATGAGGAATTAAAAACCATTCCTGTCATCATGCTGTCCAGTTCGGCTGCAGAAAATGATATACTTGAATCGTACAGTAATTACGCCAACTGTTTTATTACCAAACCCATGCATTTTAAAGATTTTAGATTAGTGATACAGGAAATAAAAAAGTTTTGGTTTTCTGTTGCAACTATAACTTTAAACCGCCCTTTTTATGCATGATCAAAACGCCACTTTTATTATTGAAGATAATTCCGGCGATATGCTGCTGCTTAAAGAACAATTGCAGGCTTGCGGCTGGATTACTCAACTTACCCGTTGCGAAACCAATTTAAGTGACGCAATAAATACTTTAAAAAATTTAAAACCTGCGATCATTCTGCTGGACCTTAACCTGCCCGACAGCAACGGCCTTGAAACTTTTCTAACCATACAATCTGTGGCACCCAACGTACCCATTATTATTTTATCAGGTGTTGCCGATCAGTCATTAGCTATACAGGCTGTACAGGCAGGCGCACAGGATTTTTTAGTAAAAGGAGAATTTGAAGAAAAACTTTTATTAAAAACAATTTTATACAGTATCGAAAGAAAAAAATCTCAACTTAAAATTGCTGATATTAATAAGCGCTTTACCTATGCTTCCAAAGCCACTAATGATGCACTGTGGGACTGGGATATAAAAACCAATGAAATTTTATGGAATGATAAAGTAAAAATGTTTGGTTACCACGATGCAATAAGCAAAAACGAATTGTGGCGTAGCAGTAATATTCACCCCGATGATAAAGAAAGAGTTATTAATAATTTAAATACCCTGCTTAACAGCCCGCTGGAGCAATGGAATCAACAATACCGGTTCCGGTGTGCAGACGGCAGTTATAAATACATCTACGACCGGGGCTATGTATTAAGAGACCGGAACAAACAGCCTTACAGAATAATTGGCACTATGCAGGATGTATCTGTACAAATTTTATTGCAGCAAAAATTAGAATACGAAAAAGAACAGCAACAAAAAGCCATTTTAAAAACAACTATTGAAAGCCAGGAAAAAGAAAGAAATGAAATAGGTAAAGAGCTGCACGAAAATGTAAACAAAATTTTAAAGGAGGCCACGCTGCGCCTTAAGCTGGTTGAAGCAGAAACCAACCCCTCAGGCTTAGTGCTTATAAAAGAAACACAGGATTTAATTATAAAAGCCGTAGATGAAATAAGAAAATTAACGCATAATATTGTTACATCTCACATTGATGATGCAGGTTTAGTAGTGGCTATTGAAAATTTAATCGACGAAATAAAATCGCTGCAAACTTTTAACCTTAAGGTTGTACACAATATTATTAACAACAAAATTCCGTACCCTGTTGCATTAACAGTGTATAGAATTTTACAGGAACAACTTTCTAATATTAAAAAACATTCGGCAGCTACCGAAGCTGTTATTCATATCAATTTAAAGGAAGAGGTGTGGATGATTGAAATAACTGATAATGGAATTGGCGCATCTGCGGATGCGCTTAAAAATGGAGTAGGTATTACAAACATCATTAACAGAACCGCGGTATATAATGGTAAAGTAAGTATTGATACGGCCCCTCAAAAAGGATTTAAACTTATAGTGCAGCTCAGATTAAATTAATACAAAACGTTGCACCCATACTTTTATACCCTGGCAGTAAAATACTGTACGGAAAATAGAGTTAAAAAGTTACGCCAACAAAAATTTGTATCGCTTGGTTCTTCCAGGTTTGGCGGTCGTCAATAGCATTTATATCAGATAAACCCAGTTTGTAACGGGCGCCTAAATTAATTAAAGGCAGTTGCACCCACACACCACCAATAGCACTCCACTCTGCATTTTTATAAATGTTGCCATTGTTTTTTAAACTGTCAACCGTTTGTTTTAATAAGCCGCCATAAGAAGGGCCCACCTGCAATTTTACTCTTTTACTGGGGCCAATACCTACATTTAATAACACGGGCACTTCTATATAATTTAATTTAGAAGATTTTTGGCTGCCATCACGAAACAGATCATTATATACATCATTGGGATCGTTACTAAACTCCGATGAAGTTTGCACAAAGTTTACTTCGGGCTGTATACCCAGCCTGCTGGCAACATTAAATTGCATAAACGCACCCAGCTGGTAATTATAATTGAAACCGCTTTTAAAAGACTGCCCGGTAATTTTATTGGCATTAACACCAGCCTTGGCACCAAAGCGAAAAAAATTTTCCCTGTCATCATTTAATTTATTGCGCTGTGCAAAAACGTGGAGGGATGCAAGGAGCAGCACGGTTGTAAATAAATTTTTCATTGAGTTGAGTTTTAACTTGAACGCTATTAGTATAGCTAACATTATGCCAAAGGAATACTTTAACATATAATATTGCAAAAGCATTTTTTTTGCATATTGAAAAATTATATTAAGCGCATTTGTTTAAAGGTGTGGTAATGCTGCAAAAAAAAGCCAATCCTGCAATAACAGGATTGGCTTAACAACTGAATAAAAATATTTTATTTGGCGCCAGGCAAACAATGTTGCTTTAAAAAATTAGTGTACAGAGTTTGTAAATGCTCTCTGGTGCCCTCTCCTTCGCTGATGCTGTGGCTGCGGTTGGGGTAAGGCATAAACTGAAATTGTTTATTGTATTTAATTAACTCGTTTACCAATACTTCGGCATTGGAATAATGCACATTATCATCGCCGGTGCCATGTATGTATAATAAATTTCCTTTAAGGCCTTTTACGTGTGTAACTGGCGATCCATTTATAAAATCCTGACGGTTATCTTTTGGTAAACCCATGTAACGTTCCTGGTAAATATTATCATAAAATAATTGGTTGCCCACTGCAGCTATTGAAATACCGGTTTTAAAAATATCGGGGTACTGAAACATTAAATTTAATGTAGATGACCCGCCGCCACTCCATCCCCAAACTGCCACCCGGTCTTTATCAAAATAACTTTTATCTGCCAACAATTTTTTCATCGCCATGGCCTGGTCACGAATATTTATAGATCCTATTTTACGGTAAATAGATTTGCGCCACCCGGCACCTTTAAGCATTGGAGTACCACGGTTATCTATCGACACCTGTATGTAGCCATCTGCCCTCATATCTCCGTTGTATAAAAAATTATTATGATTACCATAACTGTTTTGTACCGTGCTGGCCGCTGGCTCGCCATACACATATAATACCACTGGATATTTTTTTGCTGCATTAAAATTGGCAGGTTTATTTATCCATGCATCCAGGGTTACATTATCTTCAGTAATTATCTGCAAATATTCTACATCATTTACTTTGTTTGATTGTATGAGTGCTGCAATATTTTTTTTATTGTTTACCGCTTTGTTGTCGGGCAAACTAAGCCATTCGCTTACCGGTGATGTATTGTAATTAGAAAAAGTATGTGTTGCAATTTTTCCGCTGGGAGAAATCGTGTACTCGTGAGTGCCCATTAAATTTTCGGCACTCACCAACTCTGCATCTTCTTTATTTTTTTTAAATTTATCTATAATGCCGGGTTTGTTTTCAATTCTAACCCTGTACAAATACATTTGTGTAGCATTAGCCGGCGATGCAGTAAAATAAATATAGTTATTGGCTTCGTCAATACTTTTTATTTCGTCAATATCATAATTTCCCTTGGTTAATAAAGTTTCTGTTTTACCATCACGGCTAATTTTATAAATATGGCGCCAGCCGCCTTTTTCACTTATCCATATAAAATCCTGCCCTTTATTAATCCATTTCCATCCGCTGGGGTCGGTGGCATTAAGGTCTACCCAGGCCTCGTCATTTTCGGCCCAAAAAGTATAGCTGTTACCATCGCTGGCATTGCAGTACATTAATTTACTTTCCTGTTGTTTACGATCCAGCTGCTGCACAATTAATTCATTAGTGCCTGCCCATTCCATACGTGGTAAATAATGTTGTTGCGGATCTCCTTCAATTTTCATCCAGCGAATATTACCTGTTGCAATATCGGTAACACCAATTTTTACCGGCGAAGGTGCTTCGCCTACTTTTGGATACTCCACCGGAATTATTTTACTGTAGTTACTGTCGGTGGTATTCAACATAAAGTAATCTCTTATTTTAGTAGCATCTACCTGCCAAAAAGCAATGCGGTTGCCATCGGGGCTCCACCTGAAACCATCGCGGCAGCCAAACTCCTCTTCGTACACCCAATCAAAAGTACCGTTAATTAATTTGCGGGTGCCATCGTTAGTTATTCTTTTAATAATATTGGTTGCCACATCTTCTACATATAAATTATGCTGACTTACATACGCCACCTTATTTGCTTTGGGCGAAAATTTTGCAAACATTAATGATTGTGCCGGAAGCCCCTTGCCCAATTGTGTAATTTTTCCGGAAGCAATATCCAGTAACCAGTAATCGCCTTTGGTTTTATACCGCCACACTTTTACGGTATTTGTAAAAAGTAACAGTTTACTATTGTCGGTACTAAAGGCGTAAGATTGTGGTTGTAATGTTTTATAACCCGGCGGCGTTAACTGCTCTTTTTTTATTACAATGGTTTCAGCATCCGTTTTTGGATCAACCCTAACAATATTGCCATCTTTTATTACAGTGTATGCATTGCCATCGGCCGTCCAGTTAATACCTCCACGCTGTGCCGGTAATAACTGTATACAAAAAATAAAAATTATACTGATTGCAATAATCCTGAACTTCATATTTAATGATTTTAGATACTAAAATTAAGGAAATAGATCAACCGGTAATCATCATTGCCATAAAAGCATTTATTTTTGAATAAAAATACACCGGCATAAAAGAGATTGACAATTTTATTATTAAACGGCCCGGGAGATTTTTTAATTATTATGGAAAAAGATAAACTAAGACTGGATAAATATTTATGGGCCATACGCCTTTTTAAAACCCGTAGCCAGGCGGCAGACGCCTGCGATAAAAGCAAAGTAAAATGCAATGGCGATAATTGCAAAGCCGCCAGAACTGTAAATGTGCATGATGAGTACGAAGTAAAAACTGAAGCAAAAAAGTGGCTGATAAAAGTAACCGCACTTTTAGATCACCGGGTACAGTATGCCGAAGCCATAAAACATTACACAGATATTACACCACCCGAAGAACTGGACCGCATAAAATTTCAGGCTGCAGTTTTTCATACAGGTAAAAGAATGAGCAAACAGGGCAGGCCCACTAAAAAAGATAAAAGAGACCTGGATGATTTTACAGGAGAGATTTAATTTTTACAATTTGGGTAAATCATTTACCGAAAAATATTGATTGCTTGCCTCAAAAATTAATGTTTCTTTGCCACCATTAAAACGGTAACGTTTGTAACCTGCTATTGTGTTGTTGGTATAAAAAATTTCTTCTACCCAAATAATAGTCTGCTTTTGAAGCAATATTTTTTTAACAATTTTTCCTTCTGCATTTTTCTCCAGCTTTAATACAAATTTATCCGGCTTATTGATGGGGCCATTACTGAATAAACTGAAGGCAAATTTATTTACATCGTTATAGTCACGTTTAACAGCTGCATTTAAATAATCTCTGGTTTCTTTTTTAAAAGCTATCACAATATTACTGTTGGCATCTATGGTTTTATACTGCCAGCCTTTAACAGCCAACAGTAAATGCTTGTCTAATTCAAAAGATTGTATACTATCTGTATACCATTTATTAAATTCAACATCGGTTCCACCAATAAGGTTACCATAAAAATCAAAATTTGCAATATTGTTAACAGGGGTATTGTTGTTACCAAATTTAAAACTGGTTGATTTTATAATGGTATCCAGGTAATTTATATTTTCTACATACTTTATACCTATTGCGGTAAGTTTTTGATAAGGAGTTGCCATTTGCGTATAATAACTTACCGAAGTATCTCTAACAGTAATTTTTTTATTAAGATTCTCGTAGGCATTTTCCTGCTTTTTATCTACAATCATCACACCGTCCAGCCCTTCTTGTTTGGCCTTATTTTTTAATGAAATAATTAATTCATCGTAGCTTGCGCTGGCATTACCGGTTACTTCTGTAATTTTTACCCGGTAAAAAGATTTGGTGGGAATTTGATTATTAAAAAAGCAATCAATATTTTCTGTTGATGCTTTTAACGGGATGTCGGTTATTGATTTTACCTGGTTAACACTTAAATAAGGAAGATAAGTGGAGCAGGAAGAAAGTAAAGCCGTAAATAATAAGTAGTAAAGATTTTTTGTCATAGGTGTTAATTTGAGTTGAACAAAGTTTGCTTCAAAAAAAATATTTTCAAAACCAATAATTTGTTAAAGATTTGCAGCATGAAGATTGATATCATTTCTGTGGTGCCCGATTTATTGCAATCGCCATTTGCACATTCTATTTTAAAAAGAGCAAAGGATAAAGGTTTGCTGTTAGTAAACGTAATTAACTTAAGAGATTACACAACATACGCAAGGGCACAGGTAGATGATTATGCTTTTGGTGGTGGCGCCGGCATGGTAATGATGATTGAACCATTAGTAAATGCCATTGAAAGTTTACAAATGCAAACCGCCTACGATGAAGTAATTTATTTAACGCCGGATGGAGCAACATTCAACCAAAAAATGGCGAATGGTTTTTCGTTAAAAAATAATTTGTTGCTTATTTGCGGCCATTACAAAGGCATCGACCAGCGCTTTAGAGATCATTTTATTACCAAAGAAATTTCTATTGGTGATTATGTATTGAGTGGAGGGGAAATTGCCGCAGCAGTTTTAGTTGATGCCATTGGCAGGTTAATTCCCGGTGTATTAAATGATGAAACTTCTGCATTGACCGATTCTTTCCAGGATAATTTATTGGCACCTCCGGTTTATACAAGACCCGAAGAATTCCGTGGCTGGAAAGTACCGGATATTTTATTAAGGGGCAATCATAAATTAATTGAAGAATGGAGGGTAGAGCAAAGTTTGCAAAGAACAAAAGAAAGAAGGCCGGATTTGATGGAGGATTAAAAAAACCATAAAAAAAATCGTGGCAACCTGCCACGATTTTTTTTATGGTTTCAAATTAAAATTTAATCCTTCTTCAATCCAATAACCGGCAACGCTTTCTCTCTTATCATGGTATTCAATTTTACCAAATCATCATCCAGTAATTTTTTTAGTGCATTTAACTGCACATCTGTTTGTGCTGCCAATTCTGCATAAGCATCTTTAACCTGTTTTGCAGGGGCAGCATTACCGCTAACAGCAAAATCGTACAGGCCGCTTATTTTATCATCAAGCCTTATCGGAAAATTCAATACATCCTGCCCGCTCTTTGCTTTGGTTTGATGAAGGGCTTCTTCAATAACTGTCATTTGTTTATTAATGGTATCTGCCTGCTGTTTAATTTCCTTAGGCAAATCTTTTCCGGCACGTGCAGTAAAATCATTTATCTGTTTACGTACTTCGGCAATATTTTTATTTGCTTTTTGTATCTCGTTAAACTTATCTCTTATGGTAATTAAAAAATTAAACTGGTCATCATAATCCTGCTGCGATAATTTGTACACCGGGTTTGCCTTTATTACAAAACTGCCTTCGGCAGAATCTTTATCCGCTTTTATTTTATAAAAATAATTACCGGGCGCCGCCTTGGGGCCGGGCACATTTCCATGCCATATAATTTGTCCTTCAATTTTATCAGCAGGCGGGTACATCATATTCCATACAAACTGGTTCATGCCTTTGCTTACATCAATCTTATCTTCTTTTTCTTTTGCATTAGTAGCAAATAGTTTTACACGCTTTTTGTTTTTATCTAAAATTTCTATACTTACTTTTGAAGAATCATTTATGTTTTTTAAATAGTAATTAAATACCGAACCATTCGGTGGATTCATCCCCGCATTTTTTGCATTCACATTTTGAAAACCGTCAAAACGAAAAGCCTCATTCACATTATATACAAAAAGATTTTTGTTACTGATATCATTAGATTTTTGCTGCACCACACTTAAATCATCCAGCACCCAAAAACTACGGCCTTGCGTAGCCACAATTAAATCATTTTCTTTAATAGTTAAATCTGTAATGGGTACCATCGGCAAATTTAATTGAAAAGATTTCCAGCTGGCACCATCATCGTAACTGATGTACATGCCATACTCTGTGCCTGCATACAATAATCCTTTTACTTTTTTATCGGCCCTCATTGCCCTTGTAAAATGATTGGCTGCAATACCATTGGTAATCTTCGCCCATGTTTTTCCATAATCTTCTGTTTTAAAAATGTATGGTGCAAAATCATCACTCTTATATTTTGTACCCACAAAATATGCTTTGCCTTTTACAAACGGATCGGTCTCTACACAATTCCACATCATCCATTTGCCAGCAGCAGGCGGTGTTACATTATCCCAATTTTTTCCACCGTCTTTACTTATATGTATCAAACCATCATCGCTGCCCGTCCATAATAAATCTTTTTCCAAAGCAGATTCGGTTGCAGTAAAAATGGTACAGTAAACTTCTACACCGGTATTATCTTTTGTAATGGGGCCGCCGCTGCTGCGCTGTCTTACTTTATCATTGGTTGTTAAATCTCCGCTTAGTGCTGTCCATGATGCGCCTTCGTTTTCTGTAGCAAATAAAATATTGCCGCCGGCATATAATTTTTTAGGATTGTGCGGACTGAAGAAAATAGGAAAGTTCCATTGAAAACGATATTTGCTTACATCGGCACCGCCACCCAGCGGATCATCGGGCCATACACTTACGGCACGGTTCTCCCCGGTTTTATGATCTAACCTGCTCAGGTAGCCGCTGTAATTGCCACCATACACCACATCAGGATTTAATGGATCTGCAACCACATAACCACTCTCCGCACCTGCGGTAGATTGCCAATCATCTTGTGTAATTTGTCCGCCATCACTTCTCGATAAAATTCTTACCGTACTGTTATCCTGCTGTGCGCCTAAAATGCGGTAAGGAAAATGATTATCGGTACTTACCCTGTAAAATTGTGCGGTGGGCTGGTTCATGTAAGTGCTAAAATTTTCGCCGCCGTCAAAACTTATTTGTGCACCGCCATCATCTGCCACAATCATCCGTCGGGCATCTTCAGGGTCAATCCATAAATCATGATGATCGCCATGCGGTGTATTTATATTTTTAAAAGTTTTGCCACCATCTACGCTTTTTAAAAAATTTACGTTCAGGGCATACACACTGTTTTCGTTTTTAGGATCTACAAAAATTTTGCTGTAGTACCATGCTCTTTGGCGTATGCTGTTATCGCTGTTTTGCAAAGTCCAGGTTTCGCCGGCATCGGTGCTTACATACAAACCGCCGTCTTTATTTTCAATGATGGCATAAATTTTATCAGTGTTGGAAGGTGCAACTGTAATACCGGTTATACCCCACAAACCTTTTGGCAATCCTTTATTGGCACTAATATTTTTCCAGGTTTCTCCAGCATCTATACTTTTCCAGATGCCGCCGCCATCACCACCACTTTCTAAACTGTAAGGTGTACGTTGTATGCGCCAGGTACCGGCATACAGCACCGAAGGATTGCCGGGCTCCATCATTAAATCGCTGCAGCCGGTTTGGTTATTTACATACAAAACTTTTTTCCAGTTCTTTCCACCATCAGTGGTTTTAAAAATACCACGTTCTTCATTGGGACCAAACAAATGGCCAATGGCCGCCACCCAAACCACATCCGGATTTTTTGGATGGATAACAATACGGCTAATATGCCGGGTATCTTTCAATCCTAAATTTTTCCAGCTTCTGCCGCCATCATCGGTGCGCCACATACCAAAGCCCTCGCTTACATTTCCTCTTAATGTATTTTCACCTTCGCCAACATACAAAATGGTATTATCACTTGGGGCAACAGCCACAGCACCAATACTGCCGCCAAAATATTTATCACTAATGTTTTTCCAGTTACTGCCACCATCCAGCGTTTTCCAAACGCCGCCGCCGGTTGCGCCAAAATAAAAAGTGTTTTTATTTTTGGTATCGCCTGCTACGGCGCCGCTTCTGCCGCCACGGTAAGGCCCAATGCTGCGGTATTTTGTTTTACTCAGCAAAACACTGTCATCGTTATTTACAATGGTATTTTGTTTTTTTTGTGCGCTGGAAGAAAAGGCAACAGCAAATGTTGCAGCAAGCAGTAGTAGTTTTTTCATTATAGTTTAATTAGAATTGGAAGATACGGAATGAAATTAAAAAAGTGCTTCGTTATTGAAGCACTTTTTTTCAGGGCAAAAACATTTTTTATTTAAACATACTTTCGTCCACTGTAATATTTGTATCAATTTTTGAAAAATCTGTTGTGCCTTGTGCATTGGTAGAACTGTAAGGAAACCAATAGCCATCGGCATTTTGTTTGTAATTGCTGTATGTAGTAACTACATCCGTTTCCTGGCCATTAATATTTCTCTTTCCTGATGTTTTTATTTTAAAATTGGTTTTAGTGCTGATATAATAATTGGTAACCGTACCCAATTTGTTGGTAAGTTTTATATTATAGCATTCTTCATTGTCAACTTTTTCTTTGCCAACAAGTTCAGCAGTGCTTCCTTTTTCTTTATAATTAAAAAGGGCACCTTGTAAATCTAACTGGCCGGTAGCGCTTTTCAATTGATCTTCCGGCATAGTGGTGGGTTCACTCATTCCCTGCACGGGCATAAATACAATTCCTTTTGCCGGTGTGATTACCTGGTAATTATCAGTTCCCATCACAGAAATATCTGCCCTCATCCCAATGCCATGCAAAGTGGTAATCACCAATGCTACGTCGTTACCCATTACATTCAGGTTGCCTTCCATTTTAGCCGATTTAAGTGATGCCAGTTTCTCTTTGCCGCCCATGGCTGCAATATGTTTATCAATAACTTCATCCACCGTTTGTGCCTGTGCAAACTGTGCAAATACCATTATCATAATAAATAAGCAGAAAATAAATAAAGGTTTCATTTTTAAAAGTTTTAGAGCGGCAAGGTAAAGTAAAACTTAAAATAATTTTGTTTTCTGCATCCCATTTATCCTGCCGGTTAAACCGTTCATAATACTTTAAGTTTGCAAAAGAAATATTAAAGGAAAATGACAAAAAAGCTAACAGGAAATATTGTAGATATATTTAACAAAGAAATTTTTTACGGGCAACTTACGGTGGCTGAAGGTAAAATTGTTTCAATCATCCGGCTGCAAACAGCAAACAGTAAATCCCAAACCGAAAATTTTATGCTACCCGGTTTTATTGATAGCCATGTACATATTGAAAGTTCGATGCTGGTTCCTTCTGAATTTGCAAAGCTTGCTGTAGTGCATGGCACTGTGGGCACCATCAGCGACCCTCACGAAATTGCGAATGTTTGTGGTATGCAAGGTGTACAATTTATGATTGATAATGGCAAGACAGTACCGTTTAAATTTCATTTTGGTGCACCCAGTTGTGTGCCTGCTACCATTTTTGAAACCGCAGGCGCTGCATTACATGCAGGTGATGTTGATACGCTATTACAAAGTGATGATATTTTTTATTTAAGTGAGGTGATGAATTTTCCGGGTGTATTAAATGGTGATGAGGAAGTTTTGAAAAAAATTGCATCATCAAAAAAATATAATAAACCTGTTGATGGACATGCACCGGGTTTAATGGGTGAACAGGCAAAAAAATATATTGAAGCCTCCCCTAGCCTCCCGCCACAGCGGGACAAGCTCTCCAAAGGAGGGGAACTGCCCAAAACGGAGGTTGTGATTTCTACCGACCATGAGTGTTTTACTGCTGAAGAGGCGCTTGATAAATTAAAATACGGCATGAAGATTTTAATACGGGAAGGCAGCGCCGCAAAAAACTTTGAAGCATTAATTAATTTGATGCATGAACATTATGCAATGATGATGTTTTGCAGCGATGACAAGCACCCGGATAGTTTAGCGGATGGCCACATTAATGAATTATGTGCAAGAGCCGTTGCAAAAGGCATTGATATTTTTAAAGTATTGCAGGCAGCTTGCATTAATCCTGTTTTGCATTATAAAATGAAGGTGGGTTTATTAAGAGCAGGCGATGCTGCAGATTTTATTGTGGTGGAGGATTTGGAAAATTTTAAAGTGTTGCAAACTTATATTGATGGAGAATTGGTTGCTGAAAATGGTGTGTCAAAAATAAAAACTAAAAGATCAACATTGATTAACCAGTTTGAATGCAGTGAAAAAACTATTACAGATTTCAGACACACAGCCCCCTCTAACTCTCCCGAAGGGGGAGGAAATGGAGAAGATGTTAGCTATACAGTTTATGCAATTGAAGCTTTAGACGGACAGTTGATCACCAATAAAATTATTTGCAACCCCATTATTAAAGATGGTTATTACGAAAGTGATATTGCAAACGACGTTTTAAAAATTGTTGTAGTAAACCGTTATAAAAATGCTCCGGTTGCAAAAGCTTTTATTAAAAATTTTGGTTTAAAGCATGGCGCTATTGCGTCGTCTGTTGCACACGACAGTCATAATATTGTTGCGGTAGGTGTTGATGATGAAAGTATTTGTAAAGCTGTAAACTTAGTTATTGCTTCACAAGGTGGAGTTAGCGCTGTTAGCCATAACACTGAAAAGATTTTAGCATTGCCTGTTGCCGGTTTAATGAGTAATGAAGATGGATATGAAGTTGCTGCCGCCTACACTGCTATTGATAAAATGGTTAAAGAAGAATTGGGCAGTACACTAACTGCGCCATTTATGACCTTATCTTTTATGGCCCTGCTGGTAATACCGCATTTAAAATTGAGTGATTTAGGGTTGTTTGATGGAGATGAGTTTGAATTTGTAAAATAAAAAAAGTATGGCAAGAATTATAGGCTTCTCTGTTTGTTGCCTTTTAGGTATTTGTTGCAGGCAACCTGCATCCAATACTGCAGTCATTAATACCAGTATCGATTCCACCCGGAATGCAACGGCTGCTGAAAAAAATATTGATAGCATGGGCGGCAACCAAATAGATACCGCACTAATTATGCAATTGTCCATTAAAATTTTAAAAGCAGCTAAAACAAAAGATTACAAAAAGCTGGTTACATTTATCGATACTGCAACGGGTATCCGTTTTTCACCACACGCATTTATAGACACGGTGCATGACCGAAAATTTTCTGCAGCAGAAATGCTGATTGTGGCCCAACAAAAAAAACGTATCAACTGGTATTCCTCTTTAGAATCGTCCGAACCGGAATTGCTGACCATTGATGAATATTTTGAAAAATACATTTATGATGTTGACTTTTTAAATGCTGAAAAAAAATCAGTTAATAAATTTCATAGCCAGAGTACTGAGATAAATAATATCACAGCAGTGTATCCGGATGGGGTTATAACAGAATTCTTTTTTTCGGGCTTTGATAAAAAATATGGTGGAATGGATTACAGAGGCTTAAGGCTTGTTTTTAAAAAACGGCAGCGCAAGTTTTACCTGGTTGGAGTGGTGCATGATAAATGGACGCCGTAAGGAAAAGACAAAATTTCTTACCCACCTTTAGCCCCTATTACTTTTAACACCACACTATCGGTTCCCTTTGGTGTAAAAGATTTGGATTTAAAATCGGCAGACCTGCCGGGGGCCACAGTTTCAAAAATGGTTTCTTTATCCTCCTGTAAAAGTGCGCCGGTTTTGCTGTAATAAGAAAGCTGAATTTGCACATCCTTATAAATGGCAATGGTTGCTTTGTTGTTCAGCGTTCCTTTTACAACGGTTTGGCCAATTAGATTTTTTTTATCGTGTCCGGTAACGGTTAAAAAACGGGCAGGGTTTTTCTTTTCGGTTTCTTCCAGCTTTTCTTTAGTTTGCTCGTATTTATCGGATGAAGCACCCGTATTTGTATCGCTGCTGTTGCAGGCAGCCAGTACAAATGCAGCTGCAAATACCAAAGCTGTTATTGTTTTCATGTTGTTTCTTTTGAGTACAATAAAAATACATTTTTCTCAAATGCAGTGTTAAAAGATTTTTGCTGCATGGTCTGACGTCCCCGTCTGACGATGCAGTTTTAAACCACGGTTATAAAATTGCTGCAGAAAAAAAATGCGGTCAAGGTGTTTTTTTATTTTAGTTTTGTTTTATTCAACCGCTTTAATAAAAGTTCAATATTGGTATGCGGTACAAGGGAGTGACACAACGATGTTGAATTAAGAAATATTGCCGGTAACAAAAAACAAAACACCACTAACCCCAAACATAATAATATGCTCATCAACTTAAGCGAACAACATTCTTTAATAAGCAACTGGGTAAGTGAGTTACGTGATGTGGAGGTGCAAAACGACCGCATGCGTTTTAGAAGAAACCTGGAACGTATTGCCGAAGTAATTGGCTACGAGATAAGCAAAAAATTAGAATGGGAAACAAAAGAAATTACCACTCCGCTTGGCATTTCTACCAGCATGGTTTTAAAACAACAGCCGGTGCTGGCCACCATTTTACGTGCCGGCCTTGCCATGCACAATGGTTTATTAAATTATTTTGATAAGGCAGATAATGCTTTTATAAGTGCCTACCGCAAACATAACCCCGATGGCAGTTTTGATATTAGCCTGGAGTATATGAGTTGCCCCGAAATTGATGGCCGGGTGGTTATTATAAGCGATCCGATGATTGCAACAGGTTCCTCGCTGGTAAAATCTATTCAATATTTAAAAGAAGAAGGTGATATAAAAGAACTGCATATTGTTTGTGCCATTGCCTGCACCGTGGGCATTGAATATGTAAAACGAGAAGTGCCTAAGGCAACCATTTGGTGTGGAGATATCGATGATGAAATAACGGCCAAAGGTTATATTGTACCGGGCCTTGGCGATGCCGGAGATTTGGCTTTTGGGGCAAAATTGCAGGGTTGAAGAAAGCTTGTACGGTAAAAAAATCGTTTTCGGGTTAAGTTATTCCGGCTTTAAAAGCCAATAACAAACCTTCAGCATTTTTTTGATGCAGCTTTTTGGTCTTATTCCTTATCTTTAGTATTCTGAATAGTCAATGAAAATGAGAAAAACAATTCTATCTGCAATTACCCTTTTATTTTCAGTAATAGCTGCTGCACAAGATCCGCATTTTTCGCAATTTTTTGCATCGCCACTTACGCTTAACCCGGCTTTTACCGGCAAGTTTAACGGTACCTGGCGCCTTGCTGCCAACCATAGGGATCAGTGGCCATCAATTCCTAAAGCTTATGTTACTTCAAGTGCTTCAATAGATTTCCCTATTTTACAAAGTAAGATTGCAGCAGATGATGTTTTTGGGGTGGGACTTTCGGGTTTATCGGATGCCAGTGCTAATAGTATTTTAAAACTCAATTATGGCTCTGCATCTATGAGTTATCATAAGGCTTTAGATGAAAATGGTTACAGCACTATTGGTGCAGGTTTTCAGGCAACTTATTCCAGCTTAAGCCTGGATGTATCCAAACTGCAGTTTGAAGATA
Organism: Ferruginibacter sp.; assembly: GCA_043756235.1. Taxonomy (GTDB): domain Bacteria; phylum Bacteroidota; class Bacteroidia; order Chitinophagales; family Chitinophagaceae; genus Ferruginibacter. The sequence continues at coordinate 18,190 of JAYURK010000226.1, read as the reverse complement.
TGCTTACACAAAATGGTTTTACCGGAACCACTTCCGATATTATAACCAATGGCACTAATCAATCTTATGTTGATGTTAATGCCGGTATATTATATTCTGGTTCCAGTAACGGTATCAATAATTATTACCTGGGTGTATCCATGTATCATATCAACCGGCCGCAGGTAAGTTTTAAAGATAAAAACTGGTATTTAAGCGGGCGTATTACTGCACATGGTGGTGGTTCATTTCCCGTATCCGATCAGTTAACGGTGCATACTTCCATCATTCATCAAATACAAAATAAAGCAAGCGAAACTACCCTTGGTGCTGCCATTGCTGCTAACTTAAACCAGGATGAAGCAAATCCCACCAGTGTTTACCTGGGCAGCTGGATACGTTTTAATGATGCAATTGTACCCTACATTGGTTTAGAATTTGGGGGATTACGAATTGGCGCCAGTTACGATTTAAATATCAGCAGTCTTAAAGCCGCAACCAATACCCGTGGCGGTTCCGAAATTTCTTTAATTTACATCAAACAACCTGCTGAAAACAAGGGCATTCCCTGTCCTAAATTTTAAAAATTTTTTTTATTGTTTGAATTTTTTCAAAAAAGCAGCTATCACATGCTTTGGTTTTTATAGCCTAAACTTCTGCCAAAACTATTTCCCGCAAGCTCACCCTTTAATATTTGAGAGATGCACCTGTTAAAAAAAATTTCTCTGCTTAAAGCTTGATGAGATAATTCCAATATGGCAAAATATTTTTTGTACGTTTCCGTTTAAAAGAACAGGAGTTTTTTATGCAAAAACAAAACAAGCAGCCATAGAATGATTTACTATGAATGGTATTAAAAAGGTGTTTTGCAAAAGCGACTATTAGCTTTTTTTTGTACATTTAATTTTTAACTTTATTTGAGACGGATGCATTTTTATAAAATGATACCTCCCAAAAAAAAAATCCCGACTAAGATTATTTGAATAATATTTTTGGAGCACCTGACTATGAAAATAAATAATTAATCTTATCGATTGCAGCATACACATCTTTATCAATACCAATTCTATTAAGCCAGATTCTAAAACTAAAAGTATTTATGAAAAAAATTTACACCCTCCTGTTACCGGCAGTTTTTATTATTATTTTTTCAACATTTATTAATTCCTGTAATCAAAAAAAAGAGCCTAAAAAAGCTACTGTGCCAAATGAAATGTACGATGGCCCGGATAAGGCGATTGAATTTGAAATTGAACGAACTAAAAATCCTTTTACCGGCAAAGTGCCATGGGATAAATTAAGAACGGCCATTTATCAAACCGAGGAGGCAAAAAAAAATTCACCGTTTTCATTAACCAATCTTTCCTGGATTGAAAGAGGGCCCGATGGAGATGTTTCTGGTCCGCAGGGAAACAGCCGGCCCAATAATGATCAAACAGCAGGACGTATACGGGCCTCAATTGTAGATTCGCTTGACCCCACACATAAAACAGTTTGGGTTGGAGGTGTTGACGGAGGATTGTGGAAAACAACCGACATCACCGCATCGCCCTGCAACTGGATTTTAGTAAACGATTTTTTGGCAAACCTTGCCGTATCAGCTATCTGCCAGGATCCCCGTCCCGGCTTTCAAAACAATATGTATTTCTGTACAGGAGAATCTTTTTCTAATGCTGATGCGGTAAGAGGCATTGGTGTTTTTAAAAGTACCAATGGAGGGGCTACCTGGAATTTTTTACCCAGCACCAGTACTTTTTTAAATGGCACCAGAATTATTTGCGATTTTGAGGGAAATATTTATTTAGGTACACGTGGCACAGGACTACAGCGATCCACCGATGGAGGAACCTCATGGACAACAATTACGCCTGCCGGGATAGGTTCAAGTATTTGCGATCTGGAAATAAGTTCTACAGCAACCGCAGCAAGACTTCATGTTAGCACTGGTATTTTTAGCACAGCCGGCTATGCTTATACAGATAACCCATCAACAGTGAGTTCCTCTTCTGGCTGGAACGCTGCAACCACTCCATTTACAACTTTTAACCAAAGAACAGAATTGGCAATAAGAGGTAATACACTGTATGCATTACCCGATAACGGCAGCCACCAGGTACCAACCATCTGGAAGTCGAATGATGGCGGTGCTAATTGGGCTGCTACCACTACACAACCAACATCAGGTTGGGCAAGCGGGCAAGGGTGGTATTCTTTATCCGCAGGTATTAACCCCGCCAACCCCGATGAATGTATTGTGGGAGGATTAGATTGTTTTAAAACGATTAATGGCGGCACTACCTGGACAAAAATTTCAACCTGGGTAGGATTTTCCGGCCAATACGTTCATGCTGATCAACATAACATACAATGGTGGGATAATGGTAACAAACTGATGTTTAATTGCGATGGCGGTGTTCATTTTTCTACAAATGGCGGCTTAACCATTACCGACAGAAATGAAGGTCTTAGAATAAAACAATTCTATTCAATTGCTATACATCCTACATCAACAAATTATTTTCTTGCTGGTGCCCAGGATAATGGTGTTCATCGCATGGACCATCCCGGAATAGATAGTTCAGTTGAAGTTTATGGAGGAGACGGCTGTTATGTAGCCATTGATCAGAACGAACCCACCTTTCAATATGGCTCGTATATTTTTAATGTTTACCGCAGAAGTATCAATAACGGCGCCACCTGGACGACCCCTGTAAATAATCAAAGCACCGGCAGGTTTGTAAATCCATGGGATTACGATAATAATGCTAATATTATTTATGCCTGTAACACCGCCGGAAATTTTTTACGGTGGAATAATCCGCAAGCCACCACTGCCGCAGTTACCGAAGTAGTTACTGCATCGGCCTTTGGCACTGGAAATGTATCGGCAGTTCATGCATCTCTTTACACCGCCAACAAAGTTTATTTTGGCATGGGGTCTGGCGGCATAATAAGTATAGATGATGCAAATGCCGGCACTGCATTAACCGGAACAGTTATTACACCTGCAGGGGCAGCAGGTTATGTAAACTGTGTTGTTACCGGATCTTCTGATTTAAACCTGATGGCTTGCTATTCCAACTACGGCGTTCAAAATGTTTGGGTATCATCTAATGGTGGCGCCAACTGGACTGCCTGCGATGGTAACCTGCCAGATATGCCCGTTAGATGGGCCTTGTTTCATCCGGATGCAAACACAAAAGCTTTTATAGCTACAGAAACAGGTGTATGGGAAACGCAATTACTTAATGGCGCTTCAACTGTTTGGACACCAAGTACCAGCTTTCCTAATGTAAGAACCGACATGATTAAATACAGAAGTGGCGACCGAACAATTGCTGCAGGTACCCATGGACGTGGTATATGGTCGGCAATTATACCGGCGGGCTGTACTTCTTCTTCTATAACAGCACAACCTGCTAATTCAACTGTGTGTGCTTCAAATACTGCAAGCTTTACTATTGCCGCAACTGGCACAAGTTTTCAATGGCAGCAAAGTACAAATGGCGGCGCTACCTTTACTAATATAACCAACGGCGGAGTTTACAGTGGCGCTAATTCCACCACATTAACTATTACCGGCGTAACCGCCGGAATGAATAGTTATCAATACAGGAATGTGGTTACCGGCGATTGTGCACCGCTAACGACAACATCCAATAATGCAATACTTACCGTTAATGCAGCCACTGTTGTTACCAGCCAGCCTGCAACAGCCAGTATCTGTGCAAATACTAATACTTCGTTTAGTGTATCCGCTACCGGATCATCCTTATCTTATCAATGGCAGGTGAGCACCAACGGTGGTACTACTTTTACTAATTTAACCAATACTGCACCATATGCTGGTGTAACAACAACCACTTTATCTGTTACTGCAGCGGCGGCTACACTAAATAGTTACCAATATCGTGCTGTTATCAGCAGTTCCTGCACACCATTAAATTCAAGTGCAGCCGTTTTAACGGTTAATGCGGCACCCACCATTACTACCCAACCTTCTAACAGCGGTGTATGTGGTGGCAACAGTGTTACATTTAGTGTAACAGCATCTGGTGGCGGACTAACTTATCAATGGCAGGAAAGCACCAACGGTGGTGCAACATTTATTAATGTTCCGGCAGCTACTGCTTCTTCCTATACATTTTTTGCAACACTGGCACAAAATGGTTACCAGTACCGTGCAATAGTTACCGGGGCATGTGTGCCTGCTACCACATCGGCAGCTGCCACATTAACCGTGGGAAGTTCTTTAATTATAAATGCTCAACCTTCCAACTCCGCAGTTTGTGCAGGTGCATCCACCAGTTTTTCTATTAATGTTTCCGGCACAGTAACTTATCAATGGCAGGAAAGCAGTAACGGTGGCACTACATATTCCAATATTGTTAACAGCGGAATTTATTCAGGAGCTACTACTGCTTTGTTAACCATATCAGGCGTACCAGCTTCGGCAAATAATAATTTGTACCGCTGTATAGTTTCCGGCAATTGCCCTTCAATAAATTCCAGTGCTGCAAGGCTTACTGTAAATACTGCACCTGCTATTTCGCTTCAACCAGCAGCCAGCAGCATTATTTGTTCATCCCAAAACACATCCTTTGGTGTAACTGCATCAGGCACCGGATTAAATTATCAGTGGCAGGTGAGCACAGATGGAGGCGCTACCTATAGTAATCTTGCTAATGGTGGCGTATATACGAATGTTGACAATGCCATTTTAAATATTACAGCAGCTACAGTTGCCATGAATAATTACAAATACCGCAGCATTGTATCGGGCTTGTGCAGTCCGGCAGCAACCACTACTACGGCTACGCTTACTGTTTATACACCGGTAAGTGTAACTGCAAACCCTGTAAATATAACTTTGTGCGAAAACAGTAACGGTAGCTTTAGCGTTGTCGCCGCAGGCACTACACCTGCATACCAGTGGCAGGTAAGTACAAATAGTGGCACCACATTTACCAACATAACAAATGGTGGTATTTATGGCGGCGCTACAACCAGTACTTTATCAATAACCGGATCAACCTTTAGTTTAAACAATAATATTTACCGTGCAATAATTTCCGGAGCAGCTCCCTGCGGTGCCATTAACTCCGGTACTGCTACCTTAAATGTAAATGCTGCACCGGGGCAATCTGCTGTTAGCGGCGGTGGCGCATTTTGTGCCGGCGGCAATGGTGTTGCAGTTGGCTTAAGCAATTCGGCCACGGGCATCAGTTACCAGTTACAATTAAACGGTATTAACAACGGCACTCCAATTGCTGGCACAGGTGCAACATTAAACTTTGGAAATAAAACCCTTGCAGGCAATTATACAATTGTGGCCACTAATAATACAACTGGTTGTACACAACAAATGACGGGAGGAGTAACTGTAATTGTTAATCCTTTACCGGTAATTAATTTAACGGTGTCGCCGTATAAAAATTTATACCCCGGCCTGGTTACTACATTAACGGCTAATGCAAACTCGGCTGCTAACCCAATAACTTATTCCTGGTTTAAAAATAATTTACCTGTTAGTAACAGCACCAATACACAAAGTGTGAACGTTACTAACTTAGGCGATTACAGGGTTACAGTTACCGATGCTAATGGCTGTATCAATCAATCGCAGGTGGTAACTATTGCAGATTCTGCCAATAACAAATTGTTTATTTATCCAAGCCCCAACAACGGACAATTTTCGGTGGTATATTATAACCCCGGTGGCAGCAATACCAAACAAATCATCACCATTCTTAGCAGTAAAGGCGAAAAAGTGTATTACAAGGAAACAGTTGTAACGCAGCCTTATCAATTACTAAATGTAGATTTAAGAAGAAACGGTGGTGGTGTATATTATGTAATTTTAAGCGATGCTAATGGCAAAAAAATTAAATCTGGCGAAGTACTGGTAAGATAAAAAATAAAAGACGAAAATAATTGTACTCCCGTTTTAAAAGAACGGGAGTTTTTTTAATTTTAATTTTTATCAAAATAAAAATCGAAAGTGTAGTGGTTATTAAAATTGATGAAATAATTTCTGTAGAATTGATTGCTCCAAAACATGCAGCTGCATTGTTATTCGCCGTTAACACCAATCGTAATTATTTAAACACCTGGTTGCTCTGGGTGGATAACATGCAAACCGTTGAAGATTTTAAAAACTGGGTTTTATTCAGGAAGGTATTATGCACCAGGCAGAATTTTTATATACTCACTTTATCGATTTGTATATTTATGTCCTTCTAAAAAAAGACTGGAAAGGATAAAGTAATTTATTTATTAGGAAGGCCGCTTACAAACCTGTTTCCCCTTACATAAAATCGATACGGATAAGCAGCCGCAGCCCCTGCCCCCTCAATTCCTATTCTTTTGCTGGCTCCAATTTCGCTTTCAGCATAAAAGGTTTTATCATCTGCTATAAATATTTTATTCCCCTGCAAATTAAGTCCTGAATGATTTTTTGAAATACCTAAGGCCTTGCCTGTATTGCCCGGCCCTTTGGTTAAAGTATTATCGAATTTTAGTTTGCCGGTTCGTTGCAACATTACTGCTATTCCTTCAACAGGCTCAACTGCTCTTATCAACACTGCATCCGGTATATTTTGTTTATTGGTTACCACGTTAAACAAATGGTGCATGCCATAACAGATATACACATACGCAGTACCCGCCGCAGCATACATGTGTTCATTGCGGCTGGTTCGTTTGCCACCAAAGGAATGCGATGCTTTATCAGTAAGACCAACATATGCTTCTGTTTCTACTATTTTGCCGGATGTTAGCGTACCATCAAAATTTGTTACTATTATTTTGCCTAATAAATCACGGGCAATTTGCACCACATCATTGCGGTCGTAAAATTCTATGGGCAACTTCTTCATTATATCTTTAACTTTAAAGCAAAATAAACAAATAACAACAATTTAAAGTACACAGTAAATTTATTTTAAAAGGCACTAAAAGTTTATAAGTACAATACTTAACAATGCTTAAAGAAATTATAACCGCTATACAAGCCTATTATCAAACACACCAGTTTATTATTAAACACCGGTTATGGAAATGGATTTTAATTCCCGGCTTGATATATGCTTTGCTTTTTTGTGCAGGCATATATTTATTTTTTATCACCAGCAATTATGCTATTGATTTTGTGCTGATGAAAACAGGGGTAAAAGAATGGATGGAAAAAATGGAAAACAGCTGGTTGAACTGGCTTTTAATTTTTGGGCAAATTATTCTGAATATTATTTTACTGCTATTTTATTTTTCTTTATTTAAATTTTTATTCTTAATAGTTGGTTCACCGCTGTTTGCTTACCTGAGCGAAAAGACAGAAGCCATTATGGAAGGCAAAGATTTTCCTTTTAATTTTACACAGTTATTAAAAGATATAGCAAGGGGAATAAGAATTGCATTAAGAAACCTGCTATGGCAAACGGTGTACACTTTGTCAATTTTTATTGTGTCTTTCATTCCTGTTATTGGTTGGGTAACCCCATTAATTGCATTATTAATTGAATGCTATTATTTTGGTTTTTCAATGATGGATTACAGTTGTGAAAGACATAAGCTATCTACTTCTCAAAGTATAAATTTTATCGGCCGGCATAAAGGGCTGGCAATTGGTAACGGTATGATATTTTACCTGATGCATTTTATTCCGGTATTAGGCTGGGTGCTTGCACCCAGTTATGCGGTAATTGCTGCAACAATAAGTTTATATGGCGAAAAGGGAAATGAATTGTCGGTATTGAAGGCTCAATAAGCCTGATGATAAATTACGTTAAAAAAAATAAATATGCCTGCTGCAATATATTTAGTACCCGCTGTGTTGCTGGAAGGCGCCACACAAACTATTCCTGCTTATATTATTGATGCTGTAAAAAATTGCAAAGTAATTTTTGCAGAAAATGAAAGAAGCGCCAGGCGATTTTTAAAAAGTATGTGTAAAGAAATTGTGATTGACGATTATGAATGGTTTACTATTCATAAAGCCGAAGATGAAATGGTGGCAGCATTTAAACAAAAAATAAACGAAGAAAAAAACATTGCCATCATTAGCGAAGCAGGGTGCCCCGGCATTGCCGACCCCGGACAAATATTAATTGCTGCAGCACAACAAATGAATGCTGTTATAAAACCACTGGTAGGCCCCAGTTCTATATTACTGGCGCTAATGGCAAGTGGTATGAATGGGCAGCAATTTGAATTTGTGGGTTACCTGCCTATAGATAATTTTGAAAAAATAAAACGGATTAAGGAGCTGGAAGCTTCATCAGAAAAAAATAACAGCACTAAAATTTTTATTGAAACCCCTTACCGTAATAACCAGCTTATTGAAACTGTTTTAAAAACCTGCAAGCCAGCTACCAGATTTTGTATTGCATCGGAACTTACCGGTGCAAATGAATACATCAAAACAAAAAAAATTGCTGAGTGGCAAAAAGAAAAAACCGACTTTCATAAAAAGCCGGTTATATTTTTATTGCATGGATAATAAATATCAGGGTTGCGTATCCAGTTCCACCGCATCCACAATGTAAGGGCTTTCGCCACGCCAAGGTAGAGTGCCATTTTTTTGCAGGTAATGTAATTTTACATTTTTGCCTTCAAACCTTTGCATGGCTTTAGCCACACTATCTACAGTAACAGAAAAATAAAATTTTTCGGATGCAATGCCTACATTACCGGTAGATACAATGCTGCGTTGTACCAACTCACCTTCGTAAGTTTTAAAAATATTTCCTTTGTGTGATAATTTTTGTAATAACCCGCTTCTGTATCCGTCGCTGTAAGTGTAATAATATTTCCAGTAGCCAAATAACAATAATACCGACAGCAGGATAAATGTAAACCAACGCACAAATTTTTTAAAGCCGCCAGTTTTTTTTGGTAAAGGTTTTATAGTATCTGTTGTTCTTATTTCTTCCATATTTATATTTTTTATTGCAAGATAATTATAATCCGTATTTATCCACTAAATAAACCATCGCCGCCATTACTGCCGCCCCTAAGTGTAATTCCTGGGCATTTACATTTTCAAAAACATCTGTTGCCGCATGATGCAGATCAAAATATCGCTGGCCTGTGGTGCTTAAGCCAAACTGTGCCGTTTTAAAAATAGTTTGTAAAGGCCCAATATCTGCTCCGCCTCCACCACCTTCGTTAAAAGAAAATCTATCCGCATCATAAGGTTCAAAATATTTTTTCCAGCCGGCTACTTTTTCAAACTGGACTTTCGTCATACCACAACTAAACCCACGTGGGTACTCGGCACCACCATCACTTTCCATAGCCATCATATGTTTTTCATTTTTGGCTTTTGCTTCTGCTGCATATTTATTTCCGCCACGCAAACCATTTTCTTCATTGGCAAATAATACAATTCTTATCGTACGTTTTGGTGTATAGCCTGCGGCATTAAAAGCCCTTAAAATCTCAATGCTCTGTACCATACCTGTGCCATCATCGCTGGCGCCTTCTGCTGCATCCCAACTATCCAGATGGCCGCCAATGGTAATTATTTCATCCGGAAATTCGGAGCCTTTTATTTCTCCAATTACATTATGGCCGATAGTATCTGGCAGCATTACACAGTTGGTTCTTAAAAAAAGTTTTGCTGTTTTATAAATGCTTTGTAAACCTGTGCTTAATTTATCTGCATCTTTGGTGCTTATAGCCACCGCAGGAATTTTTGGAAAACTGTCGTTATACCTTAATGCTCCAGTATGCGGATGATCATCATACGCCCCCGTTACCGACCGCACAATAACGGCTACTGCGCCGTATTTAGCTGCTGCGGATGCACCGCTGCTTCTGTACCTTACCGCATCGCCATAAGCGCCACGTAATAAAGTTTTATTAAACGGATAATTAAAGAAAACAATATTGCCTTTTACTTCATCTTTCCTTTTATCTAACTCAGCAAAATTTTTTACTTCTATAACTTTTGCACTTACACCTGCTGCACCCGTGCCCACTGCATTACCAATAGAAAGGATATTAAATGGCTTACCACCTTTTGCTTTTGTAAATGCCGCATATTCTTTTTTGCCTCTTACCCAGTGCGGTACCATACACTCCTGCAGGTACGCTGTTGTTGCTCCAGCTTCTTTTAATGCCTGTAAACCCCATGCCTCGCCTTTGTACATGCCGGCACTGCCACTTAGCCGGTGGCCCACCGTTTTACACAACGTATATAAATTAGCATGGGCTTTGCCATGTAACAATATATCATCAGTAATTTTTTTTATCATTAACGAATCGTCGTTTTGAGCTATAGCACAAGTGTTGAAGAAGAGCGCAATTATTGTAACCAGTTTTTTGGGATGCATAGTTGTAGTTGTAGAACAAACTTAATGATTATTATGTTTACATAACCGGAAAGGGTGGAGAAAAATAATAGACTTAAATTGCACCCACAAATTAAAATTATAAAAACATCTTTATATGAATATTGCAATTGTATGCTATCCTACTTTTGGTGGCAGCGGGGTATTAGCAACAGAATTGGGTAAAGCACTTGCAGATAAAGGGCATAATATTCATTTTATTACTTACCAGCAACCGGTACGCCTCAGTGGGTTTCATGCAAATATTTTTTATCACGAGGTTAGGGTGCCCACTTATCCATTGTTTGATTACCCGCCTTACGAAACGGCATTGGCCAGCGCAATGGTAGATGTGATTATTAATAATAATGTAGAATTACTGCATGTACATTACGCAATTCCTCATGCTGCCGCAGCATATATGGCTAAACAAATTTTGGCCAAACAGGGAAAAAGAATTCCTGTAATAACCACTTTGCACGGCACCGATATTACTTTGGTTGGCCGCGATAAAACTTACAGTCCAGTGGTTACTTTCAGCATGAACGAAAGTGATATACTTACAGCGGTATCGCAAAATTTAAAAGAAGAAACGTACAAAAATTTTGTGATTGATAAAGATATTGAAGTAATACACAACTTTGTGGATGTGGAGCGTTTTCATAAAAAGCCGGTTGATGCTTTTAGAAAAATTGTGGCACCCAATGGCGAAAAAATTATTGTACATGCCAGTAATTTCAGAAAAATAAAAAGAGTAGATGATGTGGTAAAAGTTTTTATGAAAATTATTGAAACCACGCCAGCCAAATTATTATTATTGGGCGACGGCCCCGAGCGGCCCTATGTAGAAAGTATTTGCAGGGATTGTGTATTAAGTGATAAAATAAAATTTTTAGGCAAGCAGGAACAGATGGAAGATATTTTACCTATTGCTGATTTATTTTTACTAACCAGCGAATATGAAAGTTTTGGATTGGCCGCACTTGAAGCGATGGCGGCAGAAGTACCTGTAATTTCTACTAACGCAGGAGGCTTACCCGAAATAAATATTGATGGGTATTGCGGCTACATGAGTAATGTGGGTGATGTGGATGACATGGCAAAAAATGCTTTGGCCATTTTAAAAGACGACGCCACACTTTTACAATTTAAAGCCAATGCGCTGGCACAGGCCAAAAAATTTGATATAGAAAGTATTGTACCGATTTATGAAGCGCTGTACCAAAGGGTAATTTAATTTACCTGCGGCGTAACCATTTTGCAGGATCTAAATTATTTTTTTCGTCGTTGATATAAAAATCAACAGCACCAATACCATCTAAATTAGCAGCTGCCCTGCCAATAGTCTGTCCGGTTTTTATTTCCTGCCCGGTTTGTACCGAAACACTGGAAAGATTACTGTAGGTACTGAAATATCGGCCGTGCTGTAATATCACCACCTGCATATCTTCTACATATAAAACTTTACTTACCACACCATCAAATACAGATTTAACTGCGCTGCCAATATCGGTAGCGATGGTGATACCAGTCATTTCTAAAATTGTTCCGCTGCCAGGTAATTTGTTGGTTCCGTAATGCATCAGCAAATAACCTTTATCCACAGGCCACGGCAAACCGCCCCTGTTATTAATAAAGTTGGCATTAACCGCAATGTTTTCCGAATTTAATAAAACACTTTCGGGAGCTTTTTTAGGTTCTGCTTTTTTTGCAGGAGCTGTAGTTTTAGGTATTGCGGGGGTTACACTGGCATTATTTTTTGCAGCGGCTTTAGCGGCAGCCACTCTTCGGGATTCTTCATCGGCAGCTTTTTTTAATGCCATTTTCCGGGCTTCATCCAATGCTCTTTTAATAGCGGCGGTAATGGCATTATCTACTTTTTTTAACTGCTTTCTTGTTGCAGTCATTTTATCATTTAACTGTTTGCCCTGCTTTTTTAACTCACTTAAAATGCGGTCTTTTTCTTTTTGTTCTTTTTCCAGCGCCGACAGTTCTTTGTCTTTATCTTTTAATACTACACTTTTTTTTATTTTAGTGCCCGTTAATTCTTCCACTCTTTGTTTACGTAATTCCTGTGTACGTAAAATATTATCTCCCTGCATCTCCCGGTAATTACGGTAGCTTTTTAAATAGGTAATTCTTTTTATCGCATCATTAAAACTTGCAGCAGAAAAAATGAAATTTAAAAAATCGTAGTTACTCCTGTTTTTATAAGCGTACACCATACTTTTTGCATACTCCTGTTTTAAAGTATCCAGCAACTTATCGTAACGGGTAATATCCCGCTGGGTTTTAATTAAATTATTATCCAGCAGGTTAATATCACGGTTAATATTATCAATTATCCTGTCCTGTATATTTACTTTATCGTTTATCAGCTTCCACTGCACATAATTTTCTTTTGATTTTGTTTTGTTTTCATTAAGCATTCTTTCTGTTTGTTCCAGCTCTCTTCTTAACTGACTTTTTTGTTTCTCCAGGTCTTCTCTTGTAACAGGCTGCGCCGCAGCTGCAAAGCCAAAGCATATAATAACAGCAGTGAAAATTATTTTTACCATGTAATAAGTTTGCAAGGTTTAATCAAAAATACAATTGAAACGGTAAATGACAGCACTATTAAAAACGCACAGGCTGTGCATAATTACAAATAACGCTTAAGTGCGTTTATAATTTTTGGGAACTTTTAAAGAAACCGATAATTCTTTGTTAAACTCATATTGTTTATAATTCATCCTGATATCTAACTTGTTTTTTTCTGATACAGTAATTTCTCTTTTGGTAGAAAAATACAGGTCGTTTTTTATTTCATAATCATCATAAGTAATATCTGCTGTTCTGCTGCGGTTTACATCCACATCATCCAGTTTACTGTGCAGTAAAACATTATTATCGGCAGCAAGTGTAAGCAGATTTTTAAAGAAGCCACCAACAGAAGACATGAGAATTTTTGAATCGAATTTTTTATAATAAGAAATTTTACCGGTGTCGAAAAAAATGGGGTTTCCAATTAAAAGATCCTGCAACGTTTTATAATCGAATGGTATTTGTGTAACCTCCTGCAAATAATCTAGCGAACGGTATTGCACTTCTTTATCCCTGGTATTCATCAGTATCACACTGTCTTTTTTAATCAGCATGCGGTACACTTCCACATTAAAAATAGTAGCCGATAAAGATATCCATATAGCACTGTCTTTTACAATGCGTACCACCGCAATTATATCCGGCTGTTTACCTTTACTGTCTTCGTAATCCACTTTTATTTTAGCACTAAAAGTTTTATAATCTATATAATGACTTTGTAAACCAGTAACGGTTTGCTTTATTATTCTTAACGAATCGGCTATTGATTCATTATTAATCACATTAACCGTACTATCTTTTGGTGCAATGGCTTTATTTATTTGTTTGGTAGTACGGCAACTGCAAAAAGCAACGATGATAAAGATGACAGCACAAATACAAATAATTTTTTTCATTGCTGATTATTTTTTTACTGGAGGTTATTTAATACCCGTATGTCCAAATCCACCTTCGCCCCTTGCAGTATTATTCAATTGCTGTACCAAAAAAAGTGCAGCCTTTTCTGTTTTTGCAAATACCATTTGTGCAATACGATCGCCGTTGTTTATTTCCTGCACGGTATTGCTAAGGTTAATCAGTATTACTTTTAGTTCGCCCCTGTAATCACTGTCAATAGTGCCCGGCGAATTTAAACAGGTGATGCCCTGCTTTAATGCCAAACCACTTCTGGGTCTTATCTGAGCTTCGTATCCTTGGGGCAGCTCAATAAATAAACCGGTGGGTGTTAAAAATCTTTCTAAAGGTTGTAAAGTTACCGGCTCATCCAGTTGTGCTCTGATATCCATACCGGAAGAACCAGCAGTGGCATAATCCGGCAAAGGATTACCGGAATTATTAATAATTTTTACACTAATATTTTGCATTGCCGCAAAGGTAGTAATGTAAGCAGATAATTGAAGCGGCTATTTTCGGAATGATATATAAGCAGTCTATCGTATAATTAATACAGAACCCTTTAGCCATTTAGTATATCCCAGCCCATTAATATAAACCACCGACCACGGATAATTACCATTTAACATCGCCTTTCCTTTAAAAGTTCCATCCCATTTATCTGCGATGTTATTGGTACTAAAAATTACCTGACCGTAACGGTTAAATATCTTCAGTGAAAAATCCTGAACATTAAATCCATTTACTATTCCAAATTTATCATTTACGCCATCATTGTTGGGTGTAAATGCATTAGGGATATAAAACGGGCAATCGCCCCATACAACATTTAAGGTATCCGATGCGGTACAGTTATTTTGAGTTAACGTTACGCTGTAGCTACCGGGCGTATTTACAGTTATGGCATTTGTTGTTTGCCCGGTACTCCATAAATAAGAATTACCTGCCGCTGCATTACCTGCGCTTAATACCACACCTGTGTTTAAACAAACTGCTGTATCGTTACCAATGTTTACAACCGGTGCAGGCCTTACCGTTATGTTTATAGTGTCGGCTATTGTGCATCCACTGTACGCTGCCTGCACCCAATATTTGCCGGGGTTGGTAACAGCTATTTTGTCCGCAGTGCTTCCTGTATTCCATAAATAATTTATACCGGGCACATTTAGGTTTACTGTAAGATTTAGATCTTTAAATCCGCAGGCATCAATATCATTACCCAAAAGGGAAATGTTTGGCGTAATCCAGATATCTTTAATGATGGTATCATTTAATCTGCTGCAATCCACTTTAAACACAATTAAACTTACGGTAAAAAAACCTGTGGTGCTGTAGCGGTGCAGGGGAGCAATTGAAGACGATTGCTGACCGTCGCCGAAATTCCATTTTACAGAATCTATCCCTGTTGTTCTGTTAATATTGAACTGCACATCAGCATCGGTGCAATTACCCGAACGTGTAAAATCGAAAGGTATAAATGCAGCACTTAAATCGCTCTGCACAAAAGAAGGTAAACCAAATTGTACAGGCTCGGCCCTGTTACCAAAAGATATTTTATTAAAAATAAAATTACACCCGGCACCGTAAACGTCGGGGTTTTCTATTACTGAAATTGCTGTGTCTTTCCAGGCTGCCAGGTATATCTTCATATCGGGCCCGGTTTGCAAAGCGCCTGCAAACCATGGTTTAGGTTCTGCAATTATTTGTTTGTTTGCCAGTATAGTGGCCTGGTTAAATGAGGTGATATCGAATTGGTAAAGTATGCAGGGATCAGTTACAGAATTATTAGAAGATACATACAGCAAATTTCCGTTGGGAGAAAATTCGGCAGCATAAACACCGGTAAACGAAAGCGAATGCGGTAATGTATTGGGCCTGATGATTACGGGATTGGTTATTTGGCCTGTTGCATTATTAAAGCGCATTAATTCTACTGCATCCGTTTCGGTTGAGTGCACCGCGGCTAATTTTGTACCATCAATTGAAAACTTCAAACTGCCTATGGCATTATTTGCAAGGCCTCCCACCACAAAACCTGTATTACTCACCACAGGATTTACATTTAATCCCGAGGCCGTTAATAAATATGTATTGTATTCATCACTCTCCCACCGGCGGATGGTTATCCAAACATCTTTTTTATTACAGTGTCTTACTGCTGCAAGTTTTTCGTATGCATCTTCTACATAGATATTTTTTTGCAGCACTTCTCCAAAGCCACCGTCGCCTTTAATATTTATAGTTGTATACCTGAACCCTTTTGCAACCTGCGTAGTGGCGCCTACGGTAAACAAATAATAAATACTGTCGTTACCCGGCAAAGGAACTATAATGGTATTGCTGGTACTGCTGAGGTCGCCGCGTATGCCATTGCCATTAAGCATTACTTCATGCTTTCGATTAATAATGGTGAGCCCGTTGGTATAAAAAAGCAGGTTGCCGTTGTTATCGGCAATGGAGGCGCAACCTTCCTGAGAGTTAGCAAAGTTGTTGTTTAAAATTTGTGGAGGCGCCTGATTAAAATTAAGCCCTACCCCCGATCCAAAATACCAATAATTGGCCTGCTTTTGTGCATGGGCCGTTACGGTAATCAAAATAAAGAAATATAAAAAAACTGATTTTTTCAAAATGAAGATTTCTGTATTCAAGACTCTTTGCAGAGTAAAATTGTTGCATAAGCCATCAACCCTTCTTCTCTGCCAATAAAACCCATTTTTTCTGTGGTGGTAGCTTTTACCGAAATATCTTTTGCAGTTACCTGAAGTATTGAAGCTATTACGTTTTGCATTTGGGTAACGTATGGTTTTATCTTCGGCTCTTCTAAACAGAGTGTGGTATCCACATTCACAATTTTATAGCCTTCGCTTTGTATCAATGCAAAACTTTTTTGCAACAAAATTTTACTGTCTATATTTTTAAAGGAAGCATCCGTATCCGGAAAATGTACTCCAATATCGCCAAGAGATAAAGCGCCAAGCATGGCATCGCATATGGCATGCAATAATACATCCGCATCGCTATGCCCCAATGCACCTTTTGTATGAGGAATTTTAACTCCGCCAATCCATAATTCTCTGCCGGTTACTAACTGGTGAAAATCTATTCCCGATCCAATCCTAAAACTCATGTAAATATATTAAGCTGTAAATATCTGCAAATAAAGGCGTACTAAAAACTAAAAAAGCGTTCCTGTTCAGGAACGCTTTAAATATATTTTTAGAAATTTAATTATTTTGTTTTTGCAGCTGCATCAAAATCAAATATTAAACCAAAGCGGTAGGTATTTGATAAAGGGTTGCGGTTGGTGCCACTGCCAGAAGGAAATAAGTAAGCAAAGTTTAAACCAAATACATTGTATTTTAAACCTGCGCCTACAGAAAAGAATTTTCTGTTTCCTTTGTTAGGATTTTCGTAAAAATAACCGGCTCTAAAAGCAAACTGGTTATTGTACCAATACTCTAAACCTGCGGCAATGTTTACTTCTTGTAATTCTTCAGATATTTTACCTGGTGCATCACCGAAAGAACTGAACCAGCTGCTCACCACTCCTTTGCTGCGGTAATTTGCTAAACCTGCAGAATCTCCAACAGCTGGTGGCGTTGGTACTAACAATTTATGAATGTCTAATGCAAAAGTCATTTTATTATCTTCATCAAATACTTTGGTGTATGCAGTTCCCAAACCCAGATTGGCTGGTATAAAATCTTTTTGGTTAGCATCGCTGGTGTAAGAAATTTTAGCCCCGAGGTTACTTAAAGTTGCGCCCCAGCTAAATCCTTCACCATTTTCTTTTGCGCCATTGTGGTAAAAATGTAAATCGCCTGCTACAGAAGAACCGGCTTTGTAACTTACGCCATTAACCGTACCGCTGGCTAAATTAGAATTGATATAGCGTAAGCCAATACCAATACTGTTTTTTGCAGAAAGCTTACGGGAGTAACCTGCATCAAAGGCAAATTCTCTCGGCCGGAAAGTTTGCAGATCGTTACCTAAGTTATCGGTAAACTGTATGCTACCCAAGCTGAAATATCTTAATGAAGCAGAGATAGCCTGCTCATCATCAATTTTATAAAATCCAGCTAAAGAAGCTAAATACACATCATTAACAGCAAGGTCTCTCAACCATGGAACATAATTTATAGCCAAGCCTGTTTTACTGGTATTAAATGGCGTTTTAGCCAAATTGGAAAAAGAAGCATTAGCATCGGGTGTTGTAGCAATGCCAGCATCACCCATACCGCCACTGCGGGCATCTGGTGTAATACGTAAAAATGGAACGGCAGAAGTTACAACGTTGATTTTGTTACTCTGGGCATAAGATACAGTAATTGCTCCTCCCAGTAACATCACTAAGGCAGTTAGTTTTAAAGTTACTCTTTTCATGCGTTTTGATTTGTCTTGGT
>JAYURK010000225.1:0-24293 GCA_043756235.1 Ferruginibacter sp. | reverse complement strand
TGCACTACCGATTTAAAAGATAAAACCAACATTATAGATTTTGTAAATTTTAAAAGCCGCATTTTTCCTATTGGCCGTTTAGATAAACGGAGTGAGGGCTTAATTTTTTTAACCAACGATGGTGATATCGTAAATAAAATTTTACGTGCCGGCAACAAGCACGAAAAAGAATATATTGTTACAGTAGACGCCCCAATCACAATTGATTTTATTAACAAAATGCGAAACGGTGTACGCCTTGGTGGTACGGTTACACAAAAATGTTTTGTAAAACAGGAAGGCGACAGCCGCTTTAAAATAATTTTAACCCAGGGTTTAAACCGTCAGATAAGGCGCATGTGCGAAGTGCTGGGCTATAATGTAACTTCTTTAAAAAGAATAAGAATAATGAATATCACCATTGCTGGTTTGCAACCAGGCAAATGGCGTTATTTTACACCGGAAGAAGTTACAGTTATCAGCAGCATGGTAGCCAACAGCAGTAAAACTGCTGATGGTGATGACGGTATGGATGAATAAACTGTGAAGATTTTATGATTTGTCATTTAAATTTGTTTTTAAAAACCCGTAACTTTTCAGTAATAATTTTATACCATGTTTGATAAGATCATCAATCATTTTTCTACTTTAGAACAGCGGCCTGTGGAAAGAATGGCTTTTATAATTGCTTCCATGCTGGTGCTGTGGATTATTGAAGGTGCCATACCCCTGCTTAACCTTAAATATAAAAAAACAAAATGGAGACATGCCTTTGTTAACCTAACTTTTACAGTTATTCATCTCATCATTCATACCGGTTTTGGGTTTTTAATTGTTAAGTTATCCGATTGGTCTGCGGCTAACCAGTTTGGGTTAGTATACTGGCTAAATGCATCGGTATTAGTTACCATAATAATTTCGGCGTTGGCATTAGATTTTTTTGGTGGATGGATGAGCCACATGATAGAACACAAAGTGCCTTTATTTTGGCGCATGCATATAATTCATCACGCCGATAATAGTGTAGATGTTACTTCGGGCCTGCGGCACCATCCGCTGGAAAGTGTTTGGAGAGGTTTATTTTTTTTAATTGCTATAATAATTTGCGGTGCTCCTATTTATGCAGTTATGATTTATCAAACCGTGTTAACCATTTTTGTTGCATTTACCCATGCTAATATTTCTCTTCCTGTAAAAGCAGATAAAATTATAAGCTATGTGTTGGTGTCTCCCAACATGCATAAAGTACATCACCATTGGAAACAACCCTTTACCGACAGCAATTACGGGGCAGTTTTTTCTATTTGGGACAGGTTATTCAACACCTACATTGAGCTGGATAAATCTAAAATAAAATACGGGCTGGATAAATATTACAGTAACGATAAGGATGAGGACCTTGTGGCATTAATGAAAAAACCATTTATAAAACTGGAAGAATAAATTTTAATGATCGTAGCTGATAACTCTTGAAATCTTCCATAAACCATCCTGCAGCTTCCATATCATTACAAATTTAAAAGTGCCGGTTTCTTTCTTTTCCATTTTCAATATGTTTAAACTGGTGTACCCCAATTTGAATGGCGCCATAATTTTTTACAGGATGCACTTCCAGGCTGCCTTTAACCAATTGCCGGTTTAATTTATAAGATTTTTTAAAAATATTTTTAAAATTTTCAAATACTTTTTTGTAAGGTATCAACCCATCATTATGCTGAAACCATTCCAGGTCTTTTGTAAACATATTTTTAAAAGGCTCAAAATTTTGTGTGTTAAAATAATTGAAGAGTATACTATCCTGCCGGTAGATTTCATTGTACAATTCCTGCGGTGTTGGCGTAATTTTTTTTTCCTGTGCATTAACATCTGGAGCAAATACAAGTAACAATGAAAAAATAAGTACCAATGTTATTGGGGCAATATTCTTTTTCATTTTTAAATTTTAAAGTTCATTATCATTTAATCCCATCCGCATTTCAATCATGTGTTTTGCAAAACCCACTTTTTCATAAGCAGTTATTGCCGGTTTATTATTTTCGTAAACATCCAGCCGCAGTTCGGTAATATTTTGTTGCATACACCAATTTACTAAAGCCTTGATAATTTGTTTATTGATACCTTTTCCCCGGTGGAGTGGATCCACATACATAAATCCAAGGTAGGCATAAGTGGTATGTTGTAAATATGGTTTAGCATTTTCAATACGGCCATAACCGGATCCAATCAACTCATCCCCTATTACAGCTACCAAAAGTTCCACTTTATCTGATGTTACCAGATATTCCAGGTCATAATATTGTATCGGTGTTTTTTTTAAAGTAGCGTCAAATGGCCTTTCTGCTAAAATTACCCCTTGCTCAAACTGCAATAATTTTGGGATATCGGCAATAGTGGCTTTCCTGATTTTAATGGGGTTCATAAAATAATTTTTTATAGTATCATAATTAATTCAAATGTAATTTTTTCCCCGTAATTCTCGGTGCACTTACACAACTTACCAAAAGTGCAATTTTTATCAATTTTCTTTACACAATCTTATTATTATCGTGCAAACTGAGGCTGGGTACAACATTTTGAAGCCATTTTTTTATAGGCATAAATCTTGCAGCTGTAATATTACGGGTTAAAACTTGGTAACATCACGTACCTTTACTATTCAAAATTTTAAAATAGTTCAATAAATTATAATAATGCATTTAGAAGATAATAATGACCTGGCAAAAAACATGGAAGTAACTAATTCTCTTAAGGATTATGTTGCCGAAGCTGTAGAAAATTCTTTGCTGGATCCTGATGATTGCTGGCAGCCCACCGATTTTTTACCCGATTTTACGCAACCTGATATTTATGAGGAGGTAAAGAAGTTAAGAGAGCGTACTTCGTGTATACCTGACAGTGTAATTACTTCGCTGGTGGGCAATATGATTACCGAGGAAGCTTTACCCAGTTATCAAACATATTTTAATCTTATTGTAAATGAAGATAAAGACCTTACCAGTACCAATGGCTGGGTAAGATGGTCGAGAGCATGGACGGCAGAAGAGAACAGACATGGCGATTTATTAAATAAATATTTGTACCTCTCCGGCAGGTGCGATATGAAAGCGGTGGAGCAAACCATTCACCGCCTTATTTATAATGGTTTTAATGCCAATACAAACAACGATCCTTACCAGGCAATGGTGTATACCTCTTTCCAGGAAAGAGCCACAAAAATTTCGCATGTAAACACAGGTAAACTTGCCGATAAAGCAGGCGACAATACTTTATCAAGGATTTGTAAAACTATCGCAGGTGATGAGGCAAGGCACGAAAAAGCTTACAAATCTTTCATGTCTAAAATATTTGAAGCCGACCCCAACGGCGGATTAAAAGCTTTTGAGGCAATGATGCGTAAGCAGATTGCAATGCCGGCTTTGCTGATGGGTGAAGGTGGAAAAAAGCCTAATCTTTTTGAAGACTTTTCAGCCGTTACCCAAAAAATTGGAGTGTATACCACATGGGATTATGCAAGCATTATTGAACACCTGGTGGCGCTTTGGAAAATAGAAACTTTAACAGGTTTAAAAGATGGTGCTGCTAAAGCCCAGGATTATTTATGTACACTGGCTGCAAGATATAAACGCATTGCAGAACGTATGAAAATTCCCGAAGAGATTAATTTAACATGGTTAAATAATAACAAGCTGGTTTTTTAAAAAATATATTTATTGTAATAACCTCTGCCGTTACAGTTATACGTAGCGGCATTTTTATACTTCCTTTTTGGCAATCATCTTTTGCACATTTTTTAGTTCTGGCATTTTTTTTGACTAAAGTCTGTTAATCAAAATTGTACCGTATTCAAATTTCTACTTTTAGCTTACTATTTATTAAATAACTTAAAAAAAGAAAACTTATGAAATCTAATGTAAAACTCTGGAGAGTTGGTGGCATTTTAATGCTTGCCCTTAGTGTGTTTTTTTATGCCTGCCAAAAAGAAGCCTCATCTGGTAATGATGTTATTCCTCCGGGAAATACAAAACTATCCATCTTTTTAACTGATGGCCCGCTTGATTTTCAAAAAGTATTGGTAGATATTCAGCGTATAGAAGTAAAACTGGATACCTGTAAGCGCAATCATGATGATGATCATCACCAGCCGGGCTGCGATGATGATAACGACCGGCGCAACAGCAACTGCGAAATTTGGGATACTTTAAATATCAGGCCGGGTGTGTATGACATTTTAAAACTAAGAAATGGTTTAGATACGCTGCTGGCAAGTGGCTTTGTATTAAACGGAAAAATTCAACGTATTAAATTTACATTGGGCACCAATAATAATGTGCAGGTTGATAGTGTAATGCACCCTTTATATCTTTTAAACAATCAAAATTACGTTTACGTAAATATTAAGAAAGAACATTTGGATTCTTTGTCTTCAAACAATTTTAATTTATACCTGGATTTTAATTTATCTAAATCTATCAAATTTACTAACGGTAAATATTATTTAAAGCCTGTTTTAAAACCATTTGGTAAACACAGCAGCGGCGAAATTGAAGGTAAGGTAAGGCCTGTACATTCTTTTGGAATGATTAAAGCTTTTAATGCCACTGATACTGCATTTGCCAGGCCCGAGAGCGAAGGCGAATTTAAAATACGGGGTTTAAGAGAAGGAACCTACAGTTTATTTATTGATGGCTTAAACGGTTACCGTGATACCACCATCACCAACATTACTGTAAGGCGAAATAAAGAAACAGAACTGGGCACCATCCAGCTAAAAAAATAAAGACCAACAAGCACAAACATTAAATGGCCGGAATTTTTTCCGGCTTTTTAATGCGCCACAGTTTTTGCAAAATTTTTTTCTCCAGCGGTAATGGCTACTGGTAAATAATTTTCCCGTGGTGGTAAAGGGCAATTATAATTATTACTGTAGGCACAATAAGGATTATATGCTTTATTAAAATCAATTACTACCCTGTCTTTTTTTATATCGGTTACCTGTAAATCAATGTAGCGGCCACTGCCATAAGTTTCATCGCCGGTGGTTAAATCGGTAAAGGGTAAAAATAAATAATCTTTAGTAAGCGCATCTTTTATCCTGGACTGATACAATGTTAATTCCAGGGTGGTATCGTTAATTGTAAATATTAATTTACCATAGCGGATAAAATCTTTTTGAGGAATTTTTTTTCCGGAAGTTTTCATTACAACCAAACTGGTATCGGTTGATTTTACAAAGCGGCAGCTTATTTTAAATTTTTCCATTGCCGGATAAAATCTAAAATAAATCCGTTCTTTACCCTTTACTACTTCATGGGTGCCGGTGTAATTTTTTTGATACGTTTTTATGGCAGTAGTGTAACCGGCATTGTTTTGTGCAATTAAAGCAACATTAAAAAATAAAAGGAACGCCGTACTTGTAATTTTCATTGTGGTATTGTTTTACACAACAGTTTGCTGCAGGCAATTTTAGTTCATCATCAAAGTGTTTACACTTCTTTGTAAAATATTAAAAGCAATTTCTGCCATTAAATTTTCTTTATCCAGTGTAGGATTTACTTCGGTAATTTCGAAACAGCATATTTTGCGGTGCTGCATAAATTTACTGATCAAATCTTCGGCTTCTCTTTCTTTTAAACCATTACTTACCGGTGTTCCGGTGCCGCGGCTTATAGTGGAGTCTAAACTGTCCACATCAAAGCTTACATAAATATCGGTACAGTCGCTTAGGTAGCGGATGGCCTTGCGGTAAACAATTTCTACGCCGTTACGCCTTACCTCGCTGGTAGAAAAAACTTTTATACCATACTTTTCAATTACATGCTTTTCTTCTTTTTCAAAGTCACGTAAAGAAATAAACACAATATCTTCCGGTAATATTTTGGGAGATATTTTACCGATGTTCTTTAACTGCTGCCAAAGTTTTTCGGTTTTTTCATCAAGGTCGTGTACCTTAAATTCTTTATTATCTTCTGCAATGCTTACCGATAATGGCATGCCATGCATATTGCCGCTTGGGGTAGTGTAGGGGGTGTGTAAGTCGGCATGGGCATCTATCCAAATTACCCCTAATTTACTTTTGGGTTTGGCCATTTTTAAACCGGCAATGGTGCCAGCGGCATTACTATGATCGCCACTGATTACTACCGGAAAAAAATTATTTTTTACCGCATCGTGCACTGCTTTACTTATTCTTTCGCAAATGGTAACTACACCATTTATTCTTTTGGCGTAAGGCGATTGTATGGGTTCAAAAAGCAACTGATTTTCTGCCTGTATTTTCTCAGAAGGAAAATGAACAAAAAAATTGCTCATAAAATCCAGCGCTGCAATTTTTATGGCATCAATGCCAAGGCTTGCACCCCTTGTGCCTGCGCCAATTTCTGAGGGTACTTCAATTAGTTTAATATTTTTCATATCGCTTACCGGCTGTAGGGCCGTGGCGGGTAATTTATTTTAAAGTTACAACTTTACTTTTAAGGGATTAACGCCGTTAACCGTACCAATGCAACCATTTATTTTAAAACGTACAAACATATCTTCGCTGTACCATTTTTGCTGCCGGGTTTTTTGTATTACTTCCTGGTGCTCCTTCATTTGATAGGCAAAATTTTTCATGGCATCTTTGCTTTGCCAAATGCTGAAGGTGGCTTGTTTTACCCAGGGAATTTCTCCAATACCATAAGAGGTTATAAAACCAGCAGCGCCGGCCATTTTTGAAGCCACATCATTTACATTTTGCCAAAAATATTTTAATTTGGAAAGCCGGATGGTGGCCCTGGTTAATATGGCAATTTGACCCTCGTATTCAGATTTTTGAGGCAGCTCGCCAAAAACTTTTTTCTTGTCCCACAAACCATGCCCTTCAATAGGCTCCAGCACATAAGTAATGGTTTCGCAATTAAAAAAGCCGATCCATTTTCTTATTAAAGTACCATATAATTTTTGCAATAAAATTTCGCGGCTATAATGTTTTATTTGAACCTCTTTAAATTTTAATGCAGATACCGATAGAATGGCCCATTGCTGCAGGTCGGGGGTTTTATCAAAAGTGCCATTTTTGCCACTGCCCATAAGCTTATAAAAGCTGCACCTTTTATTAAACCCCAAAGGCAACCTGAAAATTGCCATTGCCAAAAATGCAAAAGGAATATAACGTTTTCTGTAGCGAATAATGGTAAGTGTAGATGTCATATAAATTGTAAACGCAATATAGCGTAAACTTTTACGTTATACCTGCAGATAACTCATAATTTATTATAAACTTAGTTTGTTTGTGCTTTTAGTTAAGAAACAGCCCGCCGATTTTTCGGGGGGCCTTTTATTTAGCACAAAAAAACCGCTGATAATTCAACGGCTCTGGCAAACCTCACTGGTTTTTTTAAACACTGTTTGTATTACAACAACTGTAATAAACCTGTGAAGTTTATGCTTAAAGTGAACTTTATTTAGTTTTAAAATTGTTCCAGCTTGCTGAAAAAGAAATCGCCTTCAATAGCGGCATTCTCATCACTATCGCTGCCGTGTACGGCATTTTCGCCAACTGAAGCAGCATATAATTTACGAATGGTGCCATCCGCTGCATTTGCAGGATTGGTTGCGCCAATTAATTTTCTAAAATCTTCTACCGCATTTTCTTTTTCTAAAATTACAGCAGTGATAGGCCCACGGCTCATAAACTCCACTAATTCTCCATAAAAAGGTCTTTCGGCATGTACCGCATAAAATTCACCTGCTTTTTCTTTGCTCAGGTGCGTCATTTTCATAGCTGCAATTTTAAACCCGGCGGCATTTATCATTTGTAAAATTGCACCGGTGTTTCCTTTTGCAGTAGCATCAGGCTTAATCATTGTAAAAGTTCTGTTGGTCATTTGTTCCATTTTTTTAGGCCGCAAAGATAGGGAGGGATTGCAGATTTCGGATTTACGATTTTAGATTTGTGTGTAATTGGGCGCAAATTGTTTGCTGCCTAGCTTAAAAAATCTGAAATCCCAAATCTGCAATCTTAAATCGATTGTTTTACCCTACATTTGCGCCTCATTTATGCAGCCAATTCAAGATATCTTTCCATTACTGGGCCAGCCAAAAAAAGTGGTGATCACCATGCATCAAAAACCTGATGCGGATGCCATGGGATCTTCCTTGGCATTGTTTCATTTTTTAAACCAGTTTGGCCATAGTGTAACAGTAATTTCGCCAACCAACTGGGCCACCTTTTTAACGTGGATGCCGGGATGTAAAATGGTGCTGGATTTTGAATCACCCAACGATAAAGCAAATGTTGCCATTACCGAAGCCGACTGGATATTTTGCCTGGACTTTAATACGCTAAGCCGTACTAAAAGAATGGAAGAAAAACTGATGGCGTCGAAAGCGCAAAAGGTTTTGATAGATCATCACCGGGAGCCGCAAACTGAAGTTTTTGCTTATGGCATCAGCGATACCGCAAAAAGTTCTACCGCCGAAATGATCTATGATTTTATTGTAACATCGGGCCATCAGGATAAGATTACACCACAAATTGCCGAGTGCATTTATGCAGGAGCGATGACGGATACCGGTTCTTTCCGTTTTCCATCAACCACAGCAAGTGTACACAAAATGGTGGCGCATTTAAAAGATCTTGGTTTGGAACACAGCCATGTACATGAAGAATTGTACGATAATTTTTTAGAGAACCGTTTTAGATTTATTGGCAATGTATTACTGAACCGAATGGAAATTTTTTACGAATACAATGCCGCACTTATTGCCATACCGCAAACCGACCTGGTAAAATACGATATGCGTACAGGAGATACTGAAGGCATTGTAAATTATCCTTTAAGTATAAAAGGCATAAGGCTTGCTGCTGTAATAATCGACAGGGGAGAAGAACGTAAAAGTTCTTTCCGCAGCAAGGGCGGTTTTGATGTAAATACTTTTGCAAGAACTTATTTTAACGGCGGCGGACATTTTAATGCAGCCGGCGGTTTTAATAAAGAACCACTGGAAGAAGTGGTGGCAAAATTTAAACTGGCCATGAAAGAAAATACGGCCCAATTAAGCAGTTATCAATTTTAAAAAACATAATACAAATTAACAATGAAACAATTTTTTTATGCAGCAGTTTTTTGTGTAACAGCCCTGGCTGCCTGCACCACACCTTTTAAAAAGGCTAGTGATGGTTCGGAATATAAAATAATAAGCAACAAGAGCGGTGCAAAAGTTGTTAAAGGAGATTTTATGGAGATGAACTCCTTTGCAAAATATAAAGACAGCAGTTTAGCCAGCTCTATCGAAGACGGTATGCCGCAATATGCGGAATATGATACTGCCAATTTTCCAATACCTTTTAAAGAAATTTTTAAAGATATTAAAGTAGGCGACAGTATTGTTTTAAGGGTTTCTACCGACAGTATTATGGCCAAAGGGCAGGCAGCACCGTTTATGAAAAAAGGCCAGTTTATTTACCAGAGTTATACTATTGTAAAAGTGTATAAAACTAAAGAAGAAGCAGACAAAGCGCAAAAAACACATGTGCCTTTAGCAAAAGAAAGGTATAATAAAAAGCAACTGTTGCAAATTGAAAAAAAGCTTGCTGAAGACAAAACGCAATTAGACAGCGACAGCAAATTAATTGATGATTACCTTAAAGCAAATAACATTACTGCTACCAAAACAAAATGGGGCACTTATATACAGGTAAAAAAAGAAGGTACAGGTGCACCACTTACGGCTGCTGAAATTGCCAGCGTAAATTATACAGGTAAAACTTTCGACAGCAGTATAGTTTTTGACAGCAACACCGATCCAAAATTTGGCCATGTGCAACCTATTGATGTAAACCTTGGCCAGTTCGGCGGTATTATTACAGGTTGGCCAGATGCATTGTTACAAATGAAAAGAGGCACTATTGCAACTTTATACATTCCTTCACCATTAGCGTATGGTAAAGATGGTAAAATGCCAGCCATTAAACCCAATCAAATTTTAGTTTTTGATATGGAAGTGGTAGGTGTAAGCAGCGAAGAAGAAAAAATGGCGCAGGAAATGGAAATGCAAAAGAGGGCTCAGGAGCAACAACAAAAAATGATGGACAGTTTGCAAAAATCTGCTCCAAAAAAATAAAAGAAAAAGTATTTTTTATAAAAGCATCCTGTAAACTCAGGGTGCTTTTTTGTATGCAGTAAATAATTTTATTGCTTCAGCAGCTTCTTTTACATCATGCACCCTTAATATTGAGGCGCCATTCATCAGCGCCATAGTATTTAAAACGGTGGTGCCGTTCAATGCATTTTCGGCGGTGGTGCCTAAGGTTTTATAAATACTGCTTTTTCTGCTAAGGCCCGCCAGTATGGGTTTATCCAGCATTTTTAAAACCTCCAGTTTTTTTAATAAAGAAAAGTTGTGTTCAATAGTTTTGCCAAAGCCAAAGCCGGGGTCGATAATAATATCGGTAATGCCGGCATTTTTACAATCGTATATTTTATTAATAAAAAAATCCAGCACTTCTCTTGTCACATCCTGGTACTGCGGATTTTTGTGCATATCCTCAGGCGTGCCCTGCATGTGCATACATACATAAGGCAGTTTTAATTGGGCAACCGTGGTAATCATATCTGCATCCATATTGCCTGCGCTTATGTCATTTACCATTGATGCGCCAGCTTCCACCGCAGCTATTGCAACTTTGCTGCTGTAGGTATCAACAGATAAAATAGTTTCAGGAAATTCTTTGTGAATCGCATTTATTACCGGCAACACTCTTTCTATTTCTTCATCTGCTGTAATTCTTGCACTGCCCGGCTTAGTGCTTTGCCCGCCAATGTCTAAAATGCCGGCACCATCGGCAATCATTTTTTTTGCCAATGCCGGTATATCCTCATTAATATTGCCTTGATAAAATGAATCGGGTGTGGCATTAATGATACCCATTATAATTGGCGCATCAATTACTAATAATTTACCCTTGCAGTTTAATGTAAACATTGGTGTAATTCAATTATTTTTGGGCTAAGATACAAAAGGCCGCTGGCAATGGTGAATGGTGAAAGGTGAAAGGTGAATCGTCAATCGTCAATCGTCAATCGTCAATCGTCAATAGGCAAAGTTAAATGGTGAATGATGAAAGGCGAGATTAAAAGTTTAAAACATCAAATGTCTTTATTATAAACTGTAAACACTAAACTTCTAAACCACTAAACCTCTAAACCCCTAAACTTCTAAACAAATTATTTAAGTGACAACCAACCAGCAATACGACACCGCAGTACAAACCTCAAAAGCAATTTTTTTAAGCAAGACAAAAGATTATGGTACTTCTTGGCGGGTATACCGTATTATTTCTGTTGCCGATCAAATTTATATTAAAGCAAAACGCATACGCACCATACAGGAAAAAGGCGAGCAAAAAATTGGCGACGATATCATCAGTGAATTTAAAGGCATTTTAAATTACGGCATCATTGGTTTAATACAGTTAGATATTAAAGATGATGAACTGGAAGAATTACCGGTTGACACTGTTGAAAATTTATACAACGAAAAAATTGGCATTGCAAAAAAATTAATGCTGGATAAAAACCACGATTACGGCGAAGCATGGCGGGAGATGAGCCAGGAAAGTTTTGTAGATTTAATACTGGCAAAAATTTTACGCATCAAACAAATTATTGCCAATAAAGGCCAAACCCTCATCAGCGAAGGTATTGATGCTAACTTTTATGATATTATAAATTATGCAGTGTTTGGATTGATATTAATTGAGGAAGAAGTGCATAGTGCATAGTTTTTTTGATCTATGATGTATGATGTTTGATTTCTGATGTATGAAGTTTGAAGTGTATTGAATTTAAGAATAGAGAACCAATGTTGAAGCCACAGTCCGCAGGATGCTGTGCATAGTACAATAGTTGAACATAGCTCCCTGAAAGAAAAGCGTTGTATATCTTTTCTTTCTTGACTTTTTTGTGGAACATCCCGATTTTTTCGGGGTTACTTTTTGCGTCAAGGCAAAAAGTAAAGAAGAAATGAATTTAATAATCTTACAACAAACAAAAGATTCTAATAATTTATGAAACTATTTGTAAACATATCCCGTGTATTAGTAGGCGCCCTCTTTATATTCTCCGGCCTGGTAAAAGCCATCGACCCGTTAGGCCTTGCCTACAAAATGCAGGAATTTTTTGAAGTATGGGCAGCCGATGGCTATTTTAAAAACCTGATGCACTGGCTTGATAATTACGCCCTGGGCTTTTCTATTTTTATGATCACGCTTGAAGTAGTTTTAGGCGTTGCCCTTTTAATTGGCTGGCAAAAAAAACTCACCACCTGGTTATTATTTTTACTCACTTTATTTTTTACTTTCTTAACCGCCTTTGTTTTATTCAGCGGCAAAATAAGGGCCTGCGGCTGCTTTGGCGATTGTATTCCGCTAACGCCTGTTCAAACTTTTACAAAAGATATTATTCTTACTGTTTTAATTATTGCCATTTTAATTGGCCAAAAATATATTCAGCCTTTATTTAAAAGTTTGATTGGAGGTGTAATTATCTTAATAACATTGATAGCAGTTTTATTATTACAATTTTATGTACTTAAACATTTACCCGTAAAAGATTGCCTGCCCTATAAAATTGGCAACAATATTTTAGAACTTCGCAAAACCCCTGCTGATGCTACTTACGATAAATTCTTTTACTCTTATTTTTATAAAAAAGGCACCGAGGAAAAAGAATTTGGTATGGATAAACTGCCCGACAGCACCTGGACATTTGTAAAACAAGCCAATAAAAAACTCTTGGAAAAAGGTAACGGCAAAGTAGCACTGATAAATGATTTTTCTTTTACCACTCAAAGCGGAGCCGATACTACAGAAGCCATTTTAAACCAGCCCGGAGAATATTATTTGTTGTTTATAAAAGATTTAAACACCGGCGAAGAAGCCTGGAGTGCAGTAATTAATTTTTTAGCCAGCCGCGATAAAAGCAAACCTGTTTACGTCATTACATCGCAGGTTAAAGAAGCAGATAATGCCATTAACAAAGGCCGTGAGCCAATGAGCATTCTCATTTTTACCAGCGATGGCACCGCCATTAAAACCGCCGCAAGGGTAAACCCAACATTATATAAAATGAAAGGGCCGGTGGTACAAAACAAATGGGGCTGGGCCGATTTTAAAAATGCGCAGCTTACCGGAGGTTTTAAATCAATGGCGCAATAATCAACACTAAAAAAGTTACACAAAACAAATACCGCTTTGTATTAAACAAGTTGAGCATTGATTATTGAACATTGAGTATTGATCATTTCACAAAACGACATTAAAAGAATTACCCAAAATAAATACTGCTATGCATCAAACAAGTTGAGCATTGATTATTGAACATTGAGTATTGATCATTTCTTAAAACGACATTAAAAGATTTACACAAAATAAATATCGCTTTGCCTTGAATAGGTTGAGCATTGATTATTGAACATTGAGAATTGATCATTTCTTAAAACGCTTTTAAAAAAGAATACGAAAACAAACGACATATAGAATTTAACAAGTCGAACATCTAACTAATGTCTTTCATCTTAAAAAAAATATTTTACGCTCTTCTCGTCCTCCTCGGCGTAACCATTCTGGTATTCGTCATGTTTCAGGGCTTTGGCGACCCTGCAAGAATGATCGTTGGCCAAACAGGCGATAAAAAAACAATGGACAATATCCGCAAAGATTTATATTTAGATCAACCCAAATGGAAACAATTAATTTTATACCTCAACGATGTTTCTCCCTTAAGCATACATACCCAGGCCGATATAGAAAAAAAAGAACTCAAAGGATTTTTTATTGGTGGCGAAAATAAAGTAGGTTTAAAAACGCCTTACCTGCGCCGCAGTTATCAAACCAAAAAAGCAGTAGGGCAGTTGCTGATGGAAGCCTTACCCGGCACTTTATTGTTAGCCTTTGCCGCTATGTTATTCGCTACCATCATCGGCATTTTACTGGGCGTGTTAGCCGCAGTGAAACGTGGCACCTGGCTGGACGGTAGTGCAGTATTCGCCAGCATTGCCGGCATATCGGCACCATCATTTTTTATGGCCATCATCATTGCGTATTTTTTTGGTGTGGTGCTGCATCCATATACCGGGCTAAACCTAACCGGTAGTTGGTTTGATATTGATGAAGTAACCGGCGAAAAATACCTGACCTTAAAAAATTTAATACTCCCTGCATTTACATTAGGCATACGTCCGCTGGCCATCATCACACAGCTCACCCGAAGCGCCATGCTGGATGTGCTGGGGCAGGATTATATACGCACTGCCTACGCCAAAGGCTTACCCAAACGCACCGTTATTTTCCGGCATGCTTTACGCAATGCACTTAACCCTGTTATTACCGCCATTACCGGATGGTTTGCCGAACTGTTGGCCGGTGCATTTTTTGTAGAGTATATTTTTGGCTGGAAGGGCATTGGCAAAATAACCGTGGATGCTTTAGAAAAATTAGATTACCCCGTGGTAATGGGCTCGGTACTTTTAAGCGCCTGCATTTTTATTTTCATCAATATTTTAGCCGATGTATTGTATGGCGTGGTGGATCCGAGGGTGAAGATGTAATTTGGAATTAGGTTTTTGTAATTGGGTTTTCGGTTTGAAGAGAATGATTTTTTTGATACCGGCTAATAACGTTGATGGAGCTGCATTGGCAGAGTTTATCCAGAGGAACGAAGGACTCCGTTTAACAGTATATCATTGGGGAACTTTTATTGTAGCGTAGATGAAAGCGAACTGTTTGTGAAAACACAAATCGGGGCGAAGGAGGTCGATAAATAATTTTTAGTAATTACAGTTCAAAAGCTGCATTCATTCTGTCCTGCTCAGCTTTAGGTATTTTATATTTTGCTGCAATTTTTTTCCAGTCACTAACGGCAGCAGTTACCTGTTTAATTATTTTGTTTGCATTTTTATCATCTATTCTAAACAACCCTGCAACTTCAAGTGCCAGTTCCAACTCAAGCGCATTATCAGTATCAGAAATATTAAGGCTTAACCCTTTACCATATTCATTAGGGTTTATATCGTAAGCTGGCGAAAGCCTCCAGCCTTTTTCAGTAAGTAAAAATCCATGATTTCTTAAATGGTCATCAGTATTTTTAACAGCAATACTAAACACTATCCTGCGCCACAATTCTTCCAAATCTTTTTCAACAGCAGCTCCATGTCTTATTATAAATTCCGCCAGTTCCAAATAACTTACACCTGCGGAATCTTCGCCATCTTTATGCCCCAGCAAAGTCATTGCCGATGCAAAATGAATTCTTTGGCCCTTCGCAGTTCTGTCAAAACGTTTGGTAATAAAAGTATGGTAGCGGTTATTAAACTGTTGCAATTTAGCTTCGGCAATATTTACACCTGCTTTTATTGCCAGCTCATGAGTTACCATTTCCCACGCAGCAATATCTTTATCATCATTTTTACTGGGGAACTTTGCTATCCATAAATTGTTTTTTGCATCCATAACACTTGCTTTCGGCCTTGCACCACCTAATGAAGATCCTGGAGTAATCAACAGGTTGATCCATTTTAAATATTTCGGGTCTTCAGTATTATCTTCTTCAAATTTTAAACTGGCTTGTTCCAATTCTCTTAACGAGGTCCATGGCGGCGAAGCCATTGCTGCATTATCATTTAAAAAAGCACCGGCATCATCTAATTTAAAACGCAGCGCTCCCATCCTGTGGCCATCATATACACCCAATAAAAAATCAGACGCTGTTAATTTTTTAGGGTGCCGCTCTTCCTGCTTTGCGATAGCGGCTTCACGCCTTTGCATTAATACCCGGCCCCATCTGTCGGGGCAGGAGTCTAAAAAAATACCAAAATTTTGTTTGTCATCTCTTGGATAATAAGCACCAGAAAATAATTGAAGGTCGGGGTCTAGCGTTTGGCTAAAGCCAGATTGTATCCAAGCCGATGCATATTCAAACGAAAAAGTTTCTTTGCCTTTTGCGGATGCAGCAGCAAGCACTCCCATTAAAACAGGTGTTGCCAAACCTTGCCAGTCTGCATATACTTTTATATCTTTTTTTGTATTGGCTGTAGCCATTTACTTTGTTATTTATTTTGTTTTTTTCGGTGCCCTTTCTTTCACTGTTAATTTTGCATCCTGTAATTTTCTGCCCAGCATATCATCTTCGGCAACTTTTAATAAATCTTTTTCCAGGTTTAAAACAAACAGCACCTGCACATAACTGCCTATGGCTACGCTTGCCGAGCCATTTTCAATAGCCCATAAAGTTTTGCGGCCAATGTTAGCTCTTTCGGCTACTTGCTCCGCATTTAACTTACGGCGCAAACGGGCCAATTTAATATTTTCACCCAATACCTGCAGCACTTTTTGTGCATTGGGCAGCAGTATAGTACTTTTCATAACTGGTATAATATTACACAAATATAGCTTTATTGGGTATAATACTACACATTATAACGTATTTTTTATAAAGAGAATTTATGACCATCTGCAAAATAACTGTTGATGCCTTAGAAAAATTAGATTACCCTGTTGTAATGGGCTCTGTATTATTAAGCGCCTGCATTTTTATTTTCATAAATATTTTAGCCGATGTATTGTATGGGGTTGTTGATCCGAGGGTGAAGATGGGGTAGTGGTGGTAGGGAATATGTTGTGAAGAACCTAATCGCAGCGAAGCATATTTCGTTGCCCTGATTCTATAATAAAAATTCTAGTAAATTGCATTGGCGCTATTATAAACACAAAATGTATTGCACTAAAACTTTGATGCACACTACTTGCTTGTTTACATTTATATCATCAGGTAACATAAATACAAACATTAGCTGCTACATTATGACAACCCCAATTAAAATATCATTTCTTTTTTTTGCGACACTTTTTATTAGTTGTAATGGACAGACAAGCATAAGCAAAAAGACTATCGCTCTTAACGACACATCATCACAAGACCAGAAGATTAAGGTAGACAAACCTATTTCACTTAAAAAAAATTACAATGGAGAAAACAACAAACTATTTGTGTTTGTTGGAGAAAAAATTTCTGTTGCACAAATGCCTAATAGACAAGGTGCGTTCGACAATGGATTTCTTGCAAAATATTTAATTATTAAAAAATTGTTCGGACAATTTTCGCAGGACACAATTGAATTTGCGGCTTATGACCATTATGGAATACCATCCTTTTCTGAATTTAAAAATGTTTTGTTATTCGTTTCGGCAGACAGTGGATTTTATTATCAACAAAAGTATATGTACAACGACGTTTATCTAACAAAAGAGGGAAAGTGGGCAGGGACTTACGCAGAAGAAGATTATGGACACGAGTACAACAAAAAAACAAAAGTAAAACCTGTTATTATTGACTTTGCAAAAGAGGTTTCCTATCCGACAAAAATTATGAGACCAGACAGTCAAGTTATAACATTTAATTACCCAAAACCATATTTTAAAACTATTGGTGACAAAGCTATCGCTGTTTATGGCAATTATGTTGACGACCTATTTACATTAAAAAGAGACGGTTACTTGACAGCAAGAGATATTTTTAAAAATGGAAAACTTCAATGAAACAAATGCAGCCACAAACAGTGGTGGCAGTTGCACAACTACCTTCCAAAAATAATTTCCCCGTTCATCACTTTGATGTTTTTATTTTTTAGTTAAAGGATATTTTTGTTTTGTGATAGCTGTTGTTGTAACTGTAAACATTATTAATTTTTTTTTACTAAAGCGAAGATAGCAGCGAACAGTTTGTGAAGACAGAAACCTTAGCGAAACTTATTTTGTTGCCCTGATTCTATATTAAAAATTCTGGTAAATTGCAATGGCGCTTTTATAAATACAAAATGTATAGTATTAAAACTTTGATGCTCAACAGTAGCTTGTTTAAATAAATAGTGGTAAGTAACATAACTACCAACCTTAGTGGCAAGTGCAGTAAACAAGATAGAACCAAAAAAATATTTAGAAAATGAGAGCAATTGTATATTCAAAATATGGGCCACCAGAAGTTGCCAAATTGTTGGAAGTTGCTATGCCATTACCGAAAGACAACGAAGTACTGGTTAAAGTTTACTCGTCAACGGTAAACCGAACTGATTCAGGTTTTCGGAGTGCAGAATATTTTATTTCTCGATTTTTTACCGGACTTTTTCGACCCAAATATAAAATACTGGGTTGTGAATTTGCAGGAATAGTTGAAGAAATTGGACAACATGTAACAACATTCAAGATAGGGGATAAAGTTTTTGGATTTAATGATAAAACCTTTGGTGGACATGGAGAGTATTTAACAATTACTGAAACTGATGCCATTACAACTATGCCCGATGGATTTAGCTTTGATGAAGCAGCAGCCTTTACAGAAGGAGCACATTATGCCCTAGTAGATATAAGAGCAGCAAAAGTTGAACGAGGACAAAATGTTTTAGTTTACGGAGCAACTGGTGCTATTGGTTCTGCGGCTGTACAATTATTAAAGCATTTTGGAGCAATAGTAACAGCAGTTTGTAATACAAAAAACGTAGGTCTGGTAAAATCTCTCGGTGCAGATACTGTTATTGATTATCAGACTCAAGATTTCACAAAGACAGCCGTTAAGTTTGAATTTATCTTTGATGCAGTTGGAAAAAGTTCATTTGGACAATGCAAGCCTTTATTAACGGTAAAGGGAATTTACATTTCAACCGAATTAGGAAAAAATGGAGAGAATCTACTTTTTGCTTTGATAACACCACTTTGGGGTGGCAAAAGGCTTTTATTTCCAATTCCATCCATCACAAAACAAGACGTAATATTTTTGAAAGAACTTGTTGAAAAAGGTGCATTCAAACCTGTGATTGACAGACAATATAATTTAGACCAAATTGTAGAAGCATACAAATATGTTGAGTCTGGAGAAAAAACCGGGAATGTAATATTAAAAATCACAGCATGAGAATGATAAAAACACCAGCCACTAAAGTTTGGCAGCGTTTATACTGAGGAACGAAGGGCACTTGTACTTCATATTTCCATTGAACTTTTATTGCAGCGAAGATAGAAGTGAACGGTTTGTGTCATCACAAACCAGTGCGAAGACATATTGTACTTGAGTAAATTTTGGAAATCTATTTATTATGAGCCCAGTCTTTATAATCAGTTACATCATATCTTGCTGCTTCTAGCAAATCGGAGGTGGTTTTAATCATCTGGTCATTTAAATCTTTGTCATCGTTTAAAACTTGATCTGCATTAATTTGCTGATATACACTTTCTAATACTTGTAATGCTATATCACATTCATCAACTGGAGTATGCTGATTTTCGGCAGTTGCTAAACCAACTTTATCAGTACCAGGCAAAAGTGTTGGTGAAATCTTAATTGCAATTGATACCAAATCTAGATGATCTGCTTTTGCATATATTTTATACCCAATCACATTTTTAACTTCGAGAACTGAAGGGGGTTGTTGTTCTACAAGTAGCTTTGCAATCCACTTGCATAATGAAATCATAAAAATATCGGAAACCCCTTTACTAGATGATGAAGCGCTAGTTAATGTTTCTTTATCAAAAATTGAAAACTTCAAATTCGAAGACTTCCTGAAATCATCACATTCATTTAGATTAGAACAATATAAATCGCATAACTTAGCAAAAACTGTTGAATGTATATGCGATGAACCAGTTCTTGTAGTCAAAAATAAAAGCCAAGGATTCGATCTTCTAGCTTGAAGAGTAAGTAATTTTTTAAGTGTATTATAATGGGTTTCAACGAATTTATCAGGTTCTACTTTTCCAAAACCATCACATAAATCTATATTAATAACATCAAATGGCCCCATCTTTCTTGATCTTTCCCATGCAAAAGAATCGTCGATAGCAATTTGAGTAAAATTATCTCCGATGACCGTAGAACTTGGATCTACAAATCTTAGTTTGTTTACCTCATCTAAAGAGATATTGAACTCGGTTTTATTTTTAGACCTTGCACTAACGCTGTCATTAAACCCTAAATATTTTAAGTGAATATTATTAGGCTCGCAAATTTGTTCATGGAAATATCTTAAATCCAAAAGATCATCGCCAGGAAGTCCCAAATACTTTAAAATATTGTTTTCCGGTAGCACTTCATCAATCATTTTAAGTATCTCTTGGCACCATTGTTTTCCACGAACATATTGTTTTCTTGGCCTATGCCATGGCAAAAAATCCTTTTTTCTTGGAGATTCAGGAATATAATTTTTTACTCCAATAATACCGTCAGCTAAACTTTCATCAGATGAAGATTCTGAAGCATTATTTCTTTCTGAACTATGCTGATTTTTTGTTTGGGGTTTTGAAGGCATCATTCAGGGGTTTCCAAGATTTGATAAATAGCATTTAATAATTGCTCTTGCTTTCTTTTTGTCAGTTTTTCGAGCAGACCAAAAGATGCCAAAACTTGGGCTATAGCTTTTATTTTTTCATCTAAAATCGGTATCGCAACCTTGGGCTTTAAATTTTGTTTCTCACCCTTTTTTGAAGTTATTGCAAATCTGTTCAAGACGATATCAGCTCTCTTAATTAATTTTTGTTGAATACTTTCATTTTCGATTGAGATGGACGGTGGATTGGAATCCTCGTCATCATTCATCTCTTGCCAAACGTCAATCGCTATTTTTTGAATAGCATTAAAATTTTCAGTTTTTTCTTTACTCCTACTTTCCCCACGTATTTCTGCAGCTACTTTTTTCTGAGTTGTTGCTACTTGCCGTAAGGCACTATATAACCAACGAGTTAAATAAACCGCATGAGGATGAGCATAATTGAATGACTCACGGTCAATATTTAAAGAACTTTCAAATCCTTTGTGTACAAATATTTCACATGTTATTTGACGTAATCTTGTCTGTTCAGAAACTTGATATCGCATAAAAGAAGGATCAAAAAGTGTTCCGCTTGCTCCATTAATTCGTATTAGTGAACCCCGATGTTCACTTGGAGCAATTTTGGGATTCCAAAAAAGATAAGCCTCAAATTCTAATACCCCTCCACTTAACTCTGCCGGATAAGATTTAAATTCTTCTTTACATTTACCTATAAAAACCAGTGGTTTTTTTAAGGCGTGATCCCCTGTTGGAAGCTTTTTATATTTAATGGGTATTTGAAGTTTCAAATCATCAAAGTACACTTCAAAATTTTCACTTTTTATTGGTTCAATTAAATTCAATGTCTTCCTAATAGGAATATTCTTCTTTATTGAAAGTATTTTTGCAGATGCCTTTGGTTCATTGGAAATTTGAAAACTTTCTGCCCATTCAAATAAATCTTCATCGAAAAGATGTCCTTCTACATACTCAATTGGTATGGCTAAACTTACTTGCCAAACCATTTGAAGATAATAATCAAATATCTTATCAAGTTGTGGATTTGGGTTTGAAAATTTGAATTCATCCCAAACACATTGAACTAATTTTTTAAATGCTTTATCAGGTTTATCTTCAGAATCCCAAGGTAGATTTGAAAGAAAGCCTTTTGTTTTTTTTAAGATCTTACCCGTTTTATCAACCCTGCCTATATGAAACTTTGGTGGTTCAATAGTTTGCTTTTCGTCTTCCAGACCAACTTGTTCGTTTTGTTCTATAACTGACCAGATTTCGTTGCTACGCAAAGTGTCTCTTGCCTGCGGTCTAATATCCGTAAGGATAATTGTTGTCCCATGTGCACTTATATCTTTTGCTTTCTCTCTCCATATATTTACTTTTCCTGATTCATAAGTTTCTTTTTGGCCTTTAGAATTTGTGTTTCCTATATCAGAATATTGTTTTAAAGCAACTGTGGCAATTGTACGAAAATTATCTCCTTTGGTTTTCGTTATAATTTGAAATGTATGTGTTAATTGAGCAACAGAAAAAATGCCAATCCCAATTTTACCAATCAGCTTACGACCAGATGGGCTACATGTTGAATTACTTTCACTTGTAATTCCTAACTCATGACCAATTTCTTGCCTTTTGGCACTACCTCCGATATGAAGCAGCATGTGAGCTAAAGCTTGAGGACTCATACCAATACCATCATCTTCAATTGATATTCTATCAAATCTTGGAGCATCTGTTTTAATAACAACACGTGTTGCATCAGCGTCATAAGAATTAGAAATAAGTTCTCTTAATGCTGATCCCGGTTGCCTGTAAATTCCATCAGTAACTCTTGCAATTACTCTTTCATCTGTCTTTAGGGTGGTCTTAATAACATTATTGCTATCTACACTTTGTTGTATTTTCCGAACAAGCAGTTCTTCATACTTATCCAATTCATTTTCTTCTCGATGTTGCATAAAAGTTCTATTTGCCTTGTAAAGATTTTTTTACTGCAGCGGCTATACTACGTGCCAATGGCGGAGGTACAGCATTTGAAATTTGGGTAACTTGTTGCGACAAATTTCCCTCTAAAATAAAAGACGATGGGAACCCCTGTAGTAACATTGCTTCGTAAATACTTAACCTTCTTTTTCCATCGGGATGCACATGTATTTCTCTATTTCCAAATGCAATAGTCGGTGATGGCTTATCCCAAGATAATTTTCGAAAGCTTCTTGTTTGTTTTTTTATGAAGGGTTC
This sequence comes from Ferruginibacter sp., assembly GCA_043756235.1. Lineage (GTDB taxonomy): Bacteria > Bacteroidota > Bacteroidia > Chitinophagales > Chitinophagaceae > Ferruginibacter. Next base: position 1,721 of record JAYURK010000225.1, on the reverse strand, counting down.
TTTAAACCTTATGGACTTGGGTGACATTGTCCAATGGTTAGGATGATCTGGAAAAATTGAGACGTTTAAACCTCTTTGAAAAAAAATAGGTTCACAAAGATTACCTATTGCTTCCCTTACCGTTAATTTACCTTTTTTTTCTATTGGTAGTACTTTGGTGTAACCTTTACCAGAATTCATTGCGGATATAATTATTCTTGTTCTATTTTGTGGGACACCAAAATTTAGTGCACATAATACTTTTTCGTTTACATCAAATCCAAGTTTTTTTAAACCTCTGATTAGTCCCTTATATTTAGCCTCATGCTTTTTATCCTTCATTCCAAGTACGTTTTCAAAAACAACAAATTCAATGCAATATTCTTTTTGCAATTCTTGTATTATTTTCAAATAAAGTGCCGGCAAAAGATTTCGAGGATCATTTACTTTGGAAGAAGGGTTTGATCTGGAAAAACCTTGACAAGGAGGGCCACCAATGATACCAATTTTTTCACCTTTAGGAATAATCTTTTTTACTTCAAGTAACACACCTTTTGGTCCAATGTCAGTTAAATCAGCAACATAACTTTTAGTTCCTTTGAAGTTTTTTTTATGAGTTTTTATCGCTGCTTGCTCTAAATCTAAGGCAAGACTTATTTTAAATCCTTCATTTTTAAATCCTAAATCTAGTCCCCCAGCACCAGAAAACAAACTAATTATTTTAGGTTTTATATTCATTATAGTTTTTTATTTCTACTCATGATTTTTAGCCGCTAATGTAATGTTAGATTAGGCTTATATTGCCAAATTAGTCATTTTTTATTTGTTTACAAAAACAGGTTTAATTTTTATGTTGCTGCCATTATTATTAGTTCGTTTTCCCCGCGGCTGTTATCTCCACCTCAATAACCACCATTCCCAAGTTTCTAACCACCAAAGTTTCCTCTACAGCTCAACGCCTACACAACCCCGCCAACTTAAACCCACAAATTTTTATTACTTTTAAAAAAGTAAATCTTCCTTATTATTTTTAAAAAAATATACTCCATCATGCGTTATTGTAAAATTTTTTTGCAGGTATTAATATTCCCAATTTTGTTTAGCATTACAATTAGTGCACAGCAAAAAGAAATACCCGAGCTCATAAATACTGAAAGCTTTAACCCTGCAACTTTTTTATGGTACAGCGCACCTGCAAAAAAGTGGGACGATGCATTGCCCGTTGGTAACGGCCGCCTTGGTGCCATGGTGTTTGGCAATAATGGAGAAGAACGGATACAGTTAAATGAAGAAACGTATTGGTCGGGCGGACCTTATTCCACCGTTGTAAAAGGCGGGCATAAATATTTACCCCAAATACAAAAACTGGTTTTTGAAGAAAAATATTTAGCGGCACATAATTTATTTGGCCGCAATGTAATGGGCTACCCGGTGGAACAAATGAAATACCAAAGCCTTGCTAACCTGCATTTTTTTTTTAAAAACCAAGACAGTGTTACCGGTTACAAAAGATGGCTTGATCTGCAAACCGGCATCTCGGGGGTGCGTTATATTTCCAATGGCATCACTTATCAAAGAGAAGTATTGGCATCGGCGCCTCACCAGGTAATTGTTGTTCGCATTACCGCCAGTAAACCCGGCAGTATTTCTTTTACAGCAAATTTAAGAGGCGAAAGAAACCAGGCGCATTCCAATTATGCAACCGATTATTTTAAAATGGATCCTTATGGTGAAGATGGGTT
>JAYURK010000224.1:0-7626 GCA_043756235.1 Ferruginibacter sp. | reverse complement strand
GCCAGGGTAATAAGCGGCGGGCAATTGTTAAATGCGGTTCTAAAATAAAATGGGGTTTGTTATCGTCGTTCAGTTTCATCAGCCGCTGCGTTTCGGTGCGTATTTGTTTTACCAAACTTTGTATGGGCACTTTGCTGGTGATGTTAATATAAATAGTATGACTGGGAAAACTGCCGTAATCTTTCAATTCAATTTTTATGGGATGATAGCCCATGGCAATGGTTTTTAAATGCTGGAGGATTTTGTCTTCCATCATTTCGTACTGCAGGTAGTTTACCAGCGTTACATGCGGCTTACCTCCCGAAAATTTTCGGGACCGTTCGGCCTGGTATTTGTCGTAAAAATCTTTTTTCACCCCCATAATTTTATTCCGCAGTTCTTCGTGTGGCGACAGTACCAGCAGGTACTCGTAAACCCGGTAGCCGGGTATGGTATTGCTTAAATCTTTCATGTTAAAAAATATTTTTGTTACTAAATTTGTTAGCTAATTATTTTAGCATAAATTTACTAAATAATTTAGATAATCAAAACATATTTATATGGAAGTGGAAAAATTTTTTGGCAGCAGTTACGGTGGTACTAAACGTTTTACCCAGCAGGATGTGGCCACGGCCAATGCTACAGGCTTTGGCGCCGCCGCTGATGATTATATGGAACGGGGTATTGACCTGAATGAACAACTGATCCGAAATAAACCGGCAACTTTTTTTATGAGGGTGAGTGGCGGAAGCATGATCAACGCCGGTATTTACAATGGCGATATTGTAATTGTGGACCGCAGTATTAAACCACAAAATGGTAAAATAGTTATTGCGGTTATTGATGGCGAGATGCTGATACGGCGGTATGAGTTAACGCTTAACCGGCTGCGGCTTGTCCCGGAAACACCTAAACTTTCGCCCATTGATGTGAGTGAGTTTAGTGATTTTAAAATTTGGGGTGTGGTGGTGTGTGTGATACGAAATGTGTGAGGTGGTAAACCCCGTCAGCGGTTATAAACCCTGACGGCGGTTGGCTGAGAGAAAGAGTGTAACTAACTTATACAATTTACATAACCCTAAAAATAAATTATGGAGTTATGACAGATTCACCATGATTTTATTTATTAAGTTATAAAGAATTTACGAATGTTGTAAGATGCTAAACCCCGTCAGCGGTTGCAAACCCTGACGGCGGTTGGCTGAGAGAAAGAGATTAACTAACTTATATACTCTACATAACCCCCGACGGGGCTTGAAGCCGCCGTCGGGGTTTATTAGTAACCCTAAAATAAATAATGGAGTTATGTACATACAACCACTTATTGAAGGCCAGTATTTTCACATTTATAACAGAGGTGTAAATGGTGAAGATATTTTTAAAGAACAGCGAAATTATTATTATTTTATTCAGCAATACATTGCTTACTGCAGCGATGTATTTGAAACATTTGCTTATACTTTATTAAAAAATCATTTTCATTTATTGGTATATGTAAAAGAAAATGTACAAGAACCCAAACACAATAAGCAGGGCATGATACAGCTGAATGCCTCCAAACAACTGTCGCACTTTTTTAATTCATACGCTCAATCTATTAACAAAGCTTATAACCGGACGGGACCGTTATTTGAATCACCTTTTGAAAGAAAATTGATAGATGATGAAGGTTATATTACTTCCATGATTTATTACTGCCATTATAATGCCCAGCTGCATGAATTTGTAAAGGATTTTAAAAACTGGGAATTTTCATCTTACCATACCATTTTAAAAAATAACAATACTTTTTTAGCATCGCAAAAAGTATTGGATTGGTTTGGAGGAAGTGCAGCCTTTGAAAAAGCACATGAAGGGAGATATGGAAAAGAGGAAATGAAAAAATTTGTGATTGAATGAAGGCGGTCTCAACCCCGTCAGCGGTTGAAAACCCTGACGGCGGTTGGGTGAAGGGTGTTTCCTATCTAACCGCCGACGGGGCCTGAAGCCGCCGTCGGGGTTATGCAAACAGTTTTTAGTTACAAAGAAGATATGAAAGCGATTGTAGATTGTAATAGTTTTTATTGTTCGTGTGAGCGCTTGTTCAGGCCACACCTGGATGACAAACCTGTGGTAGTACTCAGCAACAACGATGGCTGTATTATATCCCGAACAGATGAAGCCAAAAAATTTGGCGTAGAAATGGCGGGGCCTTATTTTAAAGCAAAGCCATTGATAGAAAAATATAATGTAGCAACCTTTTCATCTAACTATAATTTGTATGGCGACCTGAGCTGGCGGGTGATGGAAACCTTACGAATACTTTTAGGAAAAGAAAATGTAGAAGTATATTCTGTTGATGAAGCGTTTTTAAATTTGGAAGCGTTTGCCGAAAAAGATTTGCAGCAGGTAGCTGTTAACCTGAGAGAAACAGTAGAACTGTGGACGGGTATAAAAGTTTCGGTAGGCGTAGCGCCAACAAAAGTATTATCTAAAGTAGCCAACCACCTGGCTAAAAAAAATAAAATTGCCACACAATGTGTGGTAGTGCTGGATACTGAAGAAAAAATTGCACGGGCCTTGCAGGATACTCCCATTGGCGAAGTGTGGGGCGTGGGCAGGCAGTACGCCGAAAAATTAACGGTAATGAACGCCGTATTTACAGCCTACGATCTTACTAAAAAAACAGAAGAATGGGCACAAAAAAATTTAGGCGGTGTGGTGGGTGTACGTTTAATAAAAGAATTAAAAGGAGAAACTGCCAGCGAAATGAAAGAGGAGCTGGTGGTAAAAAAAATGATTGCTACAACAAGAATGTTTGGCAGCCCGGTAAAAAATATTGCTGATATAAAAGAAGCGGTGGCTACTTACACTTCACGTGCAGCAGAAAAATTGCGGCGGCAACAAAGTGCAGCAAGTATCATCAGCGTTTTTGTGGTACCCAAAGAGCAAAACCATAATGCCCACTTCCGGCATGGGCCTACCGTTAGCAGTTATATCACCTTGCCGGTAGCCACATCGTGTACTAACGAATTAATAAAACCTGCCGTGCTGCTGGTAGATAAATTATTTGAGGCCGGAAGAATTTATAAAAAAGCCGGTGTAATGCTCAGCGGCCTGGTACCTGATGAAACGATACAGGGTAATTTATTTGTGGAAGAAAAAATAAATAACCACCGCTTATTAATGAGCATGCTGGATAATGTAAATTTTTCTATGAGGGATGACATGGTAAAATTTGCCGCCTCCGGTACCAAACGGGATTGGAAAATGCGGCAGGAGCTGCGAAGCCCACGTTACACCACCCGGTGGGAAGAAATGTTTACGGTAAAATGAGCTGCTGCCGAAATTTACTCTTACTAAATAAATAAAAAGAAAAATACCAATAGAATATTAAAAAGCATGCGGTGTGGATGAAGCGCTCATAAAAGAAAATTTTTAGCAGGGAATATAAAATTGTTGGATTGGTATTACATTAACAGGCATTACTGTGCCTGGTCCTAAAAAAGCCCCACAAAAATGTGAGGCTTTTTTAAAATTTTTTTTCAAGAAACAATTACATTTCAGCAGTCTTCTTGTCTTTGCAGCAAGATTTAGTTGCAGATGCAGAAGATTTTGTGCAAGAAGATTTTGCTTTAGCGCATTTCTTTGTCTTCTTTTTACCATTATCGGCAAAAGCAATACCTGTAACCATTACTACTGCGGTAGCTAATAAGAATACTTTTTTCATAATTTTTAATTTATTAATCAACGTAAATGTAACCTACATATTGCAAATATCCAAAGCCAATTTGTTAATATTATAAAGTGGCAATTACAGTAACGCCACCTTGTACCACCTGGTTCAATTCTACATTTATTTTGGTACCCAAGGGTAACAGCATATCTACCCGGCTGCCAAATTTTATAAAACCCATCTCATCGGTTTGCTCTACTTTTTGCCCCACCTGTAAATAATTTACAATACGTTTAGCCAGGGCTCCGGCAATTTGTTTTACCAGTATTTCAGTATTATTTTTTTTTATCACCACACTATGTCTTTCGTTTTCGGTAGATGATTTGGGATTCCAGGCTACCAAATATTTTCCTTTATGGTATTGATTGTACACCACTTGGCCACTTACCGGGTTGCGGTTTACATGCACATTGGCGGGGCTCATAAAAATGGAAACCTGCAATCGGGTAGTCTTAAAATATTCCACATCCATAATTTCTTCTATTACCACCACTTTACCATCGGCAGGTGCAACAACAAGGTTATCGCCAACGGTAAGCTGCCTTGCCGGAATGCGAAAAAATGAAACTAAAAAAAGTAAAACAAAAAGCGTGGCAAAAAATATTACCCAGCATAATGCCGGTAACGAAGCGCTGAAAAAATAAAAGCAGGCGAAATTAATGGCGCCAAAAATTAAAGTGCCAATGCCTATAGATTGATATCCTTCCCGGTGAATGGTCATGCAGTTGAATTGAGTTGCAAATATAAAGAGTTTAGAGTTGTAAGTTTAGGGGTTTAGAGGTTTAGGGGTTTAGGTCATAAATAAATTTACATAGATCCAAACTGCTGGTGCGGCAAAAAGTAAACTGTCGAACCTGTCTAAAAAACCGCCGTGGCCGGGCATAATGGTACCGCTGTCTTTTACATTTGCCATGCGTTTAAGTTTGCTTTCAAAAAGATCTCCCATGGTGCCAAAAATGGCACAGAGTGCTGCGATAATTACGGCATCTTTTACTGGTAATAATATGCTGAAATATGCAATTGCTCCTATCACTGCAACACATAATATTGCTCCGCCAATTGTGCCTTCCCATGTTTTTTTTGGAGATATTTTAGAGAAAGGTGTTTTACCAATTAATGATCCAACTATGTAAGCCATAGTATCATTTATCCAGATGGAAAAGATTATAATGCTTGGAATTAAAGTTGAAAATGAAATTTTGATCCATCCAGGAAGTGCAAAATGCGGCCCCTTCAAATCAGTCGGATTAGTGTGATTGATTTCTATCCCTAAAGAAATCAACATTATTATTGGCATAGTGATATAAACCAACCCCAAAAAAATATACCTCAAATATTTTTCTCCATAAATTTTCTTAATCAATTTCATAAACTCATACCAACAACCAAAATGAACAATGGTAAACAAAATTATAAAACTCCAAAAATTCCATAACAAACCAACCAGCATTACAGCTACAAAAACAACAGCAGTTAACGATCGGGTTTTAAGTGTAGCTACATTTAATGCCATAATATTATGCCTCGTTTTTATTGCCAATTTCATCTATCTCTGCTAAAAAAGGATTCCGGGGATTAATGTATCCTTCCAGTAAAGCCTCCCTGCCGGGGCGGTCTATTTCATTTTTACTTACTTTATCAAAAGCATACAGCATACCAATTACACCAACAATACCAACAGCGCCCAACCAAACTGGAAAACGGTCGTCAATTTTTGTCATATCAATGGGCTGCCCCGGCTTACTGTAAAAGTACAGCATGGTAATGCCAATGCCATTATTAATAAAATGTGCTGCAATGCTTACCCATATATTTCCGGTGCGGTAAAAAAGCCAACCTAAAATAAAACCTAAAACAAAACGGGGTACAAAACCATCGTAACTGCCATGAATAGCACTAAAAATAATTGCAGTAATTACAATGGCCCACACGGGTGCTTTTATCCAACGGCTCAATAAATTTTGCAGGGCCCCTCTAAAAATAGCTTCTTCAAAAACAGCAGGCAACAAGGCTACAATAAAAAGTGATAAAATATAATCTCCCACATTATTCATACGTGCCATTACCTGCATTTGTTTATTGTACATTGCTTCGGCAGCTTTAAATTTTATTTGCCACTCTTTAGGAAAAGGAATTTGCTGCCATATTTCACTTAATGCACCAACAATAAATAAAGCTAAAAACATAGTACCAAAAACAATGGCCAGTTGCGGTATGGTGGGCATTTTAATAAAACCTAAATGCTTCATGGCTTTTCGGTGGCAAATTTTAGCATATAAAAAGGCGGGTAAAAAAAACATAAATAAAGTAGAAATAAATTGCATCAGGCGTAAGGCATTGGCATTTTCGGGTTTTAAAACAGATTCCATAAACCCTTCAGAAGTAAAATTTCTAAAATCGTTGATGTCAAATTTTCCCAGTAATGGTATAATGCTGGCAATACCACCAATTATTAAACCGCCACCTGTTATTATTAATAAAATACCCAGTTGCCCCCAGTATGTAAACCGCTTTGTTGCTATATGAGCCATAGATTGAAATTATATGTTGTAAATTTGCAGCAAAAATACGGGGGAATTGCCACAGAGGCACGGAAACACAGAACTGAAATATAATAACTGAATAATACTGATGATAAAAATTGGAGAACATATTAACTTACCAGAATTTCCTTTATTGCTAGCGCCTATGGAAGATGTGAGTGATCCACCATTTCGTGCGGTGTGTAAAGACCATGGTGCCGATTTAATGTACACCGAATTTATCAGCAGCGAAGGTTTGATAAGAGATGCCATCAAGAGCAGAAAAAAGTTAGACATTTTTGATTACGAAAAACCGGTGGGCATTCAAATTTTTGGTGGCGATGAAGAAAGTTTATCATTGGCTGCAAAAATTGTTGATGTTACCAACCCGGATCTGTTAGATATTAATTTTGGTTGCCCCGTAAAAAAAGTAGCGCTTAAAGGTGCCGGTGCCGGTGTTTTAAAAGATGTGGATTTAATGGTGCGGCTAACCGATGCTGTTGTAAAAAGCACCACCTTGCCCGTAACCGTAAAAACAAGATTGGGTTGGGATGACAGTAATAGAAATATTGAAGAAGTGGCGGAGCGTTTGCAGGATGTAGGTATAAAAGCATTAGCCATACATGGCCGTACCAGGGCACAAATGTATAAAGGCGAAGCCGACTGGACGCTGATTGCTAAAGTAAAAAATAATCCAAGAATTAAAATTCCCATTTTTGGTAATGGCGATATTGACAGCCCCGAAAAAGCACTGGAGTATAAAAATAAATATGGTGTTGATGGTATTATGATTGGCCGTGCCGCCATTGGTTACCCGTGGATTTTTAACGAGATAAAGCATTTTGTAAAAACGGGTGAGCATTTAGCACCACCAACTATTGAAGACCGTGTGGCAGTTTGTAAAAAACATTTACACAAATCTTTTGAATGGAAAGGGCCCAAGGTGGGCATTTTTGAAATGCGCCGCCACTACACCAATTATCTAAAAGGAATGCCCGGCATAAAAGATTACCGTTACAAATTAGTTACGCTGGATACCGTGGAAGAAATTGATGCCGTGCTGGATGAAATTGTTATTAAATACCAGGGATACGAATTTGAGAAAACGCCTATTGAATTAATTAATTATCATGAAAAGTGCCCGGTAATTTAAACTGCTGTTGCTGTAAATTGCTGTAACCCTTTTAAATAAATTCTGCCTCTTTGCGCTGCAAAATAATCTGCAGTAAGCGCCAGCAAAGCCATAATAGTAAGGGTAAGCCCAACACCTTTCCAAAATTGTTTGTCCATATTATTTTTAAAGTAGAAAAATAATCACTATTGTCCGACTAAATTATAAATAAAAACGGGCAGTTCGTTAGAACCGCCCATATTAGTTAAGTTTGAGTTACCACACCTAAACTTTACTAA
>JAYURK010000223.1:0-24365 GCA_043756235.1 Ferruginibacter sp. | reverse complement strand
GAGAAAATGGCTTATTAGTTCTTTTTCCAAGTGATTTTTTTTATTCAAAAGTAATCACAGTCCCCTAACTAATAAAACTGAGCCGAATTAACTATGGCTCAAAATATAATTAGCCGTTTAGTAACTATTTTTTTTCATAAATTTTATTCACTATCAGGTATGCCAAAAGGTATTCTTACTCCAACGTTTGCAAATAAATGTGTATCTACATTTACTTCTACATAAGCGCCGTTAACATTATTTGCGGGAATAGCCACTCCACCATCTGCAAATAATTTTACAGGGCCAATAGCATACATTGCACCAATTCCTCCAAACATCATATAACTGCTAAATTTTTCTTTTTCAGTATAACCAGGTGGCAGTGAATTTCCGGCAGGTACAGATGGACCGGTTGCTTTACCGGTACTGCCTCCAAAAATAAATGATGCGCCAACAGGTAAATAAACAGATAAACCTTCAGGATTTGCTTTTAGAAAGTATTGAATGCCTAAAGACACTGTTGATATTTTAGTTGATATCTCCGTTGGAATTGTATAACTGTTGGTGCCGCCAAAATAATATGAAGATGCACTTTTTATCGGACTGCTGTAAGTGTAACTTAATATAGCGGTTAACTTTTCACTGTACTGATAACCAAGATCAACTTTTGCGCCTACGGTACTAAATTTTGATTTAAAAAAAGATAAATAATTTCCAGAAATGCCTGCAGAAAGGTTTGATGCAGAAAATTGTGCTTTACCAATTAAGGCTGAAGACACAAAAAACAAAAAAAAGATGTTTTTCATATTGATTTTTTTAGATTTGAAAACACATAACGTTCTTTTTGCTTGAAATATTATATTATTGCAAAAATATATTTTTTTAAAATTATAATATAATGCCGCAAACTGTAAACTATTCCATACCATTAAGGTTTCGTAAAATGGAAAACATGCACATTGTTTTCTGGCTTTTTAAAGATATCAGCTGGTGTATGGAGTGGCGGCTACTGGGTATTGTTATGGTTATACCCACATTAGCCATAGCCATTTGGATAGCCATTAAAAACAGGGCGATAATGAGCGAGGCCTGTCACAACTTTGCTATCGTATTCTGGATAAGTGCCAACAGCTTCTGGATGGCAAGTGAGTTTTTTAAATTTGATGAAAAATTATTGCTGCTTGGTTTAACAGGCAAACAAACTGCGATGATACCTTTTTGTATTGGCCTGCTGTTTTTAATTTTTTATTATTTAATCTGGAGGCCAAGGCACAAGGATGTGATGGAAACGATGTGATAATTAGTATAAGTACCCGAGTATTTTCAGTATCTTTATAAAGTACTTTTCTACCAGATATGGATATCAAGTCTAAAATACCAAACCATTTATTATGGGAGTATGATATTGATACTTTCAACTATGACAAGTCATATAAAATTGTTATAGAAAGGGTTTTGCAATTAGGTGACTTAAATCATTGGCGGGCTATCTTGTATTACTATGGCGAACAAAAAATATTGGATACTATTGACTGGAGTGCACAATTAAAAGAAAGTGAAAAAATATTTTCCCGAATATTTTTAAAATCAGATTTTTTAGATGCTGCATAAAGATCCCTCTATTATAGCACCATATACTTTTGAGCTTACACAGCAATTACAAAAATTACCTGAGCTAAAAGAATTTTATTTAGTAGGTGGAACTGCACTTGCTTTGCAAATGGGGCATAGAAATTCCATAGATATTGATTTATTTACACAAAATACTTTTGAAACAGATTTTATAATCAGTACCATAAAAGAAGCAGGTTACAATTTTGAAGTAAGCTATAATTTTAAAAATACTATTATTGGATTCATCAATAAAGTAAAAGTTGATTTCATTGCTCACAGTTATCCTTTTGTTAATGAACCTGTAACCGAAGATGGGATTACTTTTCTTTCGATGCAGGATATAGCTGCTATGAAATTACATGCTATATCAAATTCCGGAAAAAGATTGAAAGATTTTATTGATATCTATTACTTACTTCAACATTTTTCTTTAGCAGAAATGATAGATTTTTATACAAAAAAATATACCCATTTCAATCCTCTTATTGCATTAAGGGCTATCAATTATTTTGAAGATATTGACCCAGCAATTGATCCGCCAAAACTAAAAAAAAGCTTACCTGTTGCTGCTATAAAAAAACGTATTAATGATGCTGTATTACATTCTAAAAAAACATTTTAAAGCTAATAATTCACCTTTTAGACTCATTGCTTTTTAGCTTTCGTCCAAGGATATAATGGCTTATCTTTGCCGCTCAATTTTATATAGTATATGTACAGAACCCACACCTGCGGCCAATTAAGATTAACTGATAACAACACTACTGTAACCCTTGCCGGTTGGGTACAAACCGTTCGTAAATTTGGCAGCATCACTTTTGTAGATTTAAGAGACCGTTATGGCATTACCCAATTATTATTTTCAGAAGCATTGAATACAGAGCTGGAAGCAAATCCTTTGGGAAGAGAATTTGTATTGCAGGTAAATGGTACGGTTAATGAACGCAGCAGTAAAAATGCCAACATACCAACTGGTGATATTGAAATAAATGTAGCCTCCTTTAAAATATTAAATAAATCGGCTGTACCACCATTTTCTATACAGGATGATACGGATGGTGGTGATGAACTGAGAATGAAATACCGCTTTTTAGATTTACGCAGAAATATTGTAAAGAAAAATTTAGAATTGCGTTATGCTGTGGGAAGAAGCGCCAGAAATTATTTGCACGAAAATAATTTTTTAGATATTGAAACACCTTTTTTAATTAAAAGTACGCCGGAAGGTGCAAGAGATTTTGTGGTGCCCAGCCGGATGAACAGCGGACAATTTTATGCATTGCCCCAAAGTCCGCAAACGTTTAAGCAATTATTAATGGTAAGTGGTTACGACCGCTATTACCAAATTGTAAAATGTTTTAGAGATGAAGATCTAAGAGCTGACCGCCAACCCGAGTTTACACAAATAGATTGCGAAATGTGTTTTGTAGAGCAGGAAGATATTTTAAATATGTTTGAAGGTTTGGTAAAACGAATTTTTAAGGACGTAAAAAATATTGATTACACCGAAACGGTACAGCGCATCACTTGGGAAGAAGCCATGTGGAATTATGGTAACGATAAACCCGATATTCGTTTTGAAATTAAAATAGCAAACTTAAAATTCCCATCACATGCTTTTGAAAACAGAAAGCCACTTTTAGATGCCGAACTTTTCGCAATCCCCCCTTTGGGGGGCGGGGGGGCTGAGACTGTTGTTGCCATTTCAATTCCCGGTTGCAGCGAATACACCCGTAAACAAACTGATGAACTAACAGAATGGGTTAAACGTCCGCAAATAGGCATGAAGGGATTAGTATTTATAAAATGTAATACTGATGGAACTTTTAAAAGCAGCGTAGATAAATTTTATAACGAAGAAAAACTTTCTGCCATTGCAACAGCAGCCCATGCAAAACCCGGCGACCTGATTTTAATTTTAGCAGGCGCAGAAGAAAGAACAAGAAAAGCCGTAAGCGATTTAAGAATGTATATGGCCGATAAATTAGGCATGCGTAAACCCACTGATTTTAAATTGTTGTGGGTGTTAGACTTTCCGCTTTTTGAATATGATGAAGAAGGTAACCGCTGGGTGGCACGCCATCATCCGTTTACTTCGCCAAAGCCTGCGCAAATTGCAGAGATGATCAACAACAATCCTGTAATTCAAAATGCGGCAGAATATTTAAAACATCCTTACGCAAATATAAAAGCCAATGCTTATGATATGGTGTTGAATGGCAACGAAATTGGCGGTGGTTCAATAAGAATTTTTCAACGAGAATTGCAGGAAAAAATGTTTGCTGCTTTGGGCATGGATGCCGAAGAGCAACAGCATAAATTTGGTTTTTTACTCGGCGCATTTGAGTATGGTGCACCACCCCATGGTGGTATTGCATTTGGCTTCGACAGGTTGTGTGCTATTTTAGGCGGCAGCGAAAGCATCCGTGATTTTATTGCCTTTCCTAAAAACAACAGTGGCCGCGATGTAATGATCGATGCACCAAGTACCATTGATGCCAAACAATTTGAGGAGTTGCAGATAAAGCTGGATTTGAAATAAATTTTAAAAATGAAAATATTTAGGTTACTTAATATTATTCACATAGTCTTAATTATATTTCTTTTCGTTTTTACATTTTATTACAACCCTATTTCTTTTGAGGATAAATATATTGTTGCAACAATATTAGGAATTCCTTTAATTATAATTGCAAATTGTGCCAGTAATATTAATTTAAGTTCCAGCTATGCAACATCCAAGTTCCTAACAACAACAAGGAAGATATTTTTTTGGTTATTTTTTATACTTTTCATTTTATTAACTGCAATACTGGTTTTTGCAATTTATAAAAACATCCAGTGGCTTATTAAATTTTCTAATGAGGGCAATGCAATTAATTTTGTTGATTTATTTAAGTTCATTCTTTTGTTATTGACAACCTGCAATGGTTTTTATATTATCATTTATCAATTTTATTTTTTCTTTTCTTCTAAAAAACGTTTGAAATTACAATTTGATACTCTGATAAAAGAAATAGGAGAACCTGATATCAGCTAATATTTTTAATACACAACCCAATAGGTAGAAAATAATTGAACCCTGCTTTTACTTTGCATTAACACAATTCTTCTTATCTTTTCCTTCTTAAATTCTTAATAATGAAATTGCACCAACTACTTCCCCTTGTTTTATTTATTTCAATTTTTATTTCCTGCAAAAAAAATACTTCTACAGATAATACTATTGCTGCACAAACATTACCCAATGTTGCTTATAGCACCGATGCTCAACAAAAAATGGATGTGTATTTACCTGCAGGCAGAACTGTTGCCGGCACAAAAGTTATGATAATGATACATGGCGGGGGCTGGACAAGTGGTGATAAAAATGATTTGAATGCTTTTGTAGATACTATGAAAAAGCGTTTACCCGGCTACGCCATTTTCAATATTAATTACAGTTTATCCACTGGCACCATAAATGTTTTTCCCACGCAGGAAAATGATGTGAAGGCTGCACTGCAATTTATTTTTAGTAAATCGGCCGAATATTTAATAAGCGATAAGTATGTTTTGATTGGTGCAAGTGCCGGCGCACATTTAGCCATGCTGCAGGGTTATAAATATAGTGTGCCTGTAAAACCAAAAGCCATTGTTAGTTTTTTTGGCCCCGGCGATTTAACAGATATGTACAATAATCCTGTTGGCGGCCTAACTTTTTTATCTGCAGTAGTGGCACAGGCCATTGGTGCAACGCCAACAACTAATCCAACACTTTACACCAACTCCAGTCCGGTAAATTTTATTGCTGCAGGTGCCCCGCCAACTATTTTAATACATGGCGGTGCCGATCCTTTAGTAAATCCTTCTCAATCTGTTGCAGTAAAAAATAAATTATCTGCTGCCGGTGTAATCAATCAGTATATTTTATATCCCGGTAAAGGCCATGGCGATTGGGATAATGCTACTTATGGTAATGCGTTTAATAATATCCAGGTTTTTTTAGAGGCTAATGTGCAGTGATACCCCTTGCTGCTTAATAATTATTTGCTTGAAGTAAAAACGTAACTTTACATCATAAAAAAGGTAAAAAAATGGGACAAATCTTAAATATCAGCGATATAAAAAAATTATATCCTGATGAATGGGTTTTGATTGGTAATCCAACTATGGATGAGCCTGAACTTAATGTATTATCCGGGATACCTATTTTGCATAGTAAAGACAAGAAGGAAGTTTGTTATTTAGGAAAAAGTAAGACAAATGATTTTGATACCATAACTATCATTTATACTGGCCATTTTAACGCTATTAGAACTATGACCGGTATATTTAACAGCACTAAAAAATGACACATCATTTTGAAAGGATGCCGGACGGCGGTTTAATTATTATAAGCGTCACATTAGATAATAAGGGTAAGTTTCGTATGATACTCGACACAGGATGTTCAAATACAACAATAGACAGTAATGCGCTTTATATATCTGGATATGAGTTGAAAGATGCAGTTGAAATTGTTAATATTGAAACCGCAAATGGTGTTGTAGATTCTGAAGTATTTAAAATTAATAAAATTAATTCTCTGGGTATTACAAAAGAGAATTTTAATATACAAGTTTATGACTTTACCGCACACGGAATTTTTTCTAATTATGATGGCCTTTTAGGACTTGATTTTTTAGAAGGCAAAAAAATTTGCATTGATACTACTTTAAGCACAATAACTCTTACCTAATCAATACTTGCAAAAAAGCCACCGGCAATAGTTTAAACTGGTAAATTTGCTCATGAATCTTCCTCCACTTGCCGAACGTTTACGCCCCACATCGTTGGATGAATTAACCGGCCAGCAACACCTTACCGGCAAAGGAAGTATTTTGCGTAAAGCCATTGAGCAGGGCAAAGTGCCCAGCATGATTTTATGGGGACCGCCGGGTGTGGGCAAAACCACTATTGCCAATATTATTGCCCATACTTTAAAGGTGCCGTTTTATACCTTAAGCGCCATAAGCAGTGGTGTAAAAGAAGTACGTGAAATAATTGACCTTGCAAAAAAACAACCCCATACGTACGGGGTATTTTTATTTATCGATGAAATTCATCGCTTTAATAAGGGCCAGCAGGATGCATTATTGGGTGCGGTAGAAAAAGGTATCATCACTTTAATTGGCGCTACCACAGAAAATCCTTCGTTTGAAGTAAACAGTGCTTTGCTTAGCAGAACACAGGTTTATATTTTAAAAGCACTGGATGAAAAAGATTTGATTACCTTATTGCATCATGCCATACAAACCGATGTGGTTTTAAAAACAAAAAAGATTGAACTGAAAGAAACTGAAGCTTTGATAAATATTTCGGGTGGCGATGCAAGGAAGCTGATGAATTTATTAGAACTTGTAACGGACACACTCGGTAACAATGTTACTATTACAGATGATGCAGTAATGGAAATTGCACAACAACGCATTGCACTCTACGATAAAAAAGGCGAACAGCATTACGATATCATTTCTGCTTTTATAAAATCTATCCGTGGCAGCGACCCTAATGCGGCGGTATATTATTTAGCCAGAATGATTGAAGGTGGTGAAGATGTAAAATTTATTGCCAGAAGATTATTGATATTAGCCAGCGAAGATATTGGTAATGCCAACCCCAATGCATTATTGTTAGCCAACGCTGCATTTGATGCAGTAAATAAAATCGGTTATCCTGAAAGCCAGTTGATTTTATCGCAGTGTACTATTTATTTAGCCACCAGCGCAAAAAGTAATTCGGCTACCGTGGCTATTGGTGCTGCAATGAATGCCGTAAAACTTAAAGGCGATCTATCCGTTCCTTTACACATCCGAAATGCACCTACCAAATTAATGAAGCAGGAAGGTTATGGCAAGGGATATGAATATTCACACAATTACGAAAATAATTTTTCGCCGCAGGAATATTTACCCGATGCATTAAAAGGCACGGCGTTTTATACACCCGGTAATAATGCAAGAGAAGAAGAGTTGCGTAAGTTTTTAAAAACTTTATGGAAAAATAAATATGGCTATTAAGCCAATACATTTACTTTGTAACAATGAAACTAATCCGCTATTATATTTTTTGTTTTTTATTGATGGCAATGTTTTACAGCCATGCTCAAACCATTGCAGTACCAGTATATAAGGGTGCCATAAAAGCCAACCGGGAAAAAACATACAACTATATAGTTAACACCTCCATCATAAAAAATTTATCGCAGCCATTAACTGATGATACCGAAGCTGATTGGCAGGATGCTTTTTATGCGATGGAATTAATACGCTACAAACAACCATGGGTTAATGAAAAAATAAGCATTGCTTTTGATGGCATTGAAAAAAGAAGTGTGGGTTTTCAACGGGCATTGATGGAGTTGATGTATGCTAATTATACCTGGCAATTTAAAACAGCCATCAACAAATTATTTTTAATTACCACCAATGCAAAAATATTTGCCATGTGTGCCGAGTATTTATTAAGGGCAGACAAATCGTTAGCAAACGTTGATAAAGTAGGGGCATTTATCTATAAGAAAATAGAAAATTTTGATAACCCACAAACTGCTGAATATATATTATATGAATTGCTGTGGCCCATTATGCAGTTAGCAGAAAAAGAAAGCAATAAAGTAAAGTTGAAATTAAACCTCTTGATTAATAAAGATTATTTAAAAGGCAATACTGTAGTGTACAGCATACAAAGAAAAAACAGGAATTTCCCGGGCCTTGTTATTGTAAAAGATACCAATGGTAATTTTATTACTGGTGATAAGGGCATTGTTTTTTCGGTTCCGCAACTGGCCAGAAGCATTAGCAACTTGCCGGCCTATTTAACAAACGGTAACACACCACAGGGCATTTTTAGAATGTATGGTTTTGGTAAAAGTAAAATTGATGCTATAGGTACCACAGAGAATTTACAATTGACCATGCCACTTGAAACCAGTATTCAACATTTTTTAAAAGACAGTGCCATTACAGATTCTGTATGGACAAAAGAATGGTACCAGCAGTTGTTACCAAAAGCTTTACAAAATTATCACCCGCTTTTTCAAAGTTATTATGCCAGTGCAATTGGCCGCACCGAAATTATTGCACATGGTACTACTATCGATACTTCTTTTTACAGGGCGCAACCCTACTTTCCGCTTACGCCTACTGAAGGCTGTTTGTGCACTAAAGAAATATGGAGTGCCACCGATGGTAAACGCACTATCAGCGATCAGCAAAAATTAGTGGATGCGGTTAAAAAAGCCGGTGGTGCCGATGGCTATATTATTGTAATTGAAATTGACGAACAGCAAAAACCAGTTAGCATAAATGAAATTTTGCCTTACTTAAAAAAAAAATAAATGAGCGATATTGAAAGCCGGGCAGATATTGAAAAACTGATTATTAGTTTTTATGAAAAAGTAAAACTTGATGCCACCATTGGTTTTATTTTTAATGAAGTGGTGGCTATGGACTGGCCACATCATATACCGGTGATAGTAGATTTTTGGGAAACGATTTTATTAGACAACCCGGTGTATAAAAAAAATGCCATGGAAGTGCATTACGATCTTAATAAAAAAGTTGCATTGAAAAAAGAACATTTTACAAGTTGGTTATATTTGTTTACTTCTACAATTGATGAACTGTACGAAGGCAAAATTGCAACGCTGGCAAAAACAAGGGCTGAATCAATTGCAGCAGTGATGTTGTTTAAAATGAGGAATACAAATTAATTTGCACGCTGAGGGGCAGAGGACGCAGAGAATTTATTAAATAAATTAAGGTAATAAAATGAGGAAGTTGAATAAAGGTTTACTGTTGAAGAGTGCGACGCCAATGAAGCCCATTAAAGAAAAAATGCTTGTCCCAAAAAAACTGGCAGATTGAATTTATTAATTTATTTATTTACTAATGGAGCAACAATCTAAGTTCCCCTTCGGGGGACAGGGTCATATGGAAATTGTTTGGACACTTAAAAAATTTGATGATTTAACACCAGCAGCATTGTACGCCATCATGCAATTGCGAAACGAAGTTTTTGTAGTGGAGCAAAATTGTGTGTACCAGGATGCAGATGATAAGGATATAAAAAGTTTTCACTTTATGGGTTGGCATAACAATTTATTAGTTGCTTATACCCGTATAATTCCGCAGGGTATTTCCTACGATGATTATGCCAGCATTGGCCGTGTGGTTACGGCGCCGCAATACCGCCGCAGCGGTGCCGGCCGAAAATTAATGGAATTAAGTATTGCTAAAACTTTAGAACTGTTCAATTGTACTGCTATAAAAATTGGTGCCCAGTTATATTTAAAAAATTTTTACCAGTCGCTGGGTTTTGTACAATGCAGCGAAGTTTATTTAGAAGATAATATTCCCCACATAAGCATGCTGCTTACAAAATAATTAAAAGCCTTAAGCAATATTTAACAAAAACGCCCGTTTTAGTTGATAGTAGTATAAAATGCCCTGTGTGCAGTGTGAATGGTGATGAATTTTATACGCTTTTAATAATCCAATTTCTGTAGAAACACTAAATCTAATGTCTGATGAAACTATGTTTACCCAAAATTATTGGTAAAACTTTATTCCTTTTTACGGTTTGCTTTTTACTCCTCGGCAAATCATACTCCCAGGGATTTATTTTTGGCGATGAAAGAATTAAATGGGAAGTGGGCCTGAACTTTGGACCCAGTTTTTTCTTAGGCGACCTTGGCGGTAATGCCGGCAAAGGCACTCACGCATTTACAAAAGATTTAAATTTTGAATTTACAAAATTAATGAAGGGTGCTTACATCACTGTTTATCCAACTAAATGGGCCGGTGTAAGAATATCGGGCGCCTTAACTTTTTTAGAAGGTGATGATGCTGTTATTAATACCAATGGTTTGGATGAATTATGGCGCAAGCAACGCAACCTTGATTTTAGAACAAATGTTTGGGAAGCCAATGCCTGCCTGGAATTATATCCTACAATGCTGCTGAATATAAATGCAGAAAATGAGCCAAGGTTGAGGCCCTATGGTTTAATTGGTATCGGTGTTTTTCATTTTAATCCACAAGGTTCTTTAAAAGATGCTAACGGTAACAAAACCTGGCATTATTTACATCCATTACGTTTAGAAGGCCAGGGCATGTCAGAATATCCATCAAGCAAGCCATACAGTTTATCACAAATGAATATACCATTTGGTGGCGGGGTAAAATATTATGTAAGCGACAGGATAAGTGCAGGTGTGGAATTGCTTTACAGAAAAACTTTTACTGATTATATTGATGATGTTAGTCAAAAATATGTGGACCCAAGAATTTTTCCAAAATATTTATCTGCTGCAGACGCCTCGTTGGCAACAAGATTATCGGATAAAGCTGTAGGCATTATTTATCCCGGCATGACGAGATATCCTGCAGGTACGCAACGTGGCGATTTAAAATATTCGGACACTTATTTTTCGGTAGTAGCTAAAATAGGATTCAGACTGGGGCCAATTTATGAAAGCTCTTTTGCAAGAAGTGCTGCAAGACAAACCAGGTGCCCATCAGTATATTAATTTTAAAAACTTACATTATGAATAATAATCTACAAATTAACCCGGGAACATTAAAAGCAGCATTTGTTTTTGCATCATGCATGTTTTTAATCTTACATTACATGAAATTTTAAAAAAATTATAAAGAAACTGTACAAAGTGATACAACTGAAGTCGACCCCCGAGGAACCAAGGAATATTTTTATATTACTTGCTACCCCTGAAACCACAATCTTATGATTTCGTTACTATCCTTTGAACTTTTTTTGTGAGTTTTTTTAAACTCCGGAGTTTCTGCCCAAAGCAGGAACTTTTTTATTTTAATTCTGCCTGTAAAAATTTTCCGGTAAAACTTTCTTTTACTTTTACCAATCCTTCGGGCTGGCCTTCAAATAAAACTTTACCGCCGCCATCGCCGCCTTCGGGACCAATATCAATAATATGATCGGCAACTTTTATTACATCCATGTTATGTTCAATTACTAAAACGGTGTTGCCCCTGTCAACCAATTTTTTTAATACTTCCAGTAAATGCTGTATATCCTGAAAGTGTAAACCTGTTGTGGGTTCATCTAAAATATAAAATGTTTTACCGGTATCTTTTTTTCCAAGCTCGGTACTTAATTTCACCCGTTGTGCTTCGCCACCGCTTAATGTTACGGCACTTTGCCCAAGGGTGATATATCCCAAACCTACTTCCTGCAATACTTTTATTTTTCTAAAAATATACGGCACCGCCTGAAAAAATTCTACGGCTTCATCCACCGTCATATCCAGCACATCGCTGATGCTTTTTCCTTTGTAACGAATTTCTAAAGTTTCCCGGTTGTATCTTCTGCCATTACATTTTTCGCAATGCACATATACATCGGGTAAAAAATTCATTTCAATAACCCTCATGCCGCCGCCTTCGCACACATCGCACCTGCCGGTTTTTACATTAAAAGAAAAACGGCCGGCAGCATAGCCACGAATTTTTGCCTCGGGCACTGCAGCAAATAAAGTTCTAACGTCAGTAAAAAATCCACAGTAAGTTGCAGGATTGCTGCGTGGCGTACGGCCAATAGGGCTTTGATCTATCTCAATAACTTTATCAATTAACTCCATGCCTTTAATATTTTTGTAGGGCATGGGATTGGCTTTGCTGTTGTAACAAAATTTATTCAGCAGCGGATATAAAGTTTCGTTTATTAAAGTTGATTTACCACTGCCGCTAACACCGGTTACTAAGATTAATTTGCCTAATGGAAATTTAACCGAAACGTTTTGTAAATTATTTCCTGTTACGCCATTTAGTTCAATAAATTTTCCATTTCCTTTTCTGCGCTCTTTAGGAATTTCAATATTTTTTTTACCACTCAAATACTGCGCTGTTTCCGAATTAGATTTTAAAACAAATGCCGGCGTTCCTTCGGTAACAATTTGTCCGCCGTGTGTGCCGGCTTTGGGCCCTATATCAATTAAATAATCAGCTGCCAGCATAATATCTTTATCATGCTCAACAACTAAAACACTGTTGCCAATATCACGTAAATTTTGTAACGCAGTTATTAAACGTTGATTATCTCTTTGATGTAACCCAATGCTGGGTTCATCTAAAATGTAAGTAATGCCCTGCAGCTGGCTGCCTATTTGTGTGGCCAGCCTTATACGCTGGCTTTCGCCACCACTCAGTGTTCTGGAGGGACGGCCTAAACTTAAATAAGTTAATCCTACATCTAATAAAAATTGTAACCGTTCTCTTATTTCTTTTAAAACATCTTTTGCAATAGCGTTTTGTTTATTATTCAACCGCAATTCCACTCCATCAAACCATGCCGCTAAATTATCCAAATTCATAGCACTCAGTTCGGCAATATTTCTCTCATCTATTTTAAACCACAGGCTTTCTTTTTTTAGTCGTGTACCCTTGCAGGTGGTACAATCCGCCAGTTGCATATATTTTTCTACCCAGGCCCTTAATGCTTCGTTGCTGTTGGGCGAGCTGAACCATCTTTTAAGCATGGGAATAATGCCTTCGTAACTGCCGGTATATTCCAGCGGTACAGTATCATCGCTTAAATCTAAATTTAAATCGCCGTTAATATTTTGATCGCCGTATAATAATAAATCCAGTTGTGCTGCCGGTAAATCTTTTATTGGTTTTGCTAAATTAATTTTATGTTTTTTTGAAAACTGCACCACCTGCTGGTACACACTGGCTTCTCTTTCTTCGCCCAATGGAATGATGCCGCCTTCTTTTACACTTACAGTTTTATCGGGTAACACTTCATCCATATCAATGGTATATACATTGCCCAAACCCTTACACGTTGGGCATGCACCATACGGACTGTTAAATGAAAATGCATTGGGTGAGGGTTCTTCGTAACTGATGCCGGTATCGATGCACATGAGTTGTTTGCTGAACATAGCCACGGCCCCCCCACCCCCCGAAGGGGGATTCTCTGAGTCTGAAAATTCAAACTCATGATTATTTTCTGGAGGATTTTTAGCTGAAAGTTTTGAAAGTTTTTTTGAATTTGCGGAGCCTGCATTTTTGCCCCCTTCAGGGGGTTGGGGGCTTACAAACAATAAGTCTTTACCTATCTGCAACGTTTTTTGTACGCTCTGGCTAAGGCGAAATTTCATTTCATCATTCACCGGTAATCTATCCACTACCAATTCTATATCATGAATTTTATAACGGTCAACCTGCATTTTAGCCACCAGGTCTTTTATTTCGCCATCTATCCTAACTTTTAAAAAACCTTTTTTTCTTACTTCTTCAAACAGTTCCCGGTAATGCCCTTTTCTTCCTCTTACCAGTGGGGCTAATAAACTTATTTTTTGGTTTTGATATTTATCAAAGATGGCGGTAACAATTTCTTCTTCACTAAACTTTACCATTTTTTTTCCGGTGTTGTAACTGTAAGCCTCTCCTACCCTTGCATACAACAATCTTAAAAAATCATAAATTTCTGTAACCGTACCAACTGTGCTTCGTGGATTTTTGTTGGTAGTTTTTTGTTCGATAGAAATTACGGGACTAAGGCCAGTGATTTTATCAACATCGGGCCGCTCCATATCACCCACAAACTGGCGGGCATAAGCACCAAAACTTTCCATGTAGCGGCGCTGGCCTTCATTATAAATTGTATCAAATGCCAGCGACGATTTTCCGCTGCCACTTACACCCGTAAAAACCACCAGTTGATTTTTTGGAATTTTAATATCAATGTTTTTGAGGTTGTGCTCCCGGGCACCAAACACTTCTATAAAATCGTTATTAATTACTGTTTCTGCTGCCGCTACTTTTTTTTTTGCCATTTGTACTTACTTATTGTAAAGATAAAACAAAAACTAAACTATTTAGTTGACTATAATTTGTTTTATTAATACCCTCGTAAATGCTTTGCAAATGGTTATTTTTTAAGAAAAGCATAATGCGCTGTTGTGTTATGCAAAAATTTCTTTACCCAAATTTCTTTTGCTTGGCATAATTTGCAACTTTAATTAAGCCATATGTCATTTAATTTATTTGGAAACAAAGAAGAAGAAAAAGCAGAAAGCATTTTTACTGACAAAACATACATGAGTGTAACTGCTAAAACAAACGCCTGCATTGCGTTGGCCAAAGCGCAACCCGATACTTTGTTTATTTGTTGGTTTACAGAAACCCTTAAAGAATTAAGAACTGTATTTGCTGAGCATGAACTTGATGAAACGAAAGTAATGGATGCGAAAAATATGCACAGCGGCATGCTGCAAAATAAAAATGCTGTATTTGCAGAACATTACCCTTTACATGAAAAGGAGTTAGCATTAGTTGAACATTGGCCTTTAGAAAAAATTGTTGTGTACAGCGCTATGGATGAGCCATTGTTTAAACATTTTGGCAGCGAAAAAATGATACCATTAATGAAATTGTTGGGGATGAAGGAAGACGAAGTGATAGAACATTCTTTTGTGAGTAAATCAATTATAAAAGGGCAGGGGAAAATTGCTGTGTTAGTTGTAACAGAGCAATTGGCCAATTCGCAGGAAGAATGGCTGGAGAAAAATTTAAAAAAATATGAGCCCTGAAACACAATATAGTAAAGGCTTTCAAACTTCTTTACAATTATTTTACATTTTTTATTTGGCAGTTTCAACCTTGTGATTATATCTTTGCCGCAGTTCTTTAAACATCTCTTATCAAGAAAGGCAGAGGGTAATGGCCCAATGAAGCCTTGACAACCATCCCGCTATTGGCGGGAAAAGGTGCCAATTCCATCACGCCGCTGGCGTGACAGATAAGTCAGATTAAAAGCCTTAAATACTTTCATCAAAATATTAAAAGCTCATCTGATTTACGGATGAGCTTTTTTGTTGCCCCTACTCCGCCAGCTGGCGGAGAACTGCACTTCAAAAAATTAAAGCTGCGTTAGCAATAGTCACTTCTTGATATCAATGTTAACCAACTAATAAACCAATTAACAAATAAACTAATTAACCATTTCATGGCAACTACTCAATTAACTATCGGACTTTTTGGCTTTGGTGTAGTAGGTAAAGGTTTGTACGATGTACTGCACAGTACACCTACATTACAATCTTCAATAAAAAAAATCTGTATAAAAAATATTGATAAAAAAAGAAGTATTGGTGCAGAAAATTTTACTGCTGATGCACAACAATTACTGAACGATGATGATATTAATGTAATTGTAGAATTGATTGATGATGCCGATGCAGCATTTGATATTGTAAAAACAGCTTTGCAAAAAGGTAAGGCTGTGGTGAGTGCCAATAAAAAAATGATTGCCGAACATTTTGAAGAACTGCTGCAGTTGCAGGAAAAATATCAAACACCATTTTTATACGAAGCCTCCTGCTGCGCCAGCATGCCCATTATAAGAAATTTGGAAGAATATTATGATAATGATCTTTTGCAATCGATAAGGGGAATTATTAATGGTTCTACCAATTTTATCTTAACAAAAATATTTGATGAACAATTAGAATTTAATGAGGCATTACTGTTAGCACAGCAACTGGGTTTTGCAGAAAGCAATCCTAAATTAGATATTGGCGGTTTTGATGCTGCCAATAAACTGGCTATTTTATTAGCCCATTCATTTGGTGTAGTGGCTAAAACAAATGCTTTTATTTTTAATGGTATAGAGAGTATTTCTTTAAACGATGCTACTGTTGCTAAAGAAAAAAATTACGCCATTAAACTAGTGGCTAACGCACAAAAATTATCCAACGGAAAGCTTGCTGCATTTTTGTTGCCGCAGTTTGTAACCGCTGCAGATGATTTGTACCATGTAAAAAATGAATTTAATGCCGTAACAACCGAAAGCACTTTTGCAGATAAACATTTTTTTAAAGGCAAAGGTGCCGGGGCTTTTCCTACAGCTTCTGCGGTACTCAGCGATATTTCGGCCCTGCGGTACAATTATAAATACGAATATAAAAAAATACACCACCAAACCGATACCGCACTGAGCAATGATTTTTATTTAAAAGTTTTTGTAAGTGTGGATGATATTTCTAAATTAAATAAAGACAATTTTGAATGGATAGAAGAATGGCACAATGAGTTTAATTTTAGCTGGTTAACAGGTGTTATCAGTGCAGCCAAATTATTTGCCACCGAATGGTGGAAGCAACCCGGGGTTTCGCTGATCCTTTATCCGGATGCTATTATTGAAAATATTGAGTATAAGCAAATCAGCAAACGCAGTCTGCAACTGGCCGGAGTGGTGTAGTAAAAGTTTGTTTACAGTAATTATATTAAAAATTTTCTAAAATTTTAGCGGCAGGCAAAAAATGTAAGCCAGTTTAAAACTTATGGCCTATATTTGTCTACCAATTATATAGACTTCTAAAAAATGAGTATTTTTTCTTCCATAATGTGCAGGCTTTGCAGTGGCAACATTTACCGATGTTAAAACTGTACTTCACGCTATATTTTCAATTTCAATTTTACACCACATTAATGAATCAACATATAAAAAATACCATTACTCAATTACTCTACAATTTTGATGGACTAAACAAGACAGATTGTATTGCATTATTAACCAACCAGTTTCCGGGGCAGGTAACTTTTTCCACCAGCTTTAGTTACGAAGACCAGGCCATCACTCATACTATTCTCAGCAACCAATTACCGGTAAAAATTTTCACTTTAGATACGGGCCGCCTGTTTGCAGAAACCTATTCGGTGTGGAGCAGCACCAACAAAAAATATCAAACTAAAATACTGGCATATTATCCGCAGGCTAATGCGCTGCAGGAATTTGTAAAAGCTAAAGGTCCTAATTCATTTTACGAATCGGTAGATAACAGAAAGCAATGCTGCTTTATAAGAAAAGTAGAACCCTTAAAAAGAGCATTAGCAGGAAATGCAGTTTGGATCACCGGCTTACGTGCCGAACATTCTGCAGACAGAACCAACCTGCCTGTTATTGAATGGGATGAAGCCAACCAAATAATAAAATATCATCCGCTGTTGCATTGGACAACTGAAGCGGTAAAAAAATTTATCAGCAACAATCATATCCCTTACAATCCCTTACACGACAAAGGTTTTGTAAGTATTGGATGTGCCCCGTGTACAAGAGCCATTAAACCCGGCGAAGATTTTAGAGCAGGCCGCTGGTGGTGGGAAGATGCGGATAAAAAAGAATGTGGGTTGCATGCCCCCTCCGCCCCTTGATAGGGGAACTTTAGTCTACAAGAATTTAACCCAATTTTACTATTTGAAAATTATAAATTTTTTACACAACTTAGAAAATGCTAAAATAAAAAATGGATACTGTAACAAATCTTAGTTCCCCTTCAGGGGACAGGGGCTTTAGCCTTAACTATTTAGAACAACTGGAAGCAGAAAGCATTCACATTTTTAGAGAAGTGGCGGCGCAGTTTGAAAGGCCTGCACTATTGTTTAGCGGTGGTAAAGATTCTATCACTTTAGTACAGCTGGCAAAAAAAGCTTTTGCCCCCGGAAAAATTCCTTTTCCATTAGTACATATCGATACCGGCCATAATTTTCCGGAAGCATTGGCATACAGAGACTGGCTGGCAAATGAAGTAGGCGCCACATTAATTGTACGTAAAGTAGAAGATACCATTAAAGCAAAAAGCTTAACCGAGCCCAAAGGAAAATTTGCAAGCCGTAACTGGTTGCAGACTTACACTTTATTAGATACTATTGAAGAATTTGGTTTTGATGCCTGCATTGGCGGTGCCAGGCGTGATGAAGAAAAAGCAAGAGCTAAAGAAAGAATATTTTCGGTAAGAGATGAGTTTGGCCAATGGGATCCTAAACTGCAAAGACCTGAGTTGTGGAATATTTTTAATGGTAAAATTCATAAAGGAGAAAATGTAAGGGTGTTTCCTATAAGCAACTGGACAGAATTAGACGTATGGAATTATATCCGTGCCGAAAATATTTCATTGCCTTCAATCTATTTCACACACGAACGGGAAGTGATAGAACACGAAGGACAATTGATTGCGGTCTCTCCTTTTATAAGAATTGATGAAACCGATGTGATTGTAAAAAAACAAGTGCGCTACAGAACGGTTGGTGATATGACCTGTACCGCAGCGGTAGAAAGTTTAGCAGCTACATTAGATGAAGTAGTTAATGAAATTAAAATTACCAGGATAAGCGAAAGAGGCGAAACAAGAATAGATGATAAGGTTACAGAGGCGGCTATGGAAGACAGAAAAAAGGGTGGGTATTTTTAGCCCCCATCCCCTGAAGGGGAGAAAATGCAGATCTTTTATTATTTGAAGATAATTATATAACCATCGCTATAAATAAAAATAGTGATACAAAAAGTTAATCCCCCTTTAGGGGATAGGGGTATGGACATACTTAGATTTATAACCGCAGGCAGTGTTGATGATGGAAAGAGTACTTTAATTGGCCGTTTACTATACGACAGCAAAAATATTTTAGCCGATCATTTGGAAGCTATTGAAAAAAGCACCAAAAATAAAGACAATGGCGAAATTGACCTGGCCTTACTAACGGATGGGCTTAGGGCCGAAAGAGAACAGGGCATTACCATTGATGTGGCCTACCGTTATTTCAGTACCGATAAAAGAAAATTTATTATTGCCGATGCGCCGGGCCATGTGCAATACACCCGTAACATGATTACCGGTGCAAGTAATGTTGATTTGGCGATTGTATTAATTGATGCAAGGCACGGTGTTGCAGAGCAAACCCGCCGCCACAGTATTATTACATCGTTACTGGGCATTCCGCATGTAGTGGTGGCAATAAACAAAATTGATCTGGTAAATTATTCGCAGGATGTGTATAATAACATTGTAATTGAATACAGCAAATTAGCAAAACAGTTGGGCATAGAAAATGTTACCTATATTCCATTGAGTGCATTAAATGGCGATAACATTGTTGAAAAATCTTTGCTAACGCCATGGTACGATGGAAAACCTTTACTGGAATTTTTAGAAGAAGTAAAAATTGAAAATGCGGTAAACCATACTGACAGCCGTTTTCAGGTGCAGTATGTTATAAGGCCGCAAACTGAAGCGCTGCATGATTACCGTGGCTATGCCGGAAAAATTACCAGTGGTATTTATAAAAAAGGCGATGCAGTAAAAATATTACCGGCAGGCATTGAAACAACAATTGATAAAATTGAAATTGCAGGAATAGAAGTTGCTGAAGCTTTTGCACCGCAAAGTGTAACAATTTTATTAAGGGATGATATTGATGTAAGCCGTGGCGATGCCATTGTAAAATCAACTGAAAATATTACTGCCACCAATGAAGCCGATGTTTTGTTTTGCTGGCTTGATGATAAACCATTACAAAATGGCAATAAATATTTATTGCAGCATAATAACCGCAGTGTAAGAACAGTGATAAAAAACCTGGCTTACAAAATTGATGTAAACAGTTTAGAACACATTGAAGATGTACAGCAGGTTAAACTAAATGAAATTGTAAGAGCATCAATAAAAACTGCAGCGCCCATTGTATTTGACAGTTATAAAAAAAACCGCAGTAATGGTGCTGCAATATTAATCGACGAAACAAGTAATGCTACCGTAGCAGCAGTTTTATTTCAATAAATGAAAAGTGAAAAGTTATTATAACACAAAGTAACAAACAAAAAAAATCCCCATTCGAGTTCTCTCTCTTCTGAGCTTGTCGAAGGATGGAGAAGGGTTGGGGAGAGGTAAAATAATAAAATGGAAAACATTTTTTTTCAGGAAACAGCCAATTTTAAAAAACAACAGGGCTGCTCGTTACCCGACAGCAACAGGGCCCGGCGTTTTGTACGCAAACTTTTTGAAGTATTATTTATTTGCAAAAGCGAAGTGGATAATAATGAGTTTGAAATTCAATCGCAGTTAAAAAAATTAAAGCGGCAGTTGCAGCTATTATTATACCCGGTATTAAATGATGAAAAACACAGCGATGAACAGGCAGCTGCATTTTTTAAAACTATACCGGATCTGTATAAAAAACTTTTATTAGATGCGCAAGCCATTTGCGAAGCTGACCCTGCAGCAAAAAACATTACTGAAGTTTTGGTAGCCTATCCCGGTTTTTTTGCCATAGCAGCGCATCGCATTGCACACCAATTACACTTGCAAAAAATTAATTTACTGCCACGTATCATCAGCGAATATGCACATAGTAAAACAGGTGTTGATATTCATCCTGCCGCTACCATTGGTAAATCATTTTCTATAGATCATGGTACAGGTATTGTAATTGGCCAAACCACTATCATTGGTGATAATGTAAAAATTTATCAGGGTGTTACACTGGGTGCACTAAGTGTACAAAAAGATAAAGCCACCGAAAAAAGGCATCCCACCATTGAAGACAATGTGGTGATTTATTCTAACGCCACCATACTGGGCGGGCAAACTATTGTTGGCCACGACAGTGTAATTGGCGGTAACGTTTGGCTTACTAATGCAGTTCAACCATTCTCCATAGTGTTTCAACAAACAGAGGTAACCATACAGGACAAAAAATCTTTTACAGAACCTTACAATTATTTTATTTAAAAAATAAAGATGAAAGCAAATAATATTTTAGCAACTATTGGCAATACACCGCATGTAAAAATTAACCGGCTGTTTGGAAACGATCATGAAGTATGGATCAAGTTAGAAAAAAACAATCCTGGTGCAAGTATTAAAGACCGCATTGCCTTATCGATGATTGAAGATGCAGAAAGCAAAGGCATATTAAATAAAGACAGTGTAATTATTGAACCAACAAGCGGTAACACGGGCATTGGCTTAGCATTGGTAGCTGCAGTAAAAGGTTACCGCATAATTTTGGTAATGCCCGAAAGTATGAGCATTGAAAGGCGGCGGTTGATGAGCAGCTATGGTGCAGAATTTGTTTTAACACCAAGAGAAAAAGGAATGAAAGGTGCTATTGAAAAAGCAAATGAACTTGCGGCAGAAACAAAAAATAGTTGGGTGCCTCAGCAATTTGATAACCCGGCCAACACAGAAGTACACCGCAAAACAACAGCGTTGGAAATATTAAATGATTTTCCTGATGGATTGGATTACATTATATCGGGCGTGGGTACTGGCGGACACATAACTGGAGTTGCTGAAATTTTAAAACCAAAATGGCCCGCCTTAAAAGTATTTGCTGTAGAGCCGCAGTTATCGCCGGTTTTAAGTGGTGGCGCACCATCGCCGCATCCATTGCAGGGCATTGGTGCCGGCTTTATACCTTCTATTTTAAACACTGCAATTTTAGATGGCATTATACAGGTTGGTAAAGATGAAGCCTACACGTATGCACAACGTATTGCAAAAGAAGAAGGCATTTTTGTTGGTGTTTCTACCGGCGCTTCTTTAGCAGCTGTTGCAAAAAAATTAGAAGAAATTCCCAACGGTGCTAAAGTACTTACGTTTAATTATGATACCGGAGAAAGATATTTGAGTATTGAGGGATTGTATTAAAAGCCCCCTCCGCCCCCTGAAGGGAGAACTAAGATGGAGGAGATTATTTTAAATAATGATGTTATTGAATTAAATAAATATTGAAATGCCGGAACAAAAGCAAAATAAAAAATCAGTGTTGGGCAACATCTCCTCCCGGGGGAGGTTGGGAGGCACTGTAATTATTGCAGGCGCAGGTTGCGGCGATCCAGAACTTATTACTTTAAAGGCTGTACGCTACCTGCAACAGGCTGATGTAGTTTTAACAGATCGCCTGGTTAGCAAAGAAATTTTACAACAGCATGTAAATAAAAATGCTGCTGTAATTTATGTAGGTAAACAATGCCGCAGGGGTTTTAGCACACCGCAGAAAAGTATTAATGAATTAATGGTGCAGTTTGCGTTGGAAGGTAAATTAGTGGTTCGCTTAAAAGGTGGTGATGTAAATGTGTTTTCTAATATTTTAGATGAGCTGGAAGTATTGGCAGCTCATAATATCCGGTACCAGATTATACCTGGTGTTTCTGCAGCCATGGGTGCTGCAGCATATACCGGCATACCGCTTACTGCAAGAGGATATTCAACCGCAATCAGATTGTTGACGTTTTATAAATCCGATGTTATCAGTGATGCATACTGGAAAGAACTTGCCAATACAGAAGATACTTTAGTTTTTTATATGTCGTCGGAAACATTAAGTGGTATAGTACAAAACCTTTTGCTGCATAACATATCTCCCGATAAGTTATTAGCTGTAATTGAACAGGCCACTACACCTTTTCAACAAGTGCATATTACTTCTTTACAGAATTATAAAGAAAACTTAGGGAGTAAAAATTTCGCCTCTCCTTCATTGGTAATTATTGGAAAAGTTGTAGCGCTGCACCAAAAATTTTCGTGGGTAGCTAATACTGCTGCTGGTGGCGATTATTTTAAACCTATAGCCGATTTGGAATTTGAAGAGTTGATAACAGCAAGCAAGTTTATACAAACTGTAAATACAGTAAGCGAATAAAAATAAAAATATAAAAAAGTGAAAATGCTGGTGGAAAATAAATTTAAAATACTTTCAGATCTTATCAATGCTTCAAGCAACGAAGAATTGATATGGATGAATGGCTATTTGAATGGCATTGTAAAAAACAAAATTGTTCAGCAGCCCGATGTAACCGAAACTGCTGCAAAAAAGATCACCATTGTTTACGGAACCGAAACAGGTAATTCAAAAAGATTAGCTACAGACTTTGCTGCTAAAGCAAAACAACATCATGTACATGCAAAAGTGGTGGGCATGGATCAGTATCGTTTAAATGATTTAACAAAAGAAGAATATTTACTAGCCGTAATAAGTACCCACGGCGAAGGTGAGCCGCCTGCTGCTGCAAAAAAGTTTTACGACCATATACACAACAATGGATTTAAGTTAGACAAATTAAAATATGGCGTGCTGGCATTGGGTGATACTTCTTATCCGTTGTTTTGTAAAACTGGTGAAGATGTAGATCTGCAGTTGAAGAAATTAGGCGCAAACCGTTTTGTGCCTTTGCAAAAATGCGACCTGGAGTATGATGATGAGGCCAACAACTGGTTCAATACAGTTTTAAAAAATATAAATAATAAACAATCTGAGGTAACAGTATTGCCTGCCGTTGCTGCACCTGCTGCTAAAAAAGGCAAGCAAACTTATACCGGCAAAATTTTAACTTCCATTAATCTAAATGATTACAATTCCAATAAAGAAACTTATCATATAGAAATTGAAGCAGCAGGTTTAGAGTACCAGTGCGGCGATTCAATTGGCATTATTGCCGAAAATGATTCGCAGGTAGTTACTGATATTATTGCAACAGTAAATGTTGATGGAAACAAATCATTAGAATTTAAAAAAGAAAAATTCACTATTTACGAATTACTGAAAAGAAAAATAAATATTATTCACTTAACGGAACGGTTGGTAAAGCAATATGCAACTGCAACAGGACATGCCATTCCTGATGGCCGTGCCGATTTACTGGAGTTGGTAAAAAAATATCCTGTAAAAAATGCGTCGCAATTTGAAGAAATATTAATTAACCTGAACGCTGTTTCTCCACGATTGTACACCATTGCCTCTTCACCCAATGCACACGAAGGCGAAGTGCATATTGTGGTGGTAAAAGATATTTACACAGTTGATGATAAAAAAAGATTTGGATTGTGCTCTGATTACCTGAGCAAATTAAAATTAAACAGCAGTCAGCAATTTTTTGTGCAGCCTAATAAACGTTTTCGTTTGCCTGAAGAAAATAAAGATATTATT
>JAYURK010000222.1:0-24590 GCA_043756235.1 Ferruginibacter sp. | reverse complement strand
TTTACTGTAATTACATTGGTGGTTTGTGCTGTTGCAAAAAAAGTAAAGAGGATAAACACGAGATTCGTTAAAGTAAATTTCTTCAGTTTCATTGTTTGTTTTTTTAACTATTTTTTCAATGGCTTTAATAAATCTTCCAATCCATTTATCTTAATTTCATAAATAGTGGCCAGTAAAACACCCAGCTTTCCTTTAGGAAATCCCTTTCGCTGAAACCATTCTAAATACGATACCGGCAAATTACAAAGTACCGTTCCTTTATATTTTCCAAAAGGCATTTCCATTTTTACCAGTTGCAGCAACAGTTCGCCATTGGTCATATTTTCTTCTTTATTCAAAAGTGTTTTGTTTATTAGTAAAGATATTGTTTTAAGGTTATTAACATTATAAAGCAATTAATCCACTTATTGAATAATAACAGTTAAATATCTTTTTTATTATTCAATGTATTTATACATTTACTGTAATCAAATTTATCATTATTAAATAATTAATTCTTTATTAAACTTTTTGCATCTACCCCATTCTAAATTCACATGACAACAACTACCATTACTGCCCCAAATTTTGAAGTTGTAAGCAAGCATGTCTTTGGAGATGTATTGCTCAATACTTCAACCAATCAAAAATCTTTAAACGCTACAACCGCTATTAAGCCCGGTGAAATTATCAGTAAATTTCATGCAGGCATTACGCAATCGTATGCAACGTATTTAACTGTGCAAACCGGCGTGGATATTCATATTACGCTGCAGCCGGAGTTTTTGCAATACATCAACCACAGTTGCGACCCTAATGTTTTTTTTGATACTGCATCTATGGAATTAATTTGTTT
Source organism: Ferruginibacter sp. (assembly GCA_043756235.1). Classification (GTDB taxonomy): domain Bacteria; phylum Bacteroidota; class Bacteroidia; order Chitinophagales; family Chitinophagaceae; genus Ferruginibacter. The sequence continues at coordinate 23,755 of JAYURK010000222.1, read as the reverse complement.
AAAGCCATTACAACCCGGTGATGAATTGACTTTTTTTTATCCCAGTACCGAATGGGAGATGAGCCAGCCATTTGTTTGCAATTGCCAAAGCAGCAGTTGCCTGCAGTTAATAAATGGCGCTGCTCATTTAGGTAAATCTACTTTACAAAAATACCGTTTAACCGATTTTATTAAACAGCAGGCCCAACAAAAATTGTCTGTTTAAATTTATATGCCTTCATTGTCTGCCTTTTTACCAATTGTTCCTCTCGAAAAATTAAAAGTTTGGGTACTGGCGCCGCATCTTATAACCAACGATGCCAACATAGATTACTATTACGATTTTAGCCAGAGCATTGAGGAATACACCAAAACATTTGCTGCATTAAATATTGAATGGCAATGGCAACCTGTTACCATTAACGATTATGCATCTGTAATTGACACTATTGTTGCCGAAAAAGAAGCAGGTATTTATTTTCCTGTGGTATTTAATATTTGCGATGGCGATGAAGTAAACGGAACCCCAGGAGTTTCTGTTGTAAAACTTTTACATCAAAAAGAATTGGTGTACACCGGATCGGATGAATATTTTTACAACATCACCACTTCTAAAATACCTATGAAGGAAGCGTTTGACCAGTGTAAGGTGCCCAACGCAAAATGGGAAGCTATAAAAATAAAAGATCAATATACCAATGGCATTTTCGACAGGTTAGGCACACCAATAATTGTTAAGCCATCGGTAAGTGGTGGCAGCATGGGTGTAGGCATAAAAAATGTGGTAGAAAATAAAGCCGCATTAAATGAACAGATCAGTAAAATGTTTGAAGGTTACCGCGGTTGGAATTTAGCAACTGATGGTTTAATTGCCGAATCGTTTATTACCGGGCCAGAGTACACCGTGTTAATTGTGGGCAGTTACGATAAGCCGGCTGAAGCAAAAATTTATACGCCGGTAGAAAGAATTTTTCATCCTTCATTACCAGATAAAGAAAAATTTTTATCGTTCGACAGGCTTTGGGAAATTTATGAAGAAGAAGAGCCTATGCCCAACGAAGGAAATTTTTATGAATATGAACTGCCTGAAAAATCTTTAATTAATGAAATAAAAAAGATAAGCTGGGATGCATATGTGGCCTGCAAAGGAAAAGGTTATACCAGGGTGGATGTAAGAATGGATGCGGCAACTAAAAAGTTGTATGTGCTGGAAGTGAATGCCCAATGTGGTTTAAGCGAAGATGAAGATTATACTTCTATTGGTGCCATACTGCGAATGAGTAATAAAACATTCAGCCAGCTGGTGATTGAAATTATTAATGATGCTTTTTTACGCAAGGCTGTAAAAAAAGTAAAATTGCAACGGCGAAAAGTTGCATAAGTACATTCTTTATATTTCAAATTTCGTTTTGCTTCGTGTAATGTGCTCGTCGAAGTATTGTGGTTAAAAATATCTAATGTCAGTACAAGAGAAAAAAAATACTCCAACAAATTATAGTGCTGCTAAAGTCCCCCCTTCAGGGGGCGGAGGGGGCTTAAAAGTTTGTGTACTAGAACCCGATTATTCAACTACTGATGTTGATTATAAAAATTACGATCCTCCAAGAGATTTATCTGCATTGTTGCCAGGCGATACTGTAGATACTGTCTTCTTAAATAAACTCACCACTTATAAACAGCTTAAAGAACTCAAGAAAAAAAACTACGACATCTTTGTTAACCTTTGCGAAGGTTATTTAGAATGGGAAGTACCCAGCATTGATGTTATTTATACTTTGGAATTATTGAACATGCCCTTCACCGGCCCAACCACTTTATTATACGATCCTCCAAAAGAGTTGATGAAATATGTGGCTTACACCGAAGGCATCAACACACCGGCTTATGCATTAATACACAGTGTTGATGAAATTGAAACTGAGTGCAAACATTTAAAATACCCTTTGTTTGTAAAACCACATAAAGCCGGCGACAGTTTAGGTGTAGATGATAATAGTTTAGTGAATAATAAAGAGGAATTAAAACTAAAAATACAATCCATCATTGATGAATATGGACCATTATTGGTAGAAGAATATATCAGCGGAAGGGAGTTTACAGTAATGCTTGCGGCAAACGACGATGGCAAAACCGTAAAAGTTTTTAAACCTGTAGAATATATTTTTCCCGAAGGAAACCAATTTAAAACCTATGCTTTAAAAACATCCGAGCTGCACCCCAATGCAAATATTGCCTGCAACAATCCCGAGCTGGAAATAAAACTGAAGGAGGCTGCTACTCAAATCTTCCGCAGTTTTGGTGGCGTGGGTTATGCCCGGTTAGATTTTAGGGTTGATGATAAAAACGAAATTTTCTTTTTAGAAATAAACTTTACCTGCTCCGTTTTTTATAAAGATGGGTACGAAGGCAGCGCCGATTATATTTTAAAACACGATGGGTATGGCCAGGCAAATTTTCTTACTCATATTATAAAAGAAGGTATTGCAAGGCATTGGCGCAAACAAAAAAAGTATGTTATGAAGGGCAATTCCATAGCCGGTTATGGTATTTATGCCACCGCAGATATTGATGCTAACGAGTTGATTTTTAAAGGCGAGGAGATGAACCAGCGCATTGTTACCCGCCGCTATGTAGAGCAAAACTGGAATATTAAAGAAAAAGAAATCTTTTCTAAATACGCCTACCCGCTAAGCAAAGAGATATATTTGCTGTGGGATGACAACCCCGGCGGCTGGGCTCCGCAAAATCATAGTTGCAACGCAAACACCGCTTACTACGGTTTAAACGTTATCGCTTTAAGACAAATAAAAAAAGGCGAAGAACTAACCCTCAACTACGCATCCTTCCTGGATGAAACAATGGAGCCTTTTAATTGCCAATGTGGTGCCCCAAACTGTAGTGGCCTTATAACCGGAATTACCCATAATTCGGTTACCGAGAGAGAAAAACTGGACACTCTTTAAACTAACCCCACTTCTTTCGGTCTTACACAAGCCCATTAAATTCTGGCTTCTCTTCTGTCATTTCGACCCTAGAGAGAAATCTGTTTATTTAAATAACAGCAGATTCCTCATTCTCCGGACTGACGAGAGTAAATACAAACAGAATTTAATTAACTAACAAACCAGAACCTATGTCTCGTTTTCAGATTTTAAAAAGTTTAATGAACAAACACCGCAGTCAGTTGGTGCTTACCTATATTTTATTTTCGTTAGAAATGCTGGGTGGATTATTACGGCCCTTCTTTTTGGGCATGGCCATTAACGATTTATTAAAGGGCAGTTACAATGGATTAATAATTTTATCTGCCGTACATTTTGTTACATTAATTATTGGTACGCTTCGCCACATGTACGATACCCGAACCTATTCTGCCATTTATGTGTCTTTAGTTACAAAATTTTTAAGCAGAAGAATTTATAAACAAGATGTAAGTAAGCTAAGTGCACACTCTACTTTAGCCAGGGAGTTTGTAGATTTTTTAGAATTTGATTTGGTGTATGTAATTGAAGCCGCTTATAATTTATTGGGTTCATTAATTTTATTATTCTTTTACGATGCTGCTGTTGTAGGCATGTGTTTAATAGTTTTAATTCCGGTTGTGGGTATCAGTTATGTGTATGGCAAAAGAATGAAAAGGCTGAACAAATTAAAAAACGATGAGCTGGAGCAACAAGTAGATGTTATTGGCAGCGGCAACCGGCAAACTGTAAATAATCATTATAATAATTTACGCAAGTGGCAAATAAAAATCAGTAACCAGGAAGCCTGGAATTTTGGCTTTTTGGAATTTTTAGTGATGATAGTTTTGGGTGTGAGTTTATTAATCACTTACAAAACTTCGGGTGCCGCAATACTTGCAGGTAATGTAGTTGGTATTTTCTTTTATATAAGCAATTTTGCAAAGGGGCTGGAAACTATTCCTTACACCGTACAGCGGCTTACTTCTTTAACTGATATTACACGTAGAATTGAATTGCAGGTGGAAGACTTTCCGGATGATAATAATAATTTGAAACCGGTGCGGAAGGGCAAGGGAGAAAAAGTGGGAGAGATGGCGGCGTAGATGCGATTATTTTTTTTTATCCAGTTATTTTAAAAACGGGTATTTTTATCTTGAAACAGAAAATTTACCGGTATATTTTCCATTACATTAGAAAAGATACCCCTTGTTATCTATTACCGAACAGTTTATAAGCATATTGTTTCATGCTGCACATTTTTGCCGTCCCTTACTTCTTTAAAGGATTTTATCAGGCGGATTGAATTGCAGGTAGAAGACCTGCCTGACGGACATTCAATTTTTCCAGATGATAATAATAATTTAAAACCGGTGCGGAAGGGGAAGAGAGAGAAGGTGGGGAAGCCAGCGGCGAAAGTTTTTTTACACTCTAATGTGTTAAAAAACTACTCTTCCCAATATTGTAACCCCTCTTTATTAATATAGCCTTTTTTACCGTTATTTTTAATTTCTGCTATTTCATTTTTAAAATCATAAATTTTATCATAAATACAGGGGATAACAACATTTCCCGTTTTATTAATAAATCCAAATTTTCCATTCTTTCTGACGCCCCTTAACCCTTCTGAAAAATAGCCAAGAAACCAATCATATACACAATTAGCTACTAAATTTTCTTTTTTATCCATAAAGCCATACTTTCCGTTCATCATTATATCACTCAATCCATTAAAAAATGGTTGAGCAAAATCAAAAATAAATGGAATAACTACCTTGCCCTTTATGTCAATAAAACCGTATTTTTTATTAAGTTCAACACATGCTAATCCTTCTGAAAAATATAATGCGAAATTATAAATGTAAGGAATAATTAGTTTCCCGGTTTTATCAATAAAGCCATATTTATCATTCATTTTTACGCTGGCCAATGTTTCAGCAAAATCGTCAGCCTTATCATAAATAAAAGGAATAATTAGTTCCCCGGTAATATTAATGAAACCAAATTTATCTTTTAGCTGAACTACTGCCAGCCCTTCTTTAAAGTTACCTATTTGATCATATTTACAAGGAACAATTACTTTTCCTTTATTTTCTATAAAGCCATATTTGTTATTTATTTTAACTTTTATTAACTCTCCAAAATGTGAGTATGATATGTTTTCATAAACGCAGGGAATAACAATCCCACCGGTTTCATTAATCAAACCAAATTTTCCATTCCGTTTGACTCTTGCTATACCTTTATGAAAATAATCAAAATCTTCATAAATAAAAGGAATAGTTATTTCACCCGATTTATTAAGAACGCCAAATTTTTCATTTTGCTTAACAATTGTAAAGCCTTTGTAAAACGCTGATATTTCTTCGTAAATACAAGGGATAACTATATTTCCTTTTTTATCTATAAAGCCAAATTTATTATTTATTTTTATTTCTGCTAAGCCTTCTGAAAAGCTTGCAGAATAATCATAAATACAATCAATCACTATAGTTTTATCTGGCAGACAAAACCCCCATTTATCTTTTTTTCTATAGGGAATTAATTGGCGTTCTGCTAATGTTAATAATTTATTGGTAATCCCTATTGCTGTATTAACCCTTTTAATCAAGCCGCCATCGAGTTTTATCAATTCGTTATTTTCCACCTTCAAAATCATTTAGCTGTAGTTGTAATTTTTGTTTCGCATCTGTAAAATATTCGTCCCAGCTATTAATGTTGCTAATAGTTTTATAGGTATCACTTTCCTTAATTATTTGAAGCTGCTTTTTTAATTCTTTTATCAGCAAACGTAGTTTTTCCATTTCAACCTGCAACAATTGCTTTTCATTTATTGCATCTGATTTATTTATAAAAAAATGTCCTTTTTCTAAGTTCCCTAAAATTTCACTTACACGTTTTATGTCATTCTTTTCATAAGCGGCGCTCAGTTCTGCAAAAAGCTTTGTTGCCAATTCTTTTTGTTCATCGCTTACAACATCAGGGTGGCAAAGTTTACTGGCCTTACGGTATTTATCCTTCAGTTCTTTTTGTTCTTCGTCGGTAAGTGTTGCTATTGCCTCATTTTTTGAGGTTTCATATTCTTTGTTGTACGTGTTGTAATCTTCTTCTGTTTCTTGCTGCTGCGGAGTTCCTTTAGCTTTTTCTTTCCGGTATTTTAGTATCCTAATAATCAGTTCTCCTAATTCATTGTTGTGCCTTACACCAAATTCGTGTATCAGTTTTTCCAAGTCTGCTTTCTCATCAGATAAATCATTAATTGCCGCCTCAAGAGATTTGATTTCAAATTTAAGTGCATCAACTTCCGGGTCAAAATAAACTGTAAGCCGATGGTTGCGGTTTATAAATTCTTCGATTTCAATTACAGCTTTGCTGTAAGATTTTTCATTAAGATAACTAATAATGCTTTGTAATTCAGGCAGCAAACCATGTTGTTCTAATTTAGAAACATGCGTAATTATTTCGGCGTCTTCTTCTAATGCAATGAGGCTTTTTATTAATTCTAACCGTTTGATAATTTTAGCAAAGTCTAGGTTTTTAACATATGTCATCTAGAAAGTCTTTTTGTAAATTTAATATAATGTGTTGGGGCTTGGTTACTCTATGAACTCAATTTTTGTTTATTCCTGATAGAAATCGGTAAATGTGGTATTTTATAGACGCCAACAAGGACCATTAACAAAAAATATTTACCGGTATTATTATCGCATTGCTAATTTTATTACTTTAGTGCTGTAAAATACAAAGGAATAGCCGCGTACTACTCTTTTACAAATGATTTTACGGGTTGGTTTAGTACAATAATTTTAAGGTTGATAAAGTTATTTTAAAAATTGCTTTGTTCGCATTTCGTCACCTAAAAAAAAAATATGCAGCAAACAGCCATTCAGTCGCAGGTTGAAGCGATAAAAAAAGCAACACAAATTGCTTCTAAATCTAAAGAAGCTGCCTTAAAATTTCTTATTGATGCTGGTATAGTAAGACAGGATACTCCAAAAGAAACAGTTACCACAGCCAAAATTCAAAAATAATTTGGCCCGTCATCAACCCTTTCAAATTATAGGATACCACAGTTGTGATAAAGAAATCGGCACCCGGGTTTTAAACGGGCAAACACAACTTGTACCAAGCAATAATTTATGGGATTGGCTTGCCGATGGTGTATATTTTTGGGAACAAAATCCCAAAAGAGCATTAGACTATGCAATAGAAGTTGCTGAGGGCAGCCAATTTAATAAAGGCAAAATAAAAACGCCATTTGTTTTAGGTGCCATAATCCAATTAGGGAATTGTTTAAATTTAGTTGAATCTGAATCTTTAGCCGTTTTAGAAGAAGCCTACAATGGTTTAAAAATACTGCTTAACCAAGCTGGAAAAGAAATGCCAAAAAATGATGACAATAATAGAAAATTAGATTGTGCCGTTATCCGATATGTCCATCAATCAAGAAAAGAAACTGGGCAGCCAGCATACGATACTATAAGAAGTGCTTGTGACGAAGGAAGTCGGGTTTATCCCGGGGCTTCTTTTGCCTCAAGAAATCATATTCAAGTTTGTGTAATTAATCCAGATTTAATAAAGGGTTATTTTTTGCCGACTCCGTTAGATGAATTTAACCCATATTTAAACAAAGATTTTTTTGCTGACAAATAAAATAAGTATTCTTCCTTTTTTTTATAAAACTTCTCCCTCATCAACAACTTCCTAATTGCCTCCACCATTTTTTTAATTTTTGTTACCTCTTGCTTAGCAATATAATTCCATGTGTATAAAACTACTGTAAGCATTCTGTTGATTTAAAAAAGAATTGTTTGGCAACAAGTTCATCTTTTAAGCATAATAAAAATCCCGGTGGTATTTCGATGGGAATATTGGCTACTAATAAAATTACAGGTATTTATATATTTTTTCAAGGATAACAAACAATTTTGCCATTAATGATAAAATTTTTATACCCCAAAAATCACCATCAACCCTCTAAGGTTTTTCTATACATCATCATAATTTAAACCATACACATTCCAGGTGGTAAGGTTGTTGATGTTGGCTAAATTTTTATTGTACACATAAATATCAAAATCAATTTTATTGGTAAGCGGGCCTTTTTGATAAGGATTACTGAGGTAATGTTGATTTTTTAAAAACTGCTGAAACAGGCTTTTTTTAATTGCCATAATTACAATGCCTGCATAGTTTTCTTTAACCACAGTATATTCGGCACAGCGCAATAATTGGTTACTTATTTTTTTATCGTTACCGTAACAATCAATATCAATTACATTAAGCATATTATTTTTTGAAACACTGTAAATCAGGTAACCATCAATTTTACGGTTACTATCGTAATGACAAATTATTTTATAAATAAAATTAGGGTTAGAGGTTCGCCATTGTAAAAACGCAGGGCTTTTAGCAATGCTGATTTTTTTTGGCAGTATTTTAAATTCATAATCATCTAAATAATTACCCACTTCATTGTAACTGGTACAATTTAAATGCTTACTTTTTTTAAAAGGATGCAATAGCTTAAGCAACTGGTATGGTTTAAAATAATTACTTACTTCCTCCATAAACATCCAGTTATTTTTTACAAAACTTTTTGTAGATACTTTAGAGCACATTGTATACAAAAAAGGTACATTGGCTTCCACAATTTTTTTGGTAAGCAATTCATTTACTTTTTTAGAAAGGCCTTTTCGCTGGTGTTCGGGGTGTGTCATCAGGTCGGTACATTTATACACCGTTTCTACTTTACCCAATACATTCATTTTTTCGGGCACCATTGCACCTGAGCCTACAAGTTTATCATTAATAAAAGCGCCGGCAACAATAGCATCCTTAACAGGATTTTCAAAATACTTCCACCGGAAAAAGCCTTCTTTTTTTTCACGTAAAAAAGCGGTTTTGTACAGCTCGTTAAGTTCCTTCAAATCGGCTACGCCCAATATTTTTAATGAATATCCTTCCATTATCAGGGTTTAAATTTTCTAATCAGTTTTGTAATACCATATGTGTGCGCAAGCGCCTCGGGTAATGAGTGATGATACTGACTCACTCTTTTATAGCTGTTGCATTTGTTATCATTATTTTCTACCAGGTTTATTTCATCATCTGTTTGCAGTAAATATTTATACCCCATTTGTTGTGCAATAGTTTCAACAGTTGCATTGTATTTACCGTTGGGGTAAGCCAGCACCTCCACAGGTTTTTGCAATATGCCTTCTAAAATATTTTTAGAATGGGTAAGCTCAAATTTAATTTGATCTTCAGTTAGGTTTGTTAAAAACGAATGGGTATGGGTGTGTGAACCAAACTCCACCCCATATTTGCTTAAGGTTTTTAGGTCGTTACTGTTAAGCATCTTTGCAAAATTTTTATTATCCATTCCGGCTACAGCCGTTAAATCATCGGTAACTGCTCTTTTTTGTGCTGCAGGTAAACCAGATAAAAGTTTTGTAAACTGCTTTTCTGTTGCTATAGTATTTAAACGGTCTATAATAATTGGCTGGTCCATCAGCTCAGCGTGTTTGTACGATTGTATGTTGGTACTGTTTAAAACATCATATACTCTAACAAAATCCTGTGGTTTGCCTGTTTCCAGCACTTCTGTATCAATATTTACATTAAACTTTAATCCTAATGCGGCTAAAACGGGAAATGCGTTTTCCATAATATCGTAATGCCCGTCATCAAAAGAAATTATTGCCGCAGGTTTATTTGATTTTTTAAAATGCGATTGAATTTCGGAAATATTGATCACTTCATATCTTTCCTTTACAAATTCACATAATGCTTTAAAGGCCGTAACCGGCATCGGGCAATAAAACTTAGAGCGGCTGTCATTTACCCTGTGAAACATTAAAATCAGCAGCGAGTTTTTTTCTCCGGCTTTAAAATAATAGTTAAAGGTTGCCAGCTGTATAAGTTTAAATAATATTTTTTTCATTTGATATTTTTTCAGCTGTAGTAAAAGCTGGTAAAAGATTTATTAAATAACGTAAGAGTTGTAACTATGGTGTGTTAATTTAAATGATGATGTTAAAATAAGTTTTTTTATGAGCCGGATGTAAGCTTTGTTGCTAAATAACATTTATGTACAGCGGGCTCACCATAATTATTCTCCCTCTCTTTTTACAATTAAATACCAATTATTGTCCAGCGGCAAATAACCGTATTCATAACAGTAAACATAAGTTTTATCGGTTTTGGTGTGGTACAAATGCGTATGGTATTTAAATTGAAATCCTTTTTCAATCAGTTTATCCCTACTGGCTTTTGCGGTGGCTTCGCCATCGGGTAACAGGTTTTCTAAAATGCGGCGGTTTTTTCCCAGCGCATTATTTACGTTGCGAATATTATTATTGGCAGCACTTTTAAGGTCGTTATTATAGGCGGCCCGGCAGTAATCGTCGCAAAATTTTTTATCGCTGCGGCCTTTTACAGGTTTACTGCAACTTAAACAGGTTTTAGTTTCTGTTTGTTGTAACATAATACCAGCAAGGTTTTGGTAATTGAAATAGCATTTTATTTTTTGTTTGCACCCGTTTACATACGGTTATAAAGGTAAGTAAAAGGATAATCTCCGGCTAACGCTTTTTGGCCGCCGCATCTTTGCATTGTCAATCGGAAACAAACACGAATCTGGATGATTGAAATAAATTAAAAAACCGCACGTCCTTCAACACCCCTTCAGGGGATGGGGGTGCACAAAACGAAAAAAGATGTACGCATTAAAAAACAAAGTTCAATTGATTGGTAACCTGGGCAACGCACCAGAAGTAAAGAACACCGAAAATGGTAAAAAGCTGGCACGCTTTAGCATGGCCACCAACGAAACCTACCGTGGCCGTACCGGCGAAAAAATTACCGAAACCACCTGGCACAATGTGGTGGCCTGGGGCAAGGTTGCCGATATTGCCGAAAAGTTTTTAACCAAAGGAAAAGAAGTTGCCATTGAGGGCAAACTCATTAACCGCAGCTACACCGATAAAGACGGCATTAAAAGGTTCGTTACCGAAATACAGGTAAACGAGTTGTTGTTGATTGGGGGAGAAAAGCCTGCGGCGTAGGATAATGCCCGCTGATTTCGCAGATGTCGCAGATTATTTTTTCTGTGTATTAAGTGAAGCCGGCGGGCTAATTTAATTTCACAATAAATAATTTATCATGACTGAAAATGAAATATCATACTTGATAAGAAGTGCTATTTTTAAAGTAGTTAGAAAACTTGGGGCTGGTTTATTTGAGAATGTTTACAAACACATTTTAAAGCACGAACTGGAAAAACTTGGACTTAATGTAAAGATGGAAGTGCCGTTGCCGGTTTTTTATGATGACATTAAATTTGATATTGGCTTTAGAATTGATTTATTGGTGAATGATAAAGTTATTATTGAAATAAAGTCAGTTGAAAAATTAGCAGAAGTTCATCACAAACAAACCATAACCTATTTAAAATTAACGGGTTTAAAATTGGGCATCTTGGTTAACTTTAATTCCAATAATATTGCAAACGACATTTTTAGAAAAGTAAATAATTTGTAAAAAATCTTTTCTGCGACATCTGCGTAATCAGCGGGCAAATTTTTTTATCATGGTAACCATAGAACGCAACGAAATATTCGACTTAGCTTACCGCTTTGTTACGGAAACATCCGAAAATATTTTTCTTACCGGTAAAGCCGGTACAGGCAAAACAACTTTTTTAAAATTTTTAAAAGATAACGCCAGCAAAAATATTGTAGTGGCCGCACCCACAGGTGTAGCCGCAATTAATGCCGGAGGTGTAACGCTGCACAGTTTATTTCAATTACCGTTTCACCCGTTTTTGCCTACCCGAAATCATAAAGAAGAATTGCTTGGTAAAATAAGGTACAACAAACAGCGCCAGCAATTATTACGTAAAATGGAATTGCTGGTAATTGATGAAATAAGTATGGTACGTTGCGATGTAATGGATGCGATTGATACCATATTAAAAAGCATCCGCCGCAATTACGATACCCCTTTTGGCGGCGTACAATTATTATGCATTGGCGATTTACACCAGTTGCCGCCGGTAGCACAAAACCATGAGTGGAGTATTTTACAGGAATATTACAGCTCTCCATTTTTTTTCGACAGCATGGCCATTAAAGAACAAATGCCGTTACTGATAGAGTTGAATAAAATTTACCGGCAAAAAGAAGATTCGTTTGTACGCCTGCTAAACAAAGTACGCAACAACCAAATGGATGCCGACGATTTTGAAGACCTGCACCTGCGGTACGATCCTTTATTTTCTCCAATGCCCGGAGAAAAGTATATTACACTTACTTCTCACAATAAACAGGCTGCAGAAATTAACCAAAGAAAAATAGAAAATTTATTTACCAAACCTTTTACATTTAAAGCAGCAATAGAAGAAGATTTTCCGGAACACATTTTTCCTGCAGAAGCAGAGTTGTTGTTGAAAGAAGGCGCTCAGGTAATGTTTTTAAAAAATGATGTAGTTGCTAAAAGATATTTTAATGGTAAGATTGGGGTAGTAAAATTATTGGAGCCTAATAAAATTATTGTGGATTGCGATGGTGTTGATATTGAAGTTGCAAAAGAAACCTGGGAGAATACCCGGTATACATTAAACAAAAATGACGGAAAATTAGAGCAGGAAACCATGGGCACTTTTACGCAATTTCCATTGCGTTTAGCATGGGCCATCACTATTCACAAAAGCCAGGGCCTTACTTTTGAAAAAGTAATGATAGATGCCGGGTCTTCTTTCAGCAGTGGCCAGGTATATGTCGCACTCAGCCGCTGTACCAGTTTAGAAGGCATAGTATTGTTGAGCAAATTGTCGTCATCAACATTGTTTAGTAATGATAATGTAATTAAAGGCCAGCAATCCCTTACACATAAAGGCTCGCTTGCAGAAAGATTTGCCGGTGCAAGGCAAGTGTTTACCCAACAATTGATAAGCGAAATTTTTAGTTTTAATGATGTTGAAATTAATATGGCGTTATTGCTGCATCATATTACACAGCAGCAGGATAAAATAAATACTGAAAGTTTACCGTGGATAGAAAATATTAAACAACATTTTATTGCTGATAAATCGGTAGGCTTAAAATTTATTGATGTAGTAAGTGGTATTATGAAAGATGAGCCGGTAATTGAAAATAATGCGGCTGCACAAAAAAGGATCACTGATGCCGCCAATCATTTTGAACCGAAATTTTTAGCTTATCAAAAAATAGTACAAAATCACCCGTTACTAACAGAGCATAAAGAAACTGCTACAATTATTAATGAGCAGTTGAATCAACTGGCTTTAGCTGTTTACAGTATCGTTTATTATTTACAATATTGCAAACAACCTTTTTCGGTAACTAGTTTTTTGCAACACAAATTAAAATTTGCACAACCAAAAATAAATCTTACCTGTTATGCCATTGGCAAAAAAGAAATTTTAACCGATGTTGCCAATACTGAATTATACAATACCTTAAAACGCTGGAGAGATATGACTATGGAAGAAGAAAAGTTGGCGATTTATATGGTGGCCAACCAGGCAACGCTAAAAGAAATTACAACTTATCTTCCCTTAACAAAAAAAGATTTATTACAGATTAGCGGTTTTGGAAAAGCTAAAGTGGATAAATATGGTGATGATATAATTGAAGCTGTTGAAGAATATTGCAAGCGTAATGGAATTGAAAGTAATATGGCCGCACTGCCCTCCAAAGCCTCTAAAGAAAAAGTGTTAAGAGATCAAAATGCCGTTGCAAAAACAGATACCAAAACCATTTCTTTTAATTTATACAAAGAAGGAAAAAGCATTGCTGAAATTGCTGCAGAAAGAAAATTAACTGTTGGCTCCATCGAATCTCATTTAATACCTTTTATTGGCGATGGACAAATTGAGATTAATGACCTGGTACCTGCAAAAAAACAACAATTAATTTTAGATGCAGTTGCCATACATGGCTCACTCAGCCATAAAACATTAATTGAAAATTTGCCGGCCGATTTTAGTTATGGCGAAATTAAAATGGTATTGGCCGCAGGTAAAACAACAACAGCCTGATGAAAATAACGCAAGAACAAGAAGACATCATTAATTCTTCCGGCGATATTAAAATAAATGCCGTTGCAGGCTCGGGCAAAACCACTACTATTATTGAATATGCTAAAGCAAGGCCTGCAACTGCAAAAATTTTATACCTGGCATTTAATAAATCCGTAAAACTGGAAGCCATTAAAAAGTTTGCGGCAAAAGGGTTAACCAATGTAACTATTGAAACCGCACATTCGCTGGCGTATAAAAATATTGTTTTCAGGCATCAATATAAAGTAAGGGCACAGGGATATAAAACACATGAAATTGCAGCGCTGCTTGGCCTGCAGGGCAATGGCGAAAAACATCATGAGTATGTAATTGCCAATCACATCAATAAATTTATTGCACTTTTTTGTAACAGCGATAAATTAAAAGTACAGGAGGTAAATTATTTAGATACAATTAGTGATGCTAAAGCCAAAACATTTGTAAAAACTTTTTATCATTTTATAGCAACACAAACCCGGCAACTGCTGGCAAAAATGGATAAAGGCGAAATAGAAATTACACATGATTTTTACCTGAAAAAATTTCAACTGCAAAATCCGGTTTTAGCTTTTGATTATATTTTGTTTGATGAAGGCCAGGATGCCTCTCCGGCAATGCTGGATATTTTTTTAAAACAACCGGCCGTAAAAGTAATTGTTGGCGATACGCACCAGCAAATTTATAGCTGGCGCTATGCCGTAAACTCTTTAGAAAAAACCAGTTTTACTACTTTTAATTTGAGCCATAGTTTTAGGTTTGGTGCAAACATTGCCAATCTTGCCACACAGGTTTTATTTTGGAAAGATGCTATAACCGAAACAAAACCCCTGGTAATTAAAGGGCTTGGTATTAATACGGATACCAAAACTAAAGCCGTAATTGGCCGAACCAATTTGGGTTTATTGTTAAAAGCTATTGAGTATGTAACAGAGAAAAAAAATATCAATAAAATTTATTTTGAAGGCAACTTTAATTCTTACACCTATGCAGATGAAGGCGCTTCTTTATACGATGTTTTAAATCTGCAGAATAATAAACGGGCTTTAATAAAAGATGCTTTAATAAAATCGATGGCCTCTATTAAAGATCTGGAAGAGTATATTGAAAAAACGGAAGATGCCCAATTGGGTATGATGCTGGAAATAGTAAAGGAATATGGTAACGATATTTACGACATAATAAAAACGATAAAACAAAAACAGGTTGAAAATGATGAAAAAGAAAAAGCAGAAGTTATTTTTTCTACAGTACACCGTTGCAAAGGCATGGAATACGATGCCGTGCATTTAGTAAAAGATTTTATTACCGAAGATAAAGTGCAGCGTCAGGCGCATGAGCTGGACAATGATGAAAAGAAGATCAACAAATTAAACGAAGAAATAAATTTATTGTACGTGGCCATTACCCGTACAAAAAATACATTGCACATTCCTGAAGAATTATTACCTGCTGATTTTCCAAAATTGGCGCAAATACATATTATTAAAAAGGAAGAGCCTAAAGAAATAAAACCTGTGGTAATTGAAACGGCTAAAAAAAGATCTAATTTTTCTAAATACAGAGGTACAAGTGATAAAACATATTCGGTTGAATTAGTAAGAACAAAACAAGGCGAAACTTATAAACCTTGGACGCCGGAACAGGATGAAAAACTAACACAGCTTTTTAAAAACAATACATCCGACTCAGAAATTATAAAACATTTTGGCAGAAACGCCGGAGCTATTAGAGCAAGATTGAGAAAGTTGGGATTGAAATGAGTTTGCCCGCAGATCACGCAAATTACGCAGACAAAATGCATTAATTTTATTCAGCGACATCTGCGTAATCTGCGGGACATTAATGATGTTATCTTCCAAAATCATCCTGCACCCTTACAATATCATCTTCATCGCTTGGATTTGCCCCATCAGTGTGTCGCCAGATTTCTGCAATAATTCCCCAGCCTTTTGTGCCCAGCAAGCGGTGGCGTTCGCCTTGTTTTAGTTGGATAATATCGCCAATGCCTAACTCTTTAATTTCTTTTTCTTCATCGGTATCGCTGGTTACTACACCGGCAACGCCGCCAATCAGTTTCCAAATTTCGGCTCTGCGGTGGTGATATTGCCAGCTTAATCTTTTGTTAGGAGCTACCACTAAAATTTTAGGACTCAACTTTCCGCTAATATTTAATTCTTCTTTAGTAAGATGCGGAAAATATAATTGTATAAATTTTTCAGCCTCGTTTTCTTCAATTACAAAAAAGCCACCCCATGGCCTGGTACTGTCTTGTTTATTAATTTTTAAATGCTGGTGGTGCAGGTACTCGGCTACAGTTTCAAAAACCAGTTCTTTAGGTGTGATGTTCTGAAAATTTAAATGCATTGAATAATTTTTTTGTAGTAAACGTCTGTTTCTAAAATATATTGAATTTGCGAATGGCGAATTTCGAATGTTTTTTAGTTCCTGCTTTTTATATAACTGCAAAAAAAATTTAAAAATAAATTAAAGGTTTTGTTTCCAAGAATTTTTTAACCATAAAAATATTCGCCATTCGCAAATTCAACATTTTCATTACCTGCCCATAAACACCATCAATATCTGCACATCGCTTGGATTTACGCCACTAATTCGGCTGGCTTGCCCTAAAGTACGTGGTTTAATTTTCTTAAACTTTTGTTTTGCTTCTGTACCCAATGATACCAATTTTTCGTAATCAAAATTATCCGGAATAATTAAATCTTCCAACTGGCTCATTTTTACTACCAGTTCTTTTTCTTTTTCTATGTAAGTTTCATATTTTATTTGTATTTCCGCCTGCTCTAAAGTTGATGCATCAAAAGCCTTTAACGCATTTTCTAAAACAGGTATTTGCTGCATCATATTGTGTAAGCCAATATTCGGCCTTAATAAAATTTGTGCAGCCTTTTGTTTACTCACTAACGTTGATGATTGTACGCTTTGTAAAAAGGGGTTTACTTCACCTGGATCAAGACTTGTACCTGCCAGTATTTCTTTTACCTGCTCCACTCCTTCTTTTTTTGTTTTTACCATTTCCATTCTTTGCTGGCTGGCCAAACCAAGGCGGTAACTTTTTTCAGTCAATCTTAAGTCTGCATTATCCTGTCTCAACAAAGTTCTAAACTCTGCCCGGCTGGTAAACATTCGGTAAGGTTCGTCGGTTCCTTTATTTATTAAATCATCAATCAACACGCCAATATAAGCTTCACTTCTTTTTAAAACCAGCGCTTCCTGTTCAGTTGCTTTTTGATGAGCATTTATGCCAGCCATTAATCCCTGGCAGGCAGCTTCTTCATAACCAGTTGTTCCGTTGATCTGGCCGGCAAAAAACAGGTTTTCAATCAGCTTAGTTTCTAAACTAAATTTTAGTTGCATTGGCGGAAAAAAGTCATACTCAATAGCATAACCCGGCCTAAACATTTTGCAATTTTCGAAACCCGGAACTAATTTAAGTGCTTGGTGCTGAACCTCTTCTGGTAACGACGATGAAAAGCCATTTACATATATCTCCACGGTATTAAAACCTTCGGGCTCCACAAATAACTGGTGGCGGTCTCTTTCGGCAAAGCGGTTTATTTTATCTTCTATACTGGGGCAATACCTTGGGCCCGTTCCCTGTATCCTTCCCTGAAACATGGGGCTTTTCTCAAACCCAGTTTTTAAAATATCGTGTACCTCTGGGCTGGTGTATGTAATCCAGCAGCTTTTTTGCTGTTTAGCTGTTATTTTTTTTGTGGGCAGATAACTGAAGCCCACAATTTCTTCATCTCCTTTCTGCTCTTCCATTTTACTGTAATCCAAACTGCGGCCATCAAGTCTTGGTGGAGTTCCGGTTTTTAAACGGTCGCTTTCAAAACCCAGCGAAACCAATTGTTCAGTAATCCCAGTTGCAGCTTTCTCAGCCATTCTGCCTCCTCCCAATTGCTTTTCACCTATATGTATAACACCATTTAAAAATGTTCCATTGGTTAAAACCACAGATTTTGCCTTTATCTCGTGCCCCAATCCAGTTACAACACCGTAAACCCTTCCATCTTTTATAAGCAGACTGTTTACCATATCCTGATAAAAATCTACGTTTGGTGTATTTTCCAGCATCTCCCTCCACTTTGTGGCAAACAACATTCTATCGCTTTGTCCCCTTGGGCTCCACATGGCCGGACCTTTACTGCGGTTAAGCATTCTAAATTGAATCATACTTTCGTCAGTAACTATACCACTATATCCTCCCATTGCATCAATTTCCCGTACAATTTGCCCTTTTGCAATGCCACCCATTGCTGGGTTACAGCTCATTTGGGCAATAGTTTGCATATTCATGGTAATCAATAGCACTTTGCTACCCAAATTAGCGGCAGCAGCAGCGGCCTCACAACCTGCGTGCCCTGCACCAACTACTATTACGTCGTATTTTGAAAACATGTTGTAAAGGTAAGATTTGTAATTACAGCGCAAATTGTAGATGCCATTGTTCCACGTGGAAATTGGACGGCGGAATTGATATGTTCCCCGTGGAACATTATCTAAAATACTTTACAAGTAAGTCATCTTCTGCCTTTCTCATAATCTTTTTTTGATGAGAGGATTTATCGCGGTAACCACATAAGTGTAAGGCTCCGTGAAAAATAACACGATGTAACTCCTCTTTGATAGTTACACCAATTTTAGCTGCGTTGTCTCTAACCCTATCTGTGCTAATGTAGATTTCCCCTTCAATTAACAATGGATTTGCCGAAAAATTGAAAGTAATAATATCAGTGAAATAATTGTGTTTTAAATTACTCCGATTAATATCCAAAAGGTATTCATCAGTACAAAAAATATAATTCAGACTTTTAAGGCGTTTTTTATGGTGCTGAAAAATTTTAGGAAGAAAATATTTAAGGGCAGACCGGGACGTAAGTATTTTATTATCATGCAGAAAAAAGAATTGTACTGTCATAGTTAATTTCTAATATCGAAATTATAAAACAATTAGTAATGAATACTTTTGTGAAAATAAATCTATCTAAATGGAAAGGCGGTTATCTGAAGTAAGGGTTGGAAAGGTGGTGATTATAAAACACTTTGATAATGATGATATTTTTCTTAAACTAATGGAAATGGGTTGTGTACCCGGTGAAAAAATAATTATTGACCAGGTAGCCCCTTTAGGCGACCCGATTTCTATATTAGTAGCAGGATACCGGCTGAGTTTACGCCTTAACGAAGCTGAAAATATTTGGGTAGAAGAGTTTGCATCCACCAAAAGCATTCTTTAAAATACCACACTTTGCAATGAACATAGGACTCTATTTTGGATCTTTTAACCCAGTTCATACAGGCCATTTAATAATAGCAACACATGTTATTAATACAACAGCATTACAACAGGTTTGGTTTGTGGTTTCGCCCCAAAATCCATTTAAAAAATCGGCCAGCCTGTTGAATGAATATCAACGGCTGCATATGGTAAGTATCGCTATTGACGGGGAAACAAAGTTGAGAGCCAGCAATGCAGAGTTTAAATTACCTAAACCATCTTATACGATTGATACATTAGTGTACCTGAAAGAAAAATACCCTGAAAATGAATTTGCAATTATTATGGGTAGTGATGGCTTTCAAAATTTAGATAAATGGAAAAATTATGAGACTTTAATTAAAGAACATGCTATTTACATTTATAAAAGGCCTGGATTTGAAATCACGAAAACCTTTGGTGCTCAAACAATTATAATGGATGCGCCATTACTGGATATCTCCAGCACTAAAATCAGGAATCTAATAACTGAAAAAAAATCAATACGTTATTTAGTACCAGATATTGTAAAAGAGGAAATTGAAAAAAACGGATATTATAAATAATTATTTATATATAATTAAATTATCCACCCAAGACCTAAACAAAATAACACAATAAAAGGGGCTGGAAGTTTAGTTAATTGCAACACTAAAAAAGTACCCACAATAACTCCAATATTTACAAAACTCAAAACATCATAAGAACTGATAGAAACACCTTTTAAAAGATACAAAGTTGCAGCCCACATAATACCAACAACCACAGCGTTAATACCTTCAAGTGCCCGGTAAACGACCACATATTTTTTTAAGTATTGCCAAACGGGGAAAAAGAACAGCACCAGCAATGCGCTGGGCAAAAAAATGGCTATTGCTCCAATAATGCAACCTAATAATTGCATTTTATAACCATTATCTTTTAATGCAACACCTCCGGTAAAAGCAGCAATAGAAAACACCGGACCCGGGATAGCTCTTACCATACCGGCACCAGTTAGCAATTCGTTTTTGTCTATTCTAATAACATCTGGGTCTTTTTTTTGCATTCTTTCAGAAGTTGGTCTAGCCACATACTGATCAAGCATTAAAGGTATTAATACATCTCCCCCACCAAAAACAAAACTGCCAAAGCGATAAAAGTTTTCAAAAAGATTGTAGGGTTTACGGGTTTCCCAATTTTGTTTTCGGGCAGTTTCACTTAAGGCTCCGGCAATAACAAAAATTAAAACAAACAGCCAAATATTTGTCCATCTGATGTTACGGGGCTTAATCACTTCTTTTTCTGGTATACGTTTACTGCTAAAGTTTGTAGCTATACCGCCAGCAATTATAAGCCCCGGAAAAACCCAGGGTGTTTTAAATAAAAAATAAGTGGCGCCCATGGCTACCAGCATTATAATTTGCGTAATAAAATTATTAACAGAAATCTTAAAAGCCCTGAAAGCAGCAAAAGCTAAAAAACCAATGGCCATAGGTAAAATAAACTGGAAGATGCTGGTATTTAAATTTTCTTTACCAATGCCCGTAACTAAAAAAGATAACCCCCCCATTAAAATACAGGCAGGCATTATCCATATTATTAACGTACTAACTCCAAGGGATACACCTCCACGCTTGTAACCGATGAGTGTTAAAATTTGAGTAGATGAAGCACCAGGCAACAACTGGCAAAAAGAATTATACTCCATAAGCTCTTCTTTTGTAATATCGCGGCGGCGGTCTACAAAAGTTTTCATCATCATACCCATATGCCCCTGCGGACCACCAAAAGCAGTAACGCTGTGCAATAACACTGCTTTAAGGAAAGGAATATGCCGGAGTAGTTTCAACGTATAGTTGCCAGTTATTTTTTTAAACCAATTTCCCGCAATCTTTCATCCAGATATTCGCCGGCGGTAGCATCTTCATAAGCTTTAGGATGTTCATCATCTATACATCCTTCCAGACACTTCAGGCTCATGCTGCTTTTAGGGTGCAGGAAAAAAGGAATAGAAAAACGGGAGGTATGCCATAATTCCCTGGCTGGATTAACAACCCGGTGCGTTGTGCTGCGCAATTTATTATTGGTAAGCCGCTGCAGCATATCGCCTACATTAACCACAATTTGCTCAGGCAAAGAGGTTACCCCAACCCATTCGTTCTGTTTGGTAAGTATTTGTAACCCGTCAGCCGAAGCTCCCACTAAAAGAGTGATCAAATTAATATCCTCGTGCTGCTCGGCACGGATAGCACTTTTAGGTTCGCTGGTAATTGGGGGATAATGAATAGAACGAAGAATAGAATTCCCATTATGAACATAATCATCAAAATAATGCTCATCGAGGCCCAAGTATAGGGAAATGGCCTGTAATAAGGCGGTACCCGATTTTTCAAAAGCACGGTAAGCTTCATCAAAAGTGGGGTTAAACTTTGCAATTTCGTTTACAGTAACGTTGGGGGGATATTCTTCTTCCCTGTAATTATCCCTGGGCACCTGCCCATATTGAAAAAATTCTTTAAGGTCCGGAGCATCGCTGCCCTTAGCGTGCTCTTTACCAAAACTGGTATATCCACGCTGCCCCGCCAGTTCCGCAATTTCATAGCTTCTTTTTTGTTGAGAAGGAAGAGAAAAGAACTCCTGAACATATTTATACAGGTCTGCTATAAGCGCATCGGGAACACCATGATTTTTAACTGCAACAAATCCCACATCTTCGTAAGCCTTACCTAATTGCTGCACAAAAGCGGCTTTACGTACCGGATCCCCACTTAAAAATTCTGCTAAATCAACTGAAGGAATTGCCATATTTTCACATTTAAGATTAACGAAAGTAGATTTGAATATGAAAAATTACAAAACTTATTGTTTACAGCATACAAATAGCCTAAACTTTTTATTAATCTTGGTAGCGCTTTTATGCTTTTCGTGTAGTAAAAAAAATTATGCTGTTGGTAGTTCCTATCAATTTAAAAGTAAGAATCAATTACCGGATTATAGTGATATTAATTATTGGGCAGCACATCCATGGAAAAATGATATGAGCGATAGTGTGCCTAAACCATTAAGAGCGGCATATTTAAAAGATTCCGTTGCTGATGTTTTTTTTATACATCCTACAACCTTAACCGATAAAGATGATGAAAGGTGGAATGCGGAAATTGATGATGCAGCAATAAATGCAAAAACAGATAATTCCACTATTTTGTACCAGGCCAGCGCCTTTAATGAACAAAGCAGGGTTTTTGCTCCAAGGTACCGGCAGGCACATATAAAAGCTTTTTACATAAGCGAAAAAGAAGCACAACAATATTTTGATACAGCCTACGAAGATGTAAAAAATGCATTTACTTATTACCTGCGAAATTTTAATAATGGCCGCCCAATAATAATTGCATCGCACAGCCAGGGAACTAAACATGCAGGCAGATTACTGAAAGAATTTTTTGATAATAAACCACTGCAAAATAAATTAGTTTGTGCCTATATTATTGGATTACCTGTTACTGAAAACTATTTTAACACCATCCCTGCTTGTAAAGATTCAGCGGCTACCGGGTGTTTAGTAAGCTGGCGTACCTACCAAAGAGGATATGAAATTGATAAAGTAGAAAATTTTAAAGCAGTAGTAATAAATCCGCTTACATGGACGATGGATACTTCATTTGTATCAGCAAAAAAAAATATGGGGGGAGTGTTATTAAAATTTAATAAGGTTGTAGCGCAAGTGGTAGATGCTAACATTCATAATAATATTTTGTGGACCAGTAAGCCAAATATTTTTGGTAAGATATTATTTAATAAAAAAAATTATCATATTGGTGATATCAATTTATTTTACATGAATATTCGCCACAATGTAAAAACCAGGATTATGCATTATTTAAAAAAACAGCAGATTGCACAATAAAAATAATTTATCATAAACCATATTTAGCACTTATCTCCAGCATCCTGTCGATAGGTTTTTTTGCAGCAAGGCGTAAGGTTTCATCCATTAAAATTTCCGGCAACTCATATTTCATGCATAAATACAATTTTTCCAGCGTATTTAATTTCATATGCGGACAATCGTTACAGGCACAACTATTATTGGGTGGTGCAGGTATAAAAGTTTTATGCGGATTGTTTTTTTGCATTTGATGAAGTATACCAGTTTCGGTAACTACAATAAACTCAGTAGCGTCATCTTTACTTGTATATTTTAATAAACCTGTTGTGCTGCCTATATAATCGGCAATGGCTAACACAGGTGCTTCGCATTCGGGATGTGCAATAACTTTTGCTTTTGGATGACGGATTTTTAATTTAGTTATCTTTTCTAAACTAAAAATTTCATGTACCATGCAGGCACCATTCCACAACAACATATTTCTACCCGTTTGTTTGTTGATATAAGCCCCAAGGTTCTTATCTGGTGCAAAAATGATAGGTTGACTTGCCGGAAGACTTTCTACAATTTTTTGGGCA
>JAYURK010000221.1:0-7757 GCA_043756235.1 Ferruginibacter sp. | reverse complement strand
TCATTCCGGTAACGGAAGCTAATTTATTATAATCCATACTGATAAAATTTTAGGGCTGCAAGTTACTTGTAAAAAAGCAAATTAAGGAATGTATGTTATGAGCTTTATTTGTTAAATAAAAAATACGCAAACGGCCCTTTTTGGCTGCACCTGCTGCAAATTAATTTTTAGTGGTCGACAGTTTTTGTAAACCCCATCGTCTAAAGTATTATGCAAGTAAATTTTTTAGTAAGAAGATGTTGGATAGTAGTGGTTTTTGCTTTAATAAGCGCCGCAGGGTACAGCCAGAATATAATACTTAAAGGTAAAGTGATGGACACCGGAGATAAAAGCCCAATAACCGGGGCAACAGTACAGCTGGTTTCGCAAAGAGACAGTTTACAAATAAAGGCTTTAGTTACAGATAGTAAAGGCAATTTTGAGTTTGCAGATTTACAAAGAGGTGCTTACCTGGTAAAAATAAGTTTTAGTGGTTACCAAAAAATAGAACAAAAAGTGGCGCTGCAGGCCAGCAATAAAGATGCGATAAGCTTT
The DNA here is from genome assembly GCA_043756235.1 of Ferruginibacter sp. Taxonomy (GTDB): domain Bacteria; phylum Bacteroidota; class Bacteroidia; order Chitinophagales; family Chitinophagaceae; genus Ferruginibacter. Next base: position 7,223 of record JAYURK010000221.1, on the reverse strand, counting down.
TCTATTGCAAAAATTGCTACTGATTTAGCAGGAGTAACCGTGGTAAGTAAAACGCAGCCGGTAAAACAAAAAGGCGATACTACCGAATTTAGTGCCAGCCAGTTTAAGGTTAACCCCGATGCTACTGCAGAAGATATTATTAAAAAATTGCCCGGCATTACTGTTGCCCGTGATGGCACCGTAACTGCCCTGGGTGAGCAGGTAAGAAAAGTAACCGTGGATGGTAAAGATTTTTTTGGTGATGATGCGGCTGCGGCTTTAAAAAATTTACCGGCAGATGTAATTGACAAAATTCAAGTATTTGACCGACTTAGCGATCAGGCCCAGCTTACCGGTTTTGATGATGGCAATTCAGTTAAAACAGTAAATATTGTAACCAAATCGGGCATTAAAAATGGCCAGTTTGGAAGAATTTTTGCCGGTGCCGGAACAGATGGCCGCTATACCGCCGGTGGTAATATCAGTTTTTTTAAAGGCAACCGCAGGCTTTCGGTGGTAGGTAATTTTAATAATATTAACCTTCAAAATTTTTCATCGCAGGATCTGCTGGGCGTTACCAGTACCGGCGGTGGGGGTGGCAGAGGTGGTGGCCGTGGTGGTGGCGGCTTTGGCGGTGGCGCCGATAATTTTAATGTGGGCCAGAGCAACGGCATTAGTAAAACCAATGCAGCAGGTTTAAACTTTAGTAATGTGTACGGTAAAAAATTAACTTTAACCGGCAGTTATTTTTATAACAACAGTGCTAACAATAACGAAAGTTTTACAAGCACCGAAACTTTTTTAAACCCTAAGAATTTATTCAGTTTACAAAGCAGCAAGTCGGCATCAGATAATAATAATCATCGTATTAATTTAAGGGCTGAATATAAAATTGATTCTTCTAATTCTATTTTTATTATTCCCAGCATCAGCTTTCAAAATAATAAATCAGCTTCCGTTTCTTCGGCACAAAATTTTTATGATGTAAACGATTCTACCAGTACATCCTTAAGTAACAATACCTCAAACAGAAATGGGTATAATATCCGTAATAACATTATGTTCCGCCACTCTTTTGCAAAAAGGGGCCGCTCACTTTCTGTAGGTTTTAATACCAGCTGGAACAAAAATGATGGTGAAGCAATTACCGATGCCAGGTATAAATTTTTTGATAATGGAGTAGGCACCGATTCGGTACAAAACAGGTTTAGCGATAACAGCACCAATGGCACTACTATTGGTGGTAATATTGCTTACACCGAGCCAATTGGTAAAAAAGGACAATTACAATTTGATTACACCCCATCTGTACAAAAAAACAAAGCCGATCAGCAAACATTTTTTTATGATGGACAAAAATATTCTGTGTTTGATCCCACACTTAGTAACCGCTTCGATAATACAATTACCACCAACAACGCCGGTATAAATTACCGCCTTGGCCAAAGCAGGGACGAGCAACTTTCTTTTGGTGTAAATTTTCAAAATGCTACTTTGCAAAGTCAGCGCATTTTTCCAACCAACACAAAGGTGAATCAAACTTTTACCAACGTATTACCCAATGCACAGTGGCGTAAAAAAGTTTCTACTTACAGCAATGTTCGTGTTTTTTACAGGGCTTCTACCAACTTTCCTTCTATTAATCAGTTGCAGGATGTGGTGAACCTGAGCAATCCTTTACGGGTAAGCAGTGGCAATCCGGATCTTAAACAATCTTATACTCATTTTTTATCAGGCCGTTATTCTTACACCAATACAAAAAACAGCAATAGTTTTTTTGCCAACTTATTTTTACAAACAGCAGCTGATTATATTTCAAGCGCCACTTATGTTGCAGCTTCCGATTCTACCATACAACAAAACATCACCATTAAAAAAGGATCGCAGTTAACCAAACCCATTAACCTGGATGGTTATAAAAGTTTGCGTACTTTTTTTACTTACAGCATGCCACTTAAATTTATTAAAACCACTTTTAATGTAAATGCCGGATTAAGTTACAGTAAGCTGCCGGGTTTTGTAAACGGGCAAAATACCATTACCAACAGTTATGCGTACAATACCGGTGTTGTGCTGGCCAGTAATGTAAGCGAATTTGTAGATTTCAATTTATCGTACAATGCAAATTTTAATGAAAGTAAAACCAATACCATCCGCAGCACCGCTACAAAATTTGTAAACCAAAGTGCCGGCGTGCAGGTTAACCTGTTAAATAAAAAAGGTTGGTTTTTACAGAATGATGTTTCTGGCAATGCCTACACTGGTTTATCTACCGGCTTTAACCAAAGCTTTTGGTTGTGGAATGCTGCAGTGGGTAAAAAAATATTAAAGAACCAGGCGGGTGAATTAAAATTATCGGTGTTTGATTTATTAAAACAAAACCAAAGCCTTGTACGTACCGTAACCGGTGCGTATATTGAGGACGCCCTAACACAGGTATTGCAACAATATTTTATGCTTACGTTTACCTATAAATTAAAAAACTTTGGCAGCGGGCCAGCAAGGCAAAATAATTTTAACCGAGATGGTGGAGACAGACCAATGATGCCGGGTGGTGGTTTTGGTGGCAACAGGGGTGGAGGATTTTAACTACTTTTAAAGCCGCATTAAAAAAATGTTACGTTTTGAATCAACCGGAATTAATTGTGCAGCTGCAGCAGGGAGATGAACAAGCTTTTAAAAAGCTGGTGGAGCAATGGCAGGATATGGTTTATAATACGGCATTAGGAATTGTACAACAGGAGGATGATGCCGATGATATTACGCAGGATGTTTTTATACAGGTGTACCAGTCAGTAAGTTCTTTTAAAGGTGAATCAAAATTTTCAACATGGCTGTACCGTATTGTAATTTCAAAATCGCTGGACCATATAAAGAAAAAGAAACGAAAAAAACGTTTTGCATTTGTGCAAAGTTTATTTGGTAATGGCAGCGATGAAGTGTTGCACCCGGTAGAGTTTAATCACCCTGGCGTGGTGGCAGAAAATAAAGAAAGGGCGTCGGAATTATTTAAAGCCCTGGAGCAGTTGCCCGACAGCCAACGCATTGCTTTTACATTGCATAAACTGGAAGCACAAAAATACCAGGACGTTGCAGCAGTAATGGATCTTTCTTTAACAGCCGTAGAATCATTAATTGCAAGGGCAAAAGGAAATTTAAGAAAAACTTTAAAACAGTATTACGAAGAAAATAATTTTTAATACCATGGATAATCACGAACATATTAATAAACTTATTCACGATGCATTGAGCAGTGTGGATGATGCGGCAAGGGCTACGCCCAAGCCTTATCTTTTTACAAGATTAACAGCACGGATGCAGCGTGATACCGAAACCAGTTGGGATATGGTTTTAAAATTCATCAGCAAACCTGCGGTGGCACTTGCCGGTGTTTGCCTGGTTATCGCTATTAATGCATTGGTAATATCTAATAATTTTTCGGATAATACTATACCTGTTACAGATGACCAGTATGCTTCTGTTGATGATTACAATACTTCTGCCAGGTTGCTTAACGATATAGAAAACCCTGAACCATAATGAGTACACAAACAAAAAGTAAATGGTATCTTTTAATAATCGGCGTATTGCTGATTACCAATATTGCTATGCTCTTCTTTTTCTTTCAGCATAAAAATAATGTCCGCAAAGGTGGCGGCCGTGGAGATAGAGGCGCAATGATGAAAAATTTTTTACAAAAAGATATTGGTTTTTCTGCGCCACAATTGCTGCAGTACGACAGCCTGAGCAAAAAAAACCGTGAAAAAATGAAGGCGGATTTTGAAAATTTAAGAACCAATAAAGAGCTGCAGTTTAAAACATTGGGCCAGCAGGCATTTAGTGATACCGCTATTACAACCATGGTAAATCAATCGGCTGAAAAACAAAAATTAATGGAATGGCAAATGCTGCAGCATTTTAGTGCCATCCGAAAAATTTGTACACCGGAGCAACAAATAAAATACGACTCCCTTTTATACACCATTTGGAATAAGAAAAAAAATGAAGGAGCAAAAAAATAATTATTTATTCATCACACAAAACAAAAAAGTACACATGAAGAAACAAATTTTATTAGCAGCCATTGCAGCATTGTTCAGCATTACTGCTGTAAACGCTCAGGGCGGCGGCGGTAATTTTCAACGCAAAACACCAGAGGAAAGATTAAAACCTATTCATGAAAAATTAGACAGTGCCTTTAAATTAGATGCTGCTAAAATGAAAGCAGTAGATGAGATTTTTTTAAACTCTTTTACCGACCAGGATAAAAAAATGGAGGAGCTTAGAGCCGGCGGCGGGCAAATGGACCGTGATGCAATGATGGCAGCAAGGAAACAAATGAACGATGAAAGGGATGCAAAATTAAAAACAGTATTAACAGAAGAGCAAATGAAAATTTGGAAAGATAGTATTGAACCCTCCACCCGGCCGCAGCGTGGCAACAGGGGCGGTGGTGGAAAATAATTTTTAAATCAGCGCTTACAAAAATAAGGCCCTGCAATTACGCAGGGCTTTTATTATGAGTTTAAATAAGGCACGATGAGGGGCAGAGAGCGCAGGGGAAATATATTTTTCAAATTATTTCTTGTGTTTAAAGATTATACCACACTTTTCCAACGCATCCATCCGGCACCACCTAATATTACTGCACTCAATAAAATTAAACTTCCCGGTAAATTTTTTTCGTCGTTCATTTCATTTTTTATTTCAGGGATAATGCTTTCATATTTTGCTGCGGCAATATCTTCTTCGTCGTTTACCGCTGCAGCATCATCCTGCCAGTTATTTATATTGGTGCCTGTTAATGCAGTAAGTTCCATCAACTCTTTTTTTCTTCTTTGCTTTAAATTTTGTAAATATTTTTTACCGGCATCGCAATTAAAATCTCCCGATGCAGGATGTGTAATAATATATCTTGCCTGAAAGTTTTCAGTATTAGGTGTTACCTGAAACATTAAATCCTGTGCAAAAGATTTTCTGTTGTACCTAAAATGCATTCTTGTAAAGTGTACATTTTTGCTGCCGTTATCAGTTTCTTGATTGTCCACATCACTGTAATCACTCCAATCTTTACCGCCAAGCCACCAAACACCGCTTTGTACTAAATCCTGTTCGGTTGGCGGGTTGCCCACACAGGGATCGCACTTCATTTGATTAACAGGGGTAACATTCCAGGCATATTCTAAAAAAGCCACGCTCTTATCTTCTTTATTCCATTGGCGGGTAAACAGGTTGCCATAAAAAGCACCAAAGTTTTTTTGTACAAACAAGGGAATGTTTTTATCGGTGGTAATATTGGTGTTGCGGTAGTTGGTACATTCTACACGGCCTTTACGGGTAAAAGCATACACCAGTAAATCCTGGTCGCCATCGGCATTGGCCATGCCTAAACGTATGGGCAACATAAATTTTGGCGAGTTAAAATTTATTTGAATAGGGCGCAAAAAATTACTGTTCAATTTTTTCTTTTCTTTTTCATTTACCTTAACCACAAAAAACTTCAGGTTACTTTTTATATAGGGTTCTAAAACTTCTTCTGCATTGGCAGGAATTTTATACCCGTTTTCGTTAAGCCATTTTTTTAAATCGCCGCTTTCTTTGGCGCTTAAAATTAAAATATCGTATTCGCCTACCAGGTATTGTGCTTCAATTTTTACACCTGCAATCTTTCCTTTTAATGCCCGGCTAATCGACACTTCATTTAAACCTGGCGAAGCAGACATTTTATCTTCCATCTTTTCATATTCATTACAAGGGTTTTGGTCCCAGTATTCCACCAGTCTTGGAGCGCTGTAATCATTTAATTTTTGAAAAACACTTTGGTCCACCACTCTAATATCATTTTTTTTAAGCACTACCGGTACGGGCACTACCATTGCAAAATCTTTGGTATCGCCTTTAAAATCATTGTACATGGTAATTACAGTTTTGTTACCATCACGTACTAAAATTACCTGCGATGTTTTATTTTTTAAGGTACCATCTGCCTTGCTTACATAAAAACCGCAGAACGACATGATGATGGGTGCAGTAACCATTACTGCAGCAATAAATAAAAGTTTCTGTTTCATAATTTATTTTTTTTGTTATTGAATTACATAATTGATTTTGAATAAATGATCTGTAAAAAATTATTTTCTGCTGCTGAAAATTTTGTTGTGGGCACCCATTCAAATTTTTTTGCTTTAAACAATCTGTCAAGCAACGGCACTAACGGCTGCGCCAGCACCAAAACAAAAATGGGCGCCCCATTAATAAATTTAAAACTGGTTAAATAAAATGCGGTAACGGCTATGGCCATGCACCAAACTATTCTTACCCATTTATTATTGGGTATAGTTTTAGGATCGGTGATCATAAAAAAAGAAAACAGCAATAAACTTCCGGTGCTGATGGATTGTACAAAATGATCTAAAGGCCAGCCCAAATAAATTACCTGGCGGATAAAAATAAGTGCGGCAAAGGTTATTAAAAATGAAAAGGTAATATCAAGCTTTTGCACTTTACTAACTACAATAAATCCCAAACAGCCCACTGCAAAAAATAAAACCACACCGCTTCCCCATTGGCCGGGGCTTATCCATGCTTTGCCGCTTATAAAAATTGCAGCTGCAATACCCAATGCCGATGGATTAAAAATATGCTTACCATTAATACGAAAAATAAATTTGCTCAAAATGGAAACTGCCGCTGCAAAAACCGCCACCCACCACACATTGGTTTTTAGTAACAGGCATAAACCAAAAGATGAAATTAAAACCGAAGGCAGGCCATTTTTTAATCTTATTAAAAAAAGTATTTGTTTTTTACCCAAAAAATATTCGGCTAAAAATTGCGTAGCCAAACTGGTTAAAAAATAAGTGGCGTATAACCAGTTGCTGTTATTCCAGTGCAGGTAAAATATACCATAGCATAAAAAAATAGTTTGAAATAAAATTTGAAAATAACGGGCATCTTTAAGCAGTGGCGATAAAAACATAACAGGTGAATTTGTAAGCAGGATGATTTTACCTGCAGCATTACACAAGGGTTTTGTTAATAATTTGCAAAGCAGTTTAAATTAAATTTTTGTGGAAAATTAAAAAGACGGCATCGCCGCCTGTAAAATTTTAATTGCTAACCCGCCATAAGTTGCCTAATTTGAATACTGAACAACCACCTTCTTAGAAGGTGGGTTGAAAGCATCGGGCATAGCCCTCTTTACGTCTCTGATGTTGCGGAGAACAAATCAAAATTCCGAGTTT
>JAYURK010000220.1:0-2816 GCA_043756235.1 Ferruginibacter sp. | reverse complement strand
AAAAACAATAACAGTGGCAAATTCAGTTTCCTTTCCTTTTACCTGGCTGTCGGTGCCAATACAAACTTTTAAATGATAACCGGCTGCTGTTTCTCTTTCGATAGCCTGTTCTACAGCATCTTTAATCTCTAGCTGGATGGGATCTCCGTTAAATTTTCTCCATAACATAAAAATGGGTTTTCTAAAGCTACTGAAAAAAAATTAAAAACCCTCTCCGCCCCCTGAAGGGGGAACTGGGCAACAGTAAAATAATTTAAGAGATAATAAAAACTTAATAGTTAGCTATTATAAAAGAAGGCCAAACCATTAGACTCTAAGTTTCCCCCTCAGGGGGCGGAGGGGGTGTTTAATAAAAAAGGGGAGTAGCCCCTAACGCTACCCCCCGACTTACACATGAATCTACCTTACTGTTTTATAATGCGTTCTGTTTGTCGTTGATCGTTGTTAAATAATTGAATGATGTACATGCCTCTTGACTGGCTTGAAACATTGAGGTGATTGATACCCTTTAATCCTGTACCTTTTTGAATTGTTTTACCATTCATATCGGTTAATACAAATTGATAATTTGCGGTTGCATTAATTACAATATCATCTGTTACCAGTGTTGATACTTTAAATGATTTTTCAGCATCGCCGGTAACCTTTAGTGCAATGGTATTTGAGTAAACCGTTTGGTTTAAAACCGAAGTAATTTTTAAGCGGTAAAAAATGTTATTATTTTTATCAGGCTGATAAGAAAACTTTGTGCTGGCAGCAGCCACAGCAGTTAATGTATTAAAACTGTTACCATCGGTTGAAGTTTGCACTTCAATATTTTTAATAGGTTCATCAGCTACAATGTTCCAGTTAAGATTGTGTTTATTTTTTTCGGCAGTGCCACTTAATTTTACCAGATGTATAGGTAAACCACTGAACGAGCCGGTGATTGTATAAGCACCCAAACTACCGTAAGATCCGATATTGCTGTTACCCGTGCCCAGTATTTTTATGTAGTAAGTACCTGCATTTAAAATGGTATCTACCGTTACACGTAATGTTGTTAAAGGATTGTAAGTTCTGATAAGCGTTGCTGCTGAATTGTATAATTCAAAAGCAATATCCAGGTTGGCTCCATCGGCTACGGCTGCTACATTATAAGGTGCGGCTACTATATGAAAATTTGAATTTGAAGCCAACGTTATTTTAAAAGCGTCTTTATCTGCATTAGTAGTTATTACACCGCTTACATTAAAACTATTAGATGGCATTGTAAACGTAGTGGCATCAAGGGTTTCGGTATAATCATCGGTACGGTATCCAAATCCATTGTAGGTAACAATGGTGTACAGGTTATCTTCTACAAAGCCACAACCATCGGGTGTTGGGCCGTTGTTCCAGTTACTGAAATTTTTGTTTGTAGCCTGGCTGTTGCCCATAATTGGTGCCCAGCCTGTTTCGCCTGTACCATAACCGGTGCTGTATGTTTCCATTAAATTACAAGAACCGCCGTATTTGGATTGATGGGCTAAACTTACCGTATGGCCGCTTTCATGAGAAATGGTTTCCGCAATTCTTTTTGTATTTCCTGTTCCCAGCCTGTCGCTAAAAACAAAAGCAGGTGTATCATCGCCCCATGTAAAAGAACCACCATAAGCTACACCACTGTAACCGGCAGCATACCAGCTGCTTGTTGTGGTAATAATAATACGCACTCTTTTTTCAATTGGCGCTGCCAGATAAACAGTTGAGTCTGTTGTAATGTTAAGATCAAATGGTCTGAAATCTTCTGCAACACGGTTGAATGCTTCAGTAATCTGTAAATCTGACATACCTGAGGCTGTACAATTAATTGGGTTGCCTCCGTTCCAGACTGTTCCTTGTACGTATTGACCGTCAAAATCAAGAAAAATGGTTGCACTTGCAGAAGGATAGCTGCTTAACTTAGGTACACTGAAAGCACTAAATGAAATCAACAGCAGTAAAGTGCAGATCAGCGATGTAAAAAATTTTTTCATTTTCAGGGGTTTTAGGTGGATAGTTGGATATGTGTTAAGTGTCTGTTTGTGATTTAAAATTGATTACAATCCTGAATTACACGATCGCTCTCAGTTTTTTTAAGCTGATAAATTCCAGATGCATTTTTTTTGAGATCAAAACCATCAAAATAATTTTTATTAACGATGTGACCAACGTATGCAATAGAACCATCGGCCTTTAATATTTTTGAAATATTAAAAATAGTATTGGCATAATCGGGCGATACAATTACTGCAGATTGCAGGTTGGCGTATTTTGAGATATTTGTTTTTACTATGCCCGAAAAAATAAAATTATCTGAAAAAGCAAGGCTGATAGTTTGCCCCGGCGAAGTAGTAAATACTTTTGATAATTCCAGTTCGCTACAATTGATAATTGCCGGAAAATTGTTGAATTGTTTTGGCTTTGTGTTATTTGCCTGGCCAAATCCTGTCATTACTGTAAAAGATAAAAATAATGACAATGCATAGGTAGCATAAGGTTTCATAGGATTCATGTTTTCTTGGTAATTGGATAATAAACTTCTTATACCGAAACGCAGTCACGGAAGTTTTATTATCTATTTAACAAAAAAAATTGCGGCTTAACCTGAAATTGGTAAAACTACGAGTGCCTTTTTAGTAAATATACCCATGCACTAAACTCAATACTGGCCTGTACTTAACAATACAAGGGTACAGGCTTCCAAAGGTTGAATATTATTTTTAACAGCAAGCCTGACAAGTTCATCGTTTTCGGTACCGGGGTTAAAAATAATGCGTTTGGGATGGAGGGAAATAATATAATCGTAGTATTCT
>JAYURK010000219.1:0-25013 GCA_043756235.1 Ferruginibacter sp. | reverse complement strand
GCACTTCTGCCAGTGATGTAAAAAAAAGATCAATGGGCAGGTTGCGTTCTGTATTGCTTTTTGCAGGCCTGGGTGCAAGCAGTAAAACACCATCTGTTGCCACCATCATTTTATTGCTGGGAATTACATAAATATGATCGGGCTGCACTTTTATATCGTCGGTAATTTCTACTACCGGTATCGGGGTAACTTTTTGCAGCAGTTCGGGCAACATACTTTCGTGCTTTGGATGTAAATGCTGCACCAGCACATAAGCCATACCCGAATTTTCTGGAATGGCTTTCAGTAATTTTTTAAAAGCATCCAGCCCGCCTGCCGATGCGCCAATACCCACTACCGGAAACAGGTTGGAAGATTTGATGAGTGGCTTGTCCGCAGGGTGCTGCGCAACTATTTTTGGTATATTTTTTTTTGCTTTCATTTAATAAGCATGATAATCAATTTTTCTTTCTGAATCAATTTTATTTTTTATAAATTATTACCAATTACGTCTTTACTTTTTTTATAAATTCGCTTACCCGGGCGCTAACGCTGATAAAACCAATAACTATAAATTTAATTATCTTTTTTTGTATTGCCTATTTCTTCTATCGGCATGCGTCTTTTATCTTTTAACTTTTTAAAGTGCGATGGAGAGAGCCCGGTTGCTTTTTTAAATTGGTTGGAGAGGTGTGCCACACTGCTGTAATTCATTTTAGCGGCTATTTCCGTAATATTTAATTCATTGTAAATAATCAGTTCTTTTATGCGTTCTATTTTATGGGCTATAATAAATTTTTCGATGGTTGTTCCCTGCACTTCGCTGAATAAATTAGACATGTAGGTGTAATCGTGGTTAAGCTTTTCGCTTAAGAAATTAGAAAACGTTAATTCAACCTTTTCATCCCCATAATGAACCATGGCGATAATAGTATTTTTTATTTTTTCAATCAAAACCGAGCGCCGGTCATCTACCAACTCTAACCCCGAAAGCTGCAAGCCTGATTTTAATTTTGCCCGCTGTTCTGCAGAAAGATCTTCCATAATTTCCACTTCGCCCAGCTCAACAATTATAAAATGGATAGCAAGTTTTTTCAATTCTTCTTTAACTGCAGTTTTGCAGCGGTCGCTTACCATGTATTTTATAAATAATTTCAATTTTTTGTTTAATGGTTCCAGTACAAAGTTCAAAGCTTTATAAAGGTAAATATTACATAACTATTGAAATTACTTATAACATTCACACATTGTACACTCAATATTCATTTTTATCGGGTTGAAAAAATCTTTATCTGTCATAATCGGGATTGTTGAAAGCTACTGTAATAATCTGCCTGCATTAATAAGCTGCTTATCACGCTAATTTAAAAAAGGTTGGGAAACTATTTTTTACAAAAATTTATTTTAATCATAAAGTTGAGAAAAAATTACAGCAAATAAAAAACGGAAAAGTTAACATCCCCTTTTCCGCACCAGTTAAATAAATTTTAATTTTCTACAAGCATGCCACATAAGGTTTTTATTTTATGATGTTCTGATTGTATTAAAAGATACTGCAAACGCAAAATTGCAGCCTGATCTGGTGTAATATCATTTGAATTACTGTTTAAGATTAAATTGTAACTTTTAAGCGCAACCTGTTCAGCATATTCGCATAACCTCAATAATTCTTTGCGGTTTTTATTTACAAGTGCGGCTTTAATATCTACCCAAATTTCATAAAACCCATTGGTTATTTTAGTGCAATCGGCTGGTAAGCCACCCAGGCGTTCTACTTCCTTGCAAAGTATTTCTTTAAAATGCCAGCTTGTTTGCTGCAATTGGGGAAACAGGATTTTTAAATCTTCCTCATTAGTTTCTTTTGCGGCAGTGGCATACCCCTCTTCCCTGTCGATGTTAATTTCAATAAGATTATTCAATGCTGTAATTGATCTATTATTTTGCATTCTATTAAATTTATGTACGGCATTGCTATTTTATTTATTTTTCATGCCCTTCATAACATCTTCTTTGGTAAGGCCGGTTGTATTTTTATCCGGATCTGCAGTATTTGACTGCTTAGAAAAACTTAGTTTTTGCATGTAAACCGGATTACCACCTTTCATTTTTTCTTTTACTATATTGCCGTAAGCCACACGTGCCTGCTCAACAGTTTTTTTAGATAAAATAATATCATTTGCAAGGTTTAATGCTAAAAAATTATTTGCTTCTTTATCGCAACGGGCACTCATAGTACCCTGTGTGCGGTCGAATGTAATGCTGCCATCAAATTTACCCAGCTCATCCATTTTTTCTTCTGGTACTTTATACGTTATTGTAGTTTGCATCATATCGGTATGCTCAATGGGGAAACTATGTTTAGTTTCGCTTTTATTGATGCAAATTTTTTTCCATACTCCCCTATTGATCCATATCAGTTCATCTGCAGTAATACCATCGGGATTCCCGTATTTAGCTGTAATTTCTTCTACCGCCATTCTGGATGCTTCGGGCCATGTACTTACATCAGGCTTCATCATGCTCATTTTGTCCATTTTCATTTTATCCATATTCATTTTGTCCATGTTCATTTTGTCCATGTTCATTTTGTTATTGGTATCCATATTAGCTTTCTGCTGCATGGTAGTATCCTGTGCATTCAAATTTTCCAATCCTGTAATCAGAACAATAGAAAATATTAATAGTTTTTTTTTCATTTTTGCATTTATTTTTTTTTAAAAAATTATGTTATCATTATAAAAATTTGCGTCAACTTCAGCAAAAGAATTTTTTTTATAAATAACCCTTTGCGGTATTTTTAATTTCCGTTTCTTGTGCTGCTGAATCGTTATCCTTTAAAGAACCGAGTTCATCGTTCCCTTTTGTACTATCAGCAAATTCATTTTCATTTTTGATATGGTTACAGGTTGTAGAGCTATCCTGCGGTTGCTGATCGGCCTCCTGAATATTTTTTTGTTTAACCCGGTTTGTTAATGGCATATTGCTAATATTAATTTTACTTTTTCCCATTTTATGTTTTCAATTTGCAATACATAACCAGTTTGTAAAGGTGACAATAATTAGTGCAAAAAAGTTACATAACTCCTTATAAGAGTTATAATATTCCCACCCTTAGAAATTGTATTTTTTTCGAAAAACAAATTGCACATCACCTAAAGTGCTGCGCTTTTATGTTTTAAGCGATTTGATAAGTTATGCCAGTTATTTTTTTAAACTGGTTGGAGAGGGCAACGCTGCTGTAGTATAGCTTGCAGGCAATTTTGGGAAGGCTAAACTTAATATTAATAATTAATTCCTTTACCTTTTTTACTTTGTGTTTTATAATACTATTGTTTGAAGGTAGTGGCTTAAGTTGCTGAAAAAGTTAAGCAATATATATGTATAAATTTGGTTTGGTTTTTCACTGAATTAAACAAAAAAAATTTGTTTTAAACATTTCATTGGAGTTTTGAATTATTTCCATAATTATTTTTTTTTTGTTTAAATCGCTTATTTGATAGTTCATTTACACCAGAGCATATTTTAGTAAAATTCCTTTTAGTTTAACTTTTTGGTCCGTAGGTATGTATTGCCTTACTTCCACTATGCCAAGGGTAACTTTTGCAAAGTACTGGAGTGTTTCAAAAAAAACTTCTTAAAAAATCAGGTGTAAAATGCATAGCACTTTTACACCTGATACACACTTAGCGTGGAAACTACCGGAGTATTTTTTCCAGCTTACTTTCTAAAGCGGCTCCTCTTAAATTTTTACCCACAATTTTACCTTCGGGGTCAATTAAATAATTTTGCGGTATGCTGCCAATTTGAAATTGTTGTGCTACTGCATTTTGCCAAAATTTTAAATCACTCACATGGGTCCAGGTAAGGTTATCGGTTTTTATGGCATTCATCCAGTCGTCCTTATGGCCGGGCCTGTCCAATGAAACACCCAGTATGGTGAAATTTTTATTTTTATATTTATTAAATGCTGCAACCACATTAGGATTTTCCTGGCGGCAGGGGCCGCACCAGCTTGCCCAAAAATCTATCAACACATATTTGCCACGAAAAGAGGATAAGCTTACAGGAATGCCTGCAGTGTCGGCCTGCGTAAAATCGGGTAACACCGTGCCCAGCGCATTTCTTTTAGCATCAGCAATTACCCCGGAAAGATAATTAGCCATGGAAGTTGTTTTTACTTCGGCAGCTAAAAGATTAAATAAAGATTCTGTTTTGGTGATGTCGTCGGCAATTTGATTAAACCTTATAATTGCCAGTGGCGCCACAAATGAATGGGGATTTTTTGCAGCAAAATCGCTGCTTAATTCGGCAGCCTTTGTAAAAGAAAGGGAATCGTAAACTGCATCCTGAACAAAAACATTTTGATAAGGTTCCAGCATTTTATTAAAAGCCGCAAAATCGGTATGCGATGCAGAACCGGTAACGGTGAGTTTATCCAGCATTTCTTTTTTGCCGGTAACAGTAACTAAACTATTATCCAAAAAAAGAATGGTGTACGGTTGCTGGTTATTAAAACCGAGTATCTTAAAATCGGGTGTTGCCAATTTTCCACGCAGTGTAAAAGTTTCTTTTTTTATTTTACCGGTAATTTCTGGTGCGCCGGTTTGTGCATTTAGCAATGCAACAGGCGTACCATCGGCCAAACCTTTTACTTTGCCGTTAATTATAAATTCATCAGCAGCTTTTTTTATTATAATTGTTTTTGGTGCAGGTTTTACTACTGGCTTTATTTTAGGTTTTGTTTGCGCAAAAACAAAAGCGGGTAAAAGGAATGCTAAAAGAAAAAATGATTTCATATTTAAAATTGAAGTTGCAATTTAATGGCTTTTTTTTATACTGTATTACTGCAGAATTTTATTTAAGAAATCTTTAGTGGTTTGGGCGATATCGGTTGTGTTTTGCAGGGCTTTTATATAAGCCGAACCTATAATGGCGCCATTCGTATATTTACAGGCTGCAGTAAAAGTGGCTTTGTCTTTTATACCAAAGCCCACCAAGATGGGGTTTTTTAACTGCAAACCCTGTAATTTTTTAAAATACCCTTCCTGCTCTTCAATGGCTTTATTGTTACCGGTGGTAGAGGAAGAAGAAACTGCATAAATAAATCCGCTGCAAAGCGCATCAATTTTTTTTATTCTTGCTTCACTTGTTTCCGGCGTAACTAAAAAAATAAATTTCAAATCATTTTTTTCAAACAAAGGTTTGTACAAAGTTTCAAATTCGTACATGGGTAAATCAGGAAGTATAACACCATCTACGCCTACTTCTTTTGCAGCGCTGCAAAATTTTTCAATACCAAATTGTAAAACAGGATTCATGTAGCCCATTAGAATAATGGGAAGAGCCTCCCCAACCCCTCCTGAGGAGGGGCTTTTGCGAAGATTATGTAGTTGGTTGAAAAGAATTTCTATCGTCATACCATTTTGTAAAGCTATGGCGCTGCTTTGCTGTATCACTTCGCCATCGGCCAGCGGATCGCTGTAAGGCATACCAATTTCTATAATATCGGCACCATTATTTTGCAACGCTTCAATTACTGCCATGGTTGCGTTTAGTTGCGGATAGCCTGCGGTGCAGTAAATATTTAATACATTTTGTTTTTTTGCAGCAAATAATTTATCTAATCTGTTCATACAATATCAATTTCCATTTTTATATTAGCTCTTTTATATTCCGATTTAAAATCCGGCACTTCTTTAAAACCATATTTTCTGTATAAATGAATGGCAGGCCCAAGCAATGTGTTGGAATATAAAATTACTTTATCCAGTTGTAATTTTTTTGCTTCCTGTAAACAAAATTCCATCAGGGCATTACCAATATTTTTTCCCTGAAACTTTTCATCCTCCGCCATTTTAGATAATTCAAAAATGGTATCACTTACTTTTAATAATGCAAATGTACCGGCAACTTCATTGCCATACATCGCAAAAAATATAAAGCCACCTTTATCAATAAAATATTGTTTAGGTTTAGCCAGCATCATTTCATCAATTGTTTCCACCACAAAATATTTTTGCAGCCATGCTTTGTTAAGGGCTGTAAAATGATGCGCCAGGCTTTGTGTAAAAGGAATGATGGTAATATTGTTTTGCATTGCAGTAGTTTATTATCTTGCTGCTGTTGAAACTGCAATTGTTCTGTCGCCTAAAGTTATATAGCTGTACCCCGGCTTGGCATCAATGTCAATAATTATTTTGTACAACGCAGCAGGTTTTGCCGCAGCAGAAAACTGCACCAGTAGGCTATCCCCTTTCCTGGTTACAGTATAATTTTTTTCATCAAAATTTTCGTCCAGGCAATATTCAAATTCGTAACGCTCTCCCATTATGTTTGAAGTGATTTTTATTGGTTTTATATCGTTGCTGCAGTTGCCAATTTTTGTTGCTTTTAATTTGTGGTTGATGAAGATATCGCTGCAGGAAGAGAGGAGAAGGATGATGGTTGCTGTTAAGAGATGTTTCATAATTTATATTTTACCCGGCGCCCCCTAAATCCCCCTGAAGGGGGACTTTAAAGACCCGGCGGTTTTGATGCAGCATTATAAAATTGTAACTGAATAATTTTAATATTTTCAATTGTGTTTCTAATTTCAGCAATCACTTTATTAATTGTAAATTTAATTTCGTCATTAGTAAATCTAATTACTGTTATTCCAAAATCAGTCAAATCATTTTCTCTTATAGTATCATTAGTTTTTACATCTTCCCTATTATGAATACCTCCATCTATTTCAATAACTAATTTTAATTCATGGAAATAAAAATCTGCTATATACATCCATATTGGATGTTGCCGTCGAAATTTAAAATCAAGTTGATTATTGCATATATAGCCCCATACTATTTTCTCTTCATGAGTCATATTTTTTCTTAAGAACGCTGCATTTTCAAATATTGGTTTTATAGCTCCAAAATGCATATCTTTTTTCATAACTCTTTTTGGTTATCCCACAAAACAGTAACACTATTCAAAGTATTATTCTCTTTAAAGTCCCCCTTCAGGGGGAATTAGGGGGCTTTGAGGTCACATATTCTTCATATAAGTATCCAAATCCTTATCTCCCCTCCCACTCAAACACACTACCACCACATCATCTTTTTTAAATTGCATTTTATTTAAAATGAATAAAGCATGGGCAGTTTCCAATGCAGGAATAATACCTTCTAACTTGCTTAATTCAAAAGCCGCTGACAAAGCTTCATCATCCGTTGCACTCATAAATGTACCTCGTCCACTCTCGTACAGGTGTGCATGTAAGGGGCCAATACCGGGGTAATCCAATCCTGCTGAAATACTGTGTGGCTCTACCACCTGGCCATCTGCCGTTTGCATCAGTAAACTTTTGCTGCCATGTAAAATACCAGGTTTGCCTAATTGCGTTGTTGCAGCACTTCTGCCACTATCAATACCACAGCCTGCTGCTTCTACTGCAATTAATTTTACAGCTGCATCATTTAAAAAATGATAGAATGCACCAGCAGCATTACTACCACCACCCACACACGCTACAACATAATCCGGATTTTCGCTACCGGTTTTTTCCAACAATTGTTTTTTAATTTCTTCACTTATTACACTCTGAAACCTTGCCACCATATCCGGGTAAGGATGCGGCCCCACCACACTGCCAATAATATAATGTGTATCCACAGGATTATTTATCCAGTCACGTATGGCTTCGTTTGTAGCATCTTTTAATGTTTTGCTGCCGCTTGTTGCAGGTATTACCGTTGCGCCAAGCATTTTCATACGGGCAACATTGGGTGCCTGCCTTGCAATGTCTACTTCACCCATGTACACAATGCATTCCAAACCTTTCAACGCACATACCGTTGCTGTCGCCACACCATGCTGACCAGCACCTGTCTCCGCAATGATTCTTTTTTTACCCAACCGTTCTGCCAATAAAATTTGCCCGATGGTATTATTAATTTTATGTGCACCGGTATGGCATAGATCTTCTCTCTTTAAAAATATTTTAGCACCATACTTTGCACTCAATCTTTCTGCTAAAAACAAGGGTGTTGGCCTGCCCACATAATCCCTCAATAAATCCCAAAAATCTTTTTGAAATTGTTCTTCATAGATTATTTTTAAATAATTTTCTTGCAGGGTTTGCACATTGGGGTACAACATTTCTGGAATAAATGCCCCGCCAAAATTGCCGTAATATCCGTGTTCGTTTACTGTGTAGTTCATGTTATGTTTTTACCTCACCCCAACCCCTCTCCAAAGGAGAGGGAACTGGAAGATTATTTTTTATTTTTTTGTACCTAACATTTGTAATTCTATTTAGCTTCATTGGCGTCGCACTCTTCAACTGGATTTCTTTATTGAGCTTTTTATTGAAGCGGAGAATAACAATCATTTTTTTACATATTTTCTAAATGCGCTAATAAATTGAAAAATTAAATACGAATAGATGATTCTAAAAAAAATATCCAAAAAATAAGCCAGCCCTGCTTTCCAGCTTGTATTATATTCCTTATATACATCTGAGAATTTTCGAACTGGATTTATTGATAATAACCAATTTCCCAAATCTGTAAAAAATAAACTGGGGCTGAAACTATTATAACCCAGAAGAAATTTATTTAGATTAAAAATTAATAAGGATAAACAAAACAGCCACAAAAATGCTCTGCCAAATGATAAGCCATGATTATTTGACAAATAGTTTGTACGCATAATAAATTTGTCTTCCAATTTATCTTTTTCAACTTGTAATTGCCCATGATATGCTTGCATTTCAAGCTTGTGAAATCTCAATTCTTCTACTTTATCATTATTAGTAATTGTAACATTCTTAAGCTGGCGATAAATTTCACGTAGTTGAAAAAAATTAGTTTTTTCTTTCTCAACTCCTGTTTTAATTTTTTCACACCAAGTAACATTTACTGGGACAATATCTTTAATACTCGAATTAATAATTACAATATCATTAAATAAATTAAAATTAATGTCGAACAACTCCGTTATACCTAAAACAGATTCATATAAATGCAATTTAGAAGAAGATAGAATCTCCAAGGAAGTAGCTTTAATATATCCGGTATTAGTAAAAGCAGCAAAGTTTATCTCCCGTATAAAAATTTGAAATAAATTTATATCACATGACTTATTAAACCCAGAAAGATGTAACACCCCAACTCCAATTTGAGATAAATTTATACTTCCAGAAAATTCAGGATTAAAAGAAATATTAAATCGTTCAATTTGTCGCTTTGAAATTTCTTCTTCAAATTTACCCGTAAAAATATAACGTGAGGCATCTTTCATATCCGATATAATGCAAGTCTGAAAAAAGATTGAATTAAAAGAAAATTCTAATCTCTCAGATTTTAGTAAAGTTAACCAAAGCATTGATCCGGAAATTTCTGTGAATGAAAAGCCATTATTAAATGAACAATCTTCTAAATGTAAATTTTCTATTTTCGAATTCTTAAAATTAGCAGAATCATTAAATGTACAATTCCAGAAATTCAACCCCTTAAAATCTGAATCTCTATGTAGTATAAAATTTTTATCAAATAAACAATTGAGAAAATGAATATTACATTCTTTTAAATTTTCAATAATAAACATTTTTTTAAATGTCACTCCACTAATTTGTAAATCCTTTCCTAAGTTACCAGTCAATCTAACCACTTCATCTATTTCAGAATTAGACATATCAATAATGCCCTCTGAGTTTTCTAATATTTCTTTCCAAGTTTTCTTATTCATTTCCAATATTTATTAAAATATTTTTGCTTTGAAACTGCCACAACTCTTACCCAATCCTCAATCCAAAAAACTCCGTATCCACCTGCATCAAAGGAAAACTTACCGGCAATGCAGCTTTATCAATTTTTACAAATCCATTCTTTACATAAAATCTTTTAGCGGCATGCAGCTGTTCTACTGTACCCAAATAAATTTCAAAAATGTTTTTTTGTTTGCACCAGCCAAGTAATTCAGCTAACAATTTTTGCCCCACTCCTTTTTCTTTTCCCCGGTAATTGTTGTGTACAAACATTTTGCGTAAAGCTGCTTGTCCGTTATCAAAATCTATTAATGCAATTGTGCCAATTAGTTTTTCATTTTCTGTTGCCACCCAAAAATTGCTGTTCTTTTTAAAATAAAAATTTTCAATGTCTAATAAATCCGGCTGGTCGGCTATTGTAAGCGGTACATTAAATTCGTTGTTCTGTATATTTAAAATAAACGTTGCAATGTCTTGCTTGTATTTTTCGGTATAGGTTTCTATTTTCATTTTTACATTTAACTCTCTATTTAACCGCCGACAGGGTTTGCAACCGCTGTCGGGGTTATACCTGCATTTTAATTTGCAAAATATCTGCCGCCCTTACAGGGCTTATTACAAAGGGTTGCTTTATTTTCTAACAACCTGTTGCCCCTACGGGGCTTAACAAGTATAGTATTTCAATTAACAATCGCTATTCATCTTCTCCATTTCCCCATTTATCGGATGGGGGTTCTAGCAATATTCTCCTCCATTTCCCTCCCCTCCGGGGAGGATAGGAGGGGCTGTGGCTGGCTTCTTTATTTTAAATTTTGCTTAAACAACAACACCTGCCCCATATCTTTTACACCCGGTTCTTTCTCAAACTTGCTATTAACGTCAACACCAAAGTAATCAGGATGTTTAAACTTTTTAATTTTTGCAATATCCTCCACACTTAATCCACCGCTTAAAAAAAATGGTTTTTCAATTTTGGCTTTGCTTAAAATCTTCCAGTCAAATTGTTTGCCGGTGCCGCCGGTTTCGCCATTGGCTTTGGTGTCAAATAAATAATAATCGCAAACGGCATCGTAGTCTGCAACTAGTGCATCAATGTCGGTTACTGTTTCATCAATGTTAAATACTTTTATTACTTCCACTTCGCTGCTCAGGTCTTCACACATTTCCGGACTTTCTTCTCCATGCAATTGCACCACATCCAAACCGTACTCATCAATGGCATCCAGCACATCGATCATTTCGGGGTTTTTAAATACACCTACTTTTTTTAAATCAAAGTCAGCATTCTTTACTGATTCCTTATCTAATTTATCTCCCACATACCTTGCAGAATCTTTTACAAAGATCAATCCTGCAAACTCAATGTTTAATCCGTCTAACTGTTGTAATTGTTTTAATTGTGTAATACCACAAACTTTAATGTTCATAATCTATATGTTGATTTATTTTTTACAATGTTCTTCTCAAAATACAAATATCGAATGTGCGAATATCGAATGTTCAATGTTGTTCTTATAGAAGCATATTCGATATTCACCATTAATCCATTCCACATTTATTGCTCTTTTAATTGTTGTGTAAAATTTTTAATCAGTTCAATATCTTTTAATCCCGGTATTACTTCAAATTTTGTACTGATGTCGATTGCGAATAATGCTTTTGCTTCGGGTTGTTGCGCAAAGCTGTTTAATTTTTCTGCATCGCCGGGTTCAATCATGCCACTTAAAAAATACGGCTTCCCCACTGTAACGCCATGTAGTTTTTCTACATTAAATTTTTTACCAGTACCGCCATAACCCACACCCTCGGTGTCAAACATAAACATGTCGCAATAGTCCATGTATTCCTGTATGCGGTAACCAATATTATCGGTCTCACTAAAACGAAATGCTTTTATTACCGAAATATAATCCGCAATTTTTTCACAGAACTTTGGTGTTTCATCACCATGTAATTGTACCATATGCAGGCGGCATTCATCTACCATTTGTAAAATTTCATCTGCTGAAGCATTTACAAACACGCCTACTTTATTTACCGTGTTTTCTTTTTTTATCTGGCTCGCTGTCATGTGCCGTAACACATAACGTGGCGATTTGGGATAAAAAATAAACCCGGCAAAGTTTACACCGGCATCGTGCAGTTGCAGTAACTGCTCTTGCTGTGTAATACCGCAAACTTTCACTCTCATAAGCCCCCTCCTATCCTCCCCCAAAAGGGAAGGCATTTTTTAGTTGTTGTACAAATGCAGCAAAAGCAATCGTTGGGTCGGGTGCCTTCATAAAGTTTTCTCCAATTAAAAAACCTTTGAACCCGTGTTGTTTAAATAAAAAAATATTTTCTACCGAACTTATTCCACTCTCTGCCACTTTTATTTTACCTGCCGGAATTTTTTCTGCCATCCGCAGACTCCTGTCGATATCCACTTCAAAAGTTTTAAGGTTGCGGTTGTTGATGCCGATGATTGTTGTGGCATCGCAAATATGGTCCAGCTCTTCTTCATCATGTAATTCCAGCAACACTTCCAGCCCAATATTATTTGCAAATGTAGCTAATCGCTTTACTTCTTTTGCAGTAAGACTGGCCGCAATTAATAAAATTACATCAGCACCCAGCGCTTTAGATTCTGCAATCTGGTATTCTTCAAAAACAAAATCTTTACGCAGTATGGGAATATTTATGCCATCCCTTATACCAATGATATCATCATTATTGCCTTTAAAATAAATGGGCTCGGTTAAAATGGATGCTGCAGCAGCGCCGTGTAATTCATATCCCAATACCACATCAAAAACATCTGCATCAACATTTATAATTCCTTTTGATGGCGAAGCTCTTTTAAATTCAGCAATAATTCCTGTACCGTTTTCTTTATGCAAACTTTCTTTTAATGATAAACATTTACGGTTGTAAAGTCGCATCATTTCCCAGGTCTTCATGGGGACAATACTTTTTAATTGCAGTACGGTTGCTTTTCTTTTTTCAACCACTTCTTCTAAAATATTTTTCATTGGTCTGTTTTTTTGTTACACTCTGCGTAAGCACCTGTCGTTCCTACGGAACGAAACCTGAACTTTATTTCCTTTTGTCTACCCACCTCTCGTTCCTACGGAACGAAATGCACTTCGGATTTTTATTTGCTACCCACCTGCCGTTCCTACGGAACGAAAAATAAGTTCCCTTTAACTTTTTGCTGCCGCGTTATGTAGAAAAAATAAAACATTAAATGCATAAATTTACTGCAAAGCAATTAATTTTTGTAAACATGCATTTGCTTTACCGCTTTCTAAACTTTCCACCGCAGCATTATAGCAATCTTCGTAATTTTTATATTGGCCGGTGCATTGCAATGCCATGGCCGAGTTGGCTAATACCACAGCATTTTGTGCCCAGCTTCCTTCGCCTTTTAAAATCTTAATAAATATTTTAGCCGCTTCTTCTACAGTATTGCCGCCATAAATATCTTCGGCATTCACCATGCGTTTACCTATTGCCTCGGCAGTAACAATTTTTTCTCCTTCGTTGGTAATAACTTTTGTATCGCCGGTTAAAGAAATTTCATCGTAACCATCTAAAGAATGAATGATGGTAAATTTATTTCCTGTGGGCTGTAATAAATAATTATAAATTCTTGCCATCTCCAAATTATAAACTCCCACTAACTGGTATTTTGGAAACGCCGGATTTACCATTGGCCCCAGCATATTAAAAAAAGTTCGGACACCTAAATTTTTTCTTATTGGCCCCACGGCTTTTAACGCCGGGTGAAACATAGGTGCATGTAAAAAACAAATACCGGCTTCATCAATTTCTTTTTGTAATAAATTTTTATCGCTTTTAAATGTATAACCCAACTGCTCCATTACATTACTACTGCCACTTACAGAGGTAGCACCATAATTACCGTGCTTGGCAACTTTGTTACCTGAGCCCGCCACAATAAAACAACTGAGTGTTGAAATATTGAAAGTGTTTTTTCCATCGCCGCCGGTACCTACAATATCAATTACATCGTGGCCATTTAAATCTACTCTTACGCAAAGTTCCAGTAAAGCATCCCGAAACCCCTGCAACTCATCAATGGTTATACTCCGCATTAAATACACGGTAATAAAAGATGCTATCTCACTTTCGTTGTACACATTTTTAGAAATGTTCAGCAATACTTCTTTTGCCTTTTCACGGGAAAGAGTTTTGTGTTCGAATAGGTAGTTTAATATTTTTTTCATAAGCCCCTGTCTCCGCCGCGGCGGAGAACTTAGTTAGTTAATTAATTATTTATAGGTTGTCTCTTTAAATTTCGTTTGTTTATTTATTCTTCTTCGCTTTTATCTTCTCCATTTCCTCCTTTAGGGGATAGGGGTTCTTCTCCACAGTTCCCCCTTCAGGGGGCGGAGGGGGTTAACCAGTTTCTCAAAATAGTTTCTCCATCAGGTGTTAACACACTTTCCGGATGAAACTGCACCCCCTGCACATCATAAGTTTTATGTTGTAATGCCATGATGTAACCATTTTCATCTGTTGCGGTTACTTCCAGTTCTTCAGGAAAATTTTCGTTATTGATGATCCAGCTGTGGTAGCGGCCTACTATAATTTCTTCAGGCAGTCCGTTTAGCACAGGGTGAGTCACCCCCAAAGGGTGACTCACTCTGGCGACCCTGGAAATTGGCGTGGCCACACCATGATACACCTTACTTAAATTAATTAATGTTCCTCCAAAAGCCTCTCCTATTGCCTGGTGCCCTAAACAAACACCCAGTATAGATTTTGTTGCTGCATATTTTTTTATCAATGGCAATAACAAACCGGCTTCGGATGGAATGCCGGGGCCTGGTGATAAAATTATTTTATCATAATTATTTACATCTTCTAAACTTATTTCATCATTACGAAATACATCCACTTTTTGATGAGTGATTTTTTCAACCAGGTGAACTAAATTGTAAGTGAAAGAATCGTAATTATCAAAAACCAAAATGCGCCCCAAACCCCTGAAGGGGCTTACAAGCACTTCACTATTTTGTGGCATCTTTTCTGCTTTCATTTCAGTTCGCTTAACTTAAATTTATTTAAAATTATCAGAGTCTAAAGTCTCCGCCAGCCGGCGGATATTTAGGAGATTAAATATTTTGTGCCAGTACAATAGCCTGCTTCAATGCATTTAATTTATTATTCACTTCCTGCAATTCGCTTTCAGGCTTACTGGCTGCAACTACGCCTGCACCAGCCTGGTATGTTAGCGTATTATTTCTGCTTAAAAATGTTCTTATCATTATTGCATGATTAATAGTGCCGTTAAAACCCACAATGCCAATAGCACCGCCATAATAACTTCTGCTGGTGGGTTCGTAATTATTTATTAGCTGCATGGCTTTAAATTTGGGTGCGCCGCTTAATGTGCCTGCCGGAAAAGTTGTGGCAATTAATGTAAAAGGATTCACTTCTGGCCCAACCGTTCCCGTTACCTCACTTACTAAATGTATAACATGACTGTAGTAATTTACTTTTTTGTATTGTGTAACTTCTACGTTGGTGCACATGCGGCTTAAATCATTTCTTGCCAAATCTACCAGCATTACGTGTTCTGCATTTTCTTTTTCATCAGCTTCCAATGCAACAGCAGCTGCTTTATCTGTTTCATCATCGCCCGTTCTTTTAAAAGTTCCTGCAATGGGGTGCACTATGGCTTTACCATTATTAACAATTATCTGACTTTCGGGTGAAGAGCCCATCAGTTTATAATCGCCATAATCAAAATAAAATAAGTACGGAGAAGGATTAATACTGCGTAAGGCACGGTACACATTAAATTCATCACCGGTAAACTGCTGTTCAAATTTTCTGCTTAAAACAATTTGAAACACATCTCCCCTGTGGCAACTGGCAATACCTTTTTTTACAATCTCAATATATTCCTCATTGGTAAGATTAGATTTTTCTGCTGCGTCTGTTTTAAAAGGAAAAGCAGGTACATCTTTACTTTTTATTAAACTTTCTACAACTGCTACTTCACTTGCTAAGCCTGCAATTTCATTTTCACAAATAAATAATTCATCTTTAAAATGATTGATAACGATGATGTATTGATACAGGCGGTAACGCATTAAAGGAATATCGTTGATCGTTGATCGTTGGTCGTTGCTTTTACTTTGCGACAGACTTATTGAATCGAAGAATTGTACAGCATCATAAGTGGTGTAACCAAATAAACCCTGAGCCATATTTACCTGCTTTTGATTTGTTGGCTCAATGGTAAAACGATTCATAAAATCCCATAAATGACCGCGTACATCAGTTGGATTTGCTATTGCAATTTTTTCAGGCTTTGCTGCTGGCATTTTATATTCAATAAATGAAGTGTTGCTGATTTCGATACCGGCAATGGCATTAATACCAATAAAAGAATAACTGTCTTCGCCTGCATGAAAATCGGTGCTTTCTAAAAGAATGGTGTCCCTGAACCTGTCACGCAGGCGCAGGTAAATTCCTACCGGTGTGTAAACATCTGCCAGTAATTTTTTGTAAGTGGTTTTTATTGCTGTTTTTTTCATACCCCTGTCCCCTAAAGGGGAACTTAGATTGTTACTTAATTATAAATTTGGTTGCTCTTTTAAATTCATAAATCTAAAAACGTAAAACACTTTCTTCGCTTCTATCTCCTCATTAGTTCCCCCTTCAGGGGGCGGAGGGGGTCCATAAAAAAAACCCGGCAACTTGTGCCGGGCTTCAACTATTTTATATTATTACAATAGCAAAAAGGCACAATCATTTGATTATGCTCCACCACCAGCTATTGTTATTTGTGTTTGTAAATTTCATTTGTACTGCAAATATGCGAATGAATATTGAAAATAGCAAAAATGTTTTATGAATTATTATCTTCACAGTAAAATATTCTTTTATGTACCGTATGCTGCTTAGCACGCTATTTGTTCTGTTATTTGTACAAAATGTTTTTTGCCAGAATAGAAAACCAATGCCTAAACCAGCAATTCGTATGGTAAGCCCTCCTCCTCTTAAATTAAAAGATGATCCCTCGCCGGTAAAATATATCCTGCTTAAAAAAGATACACCAGTTTTTGTGCCTAAAAATTTTTACATCCAAAAAGTAACAGACAATACCATCAGTACAGATAGTATTGGTTTTATTTTGCAACCTAAAAGTGGTAAAAAGCAACGCCTCTCTTTTGTAAACGGTACCGCAAATGCCATCCGGGATTATTTTGATTTTAAAATAGCCAGAGACACTACGCTTTACCCCATAATTTTCACCATCAATACTATTTCTTTATCTGAAGAAAAAGACAAGGATTACCGGAACGGGGTATTTCGTTATGCTTTTACACTTAACTATTTCAATAATGATAAGGCCATTGTAATTGGCAGTGCCGACGGTAGATTTTCTTACACCACACATGTTACACAAAATAAACACTTAGATTCAAACATTGCAAAGGCATTAATTTATGATATTGATGAAATAGAAAAAAATCTTGAGGAAGCTATAGATAAATATCCTGCATTTTGCAAGGGTGTACATACTTCTATCAGTTATAAAACTGATAACAATATTGATAATGATACTATCTTTTTTAATGGACAGCAGGATTTTGAGTGGAATGATTTTGCTTCCTCTGAATCAGGGGGAGATAATTTTTTTTCTCCGGCAATAGGCGTGCTTTTTACACCCGAGATTACCTATTCAAAAGGCCGGTTTCAATTAAATATAAAAACCGGAGCTTATTTTGTAAAATCACTTTCGTGGGTGGGTAAAAAAATTAAAACCCCTTCCCTGCTGTATCATTTGCAATACCGTTTTAAATTAGCCTGGTTGGAAGCAGTTCGTTTAAAAAAGAAAATAGAAACGGCAACTTTCACCTGTTTGGGGTACGAATCGGAGATAAGAAAATTAATTTTATTTTCCAGCAAACAATTAGAACATACATTTGAAGAATACAGTAAACAAACGCAAACGGGATCCAATAAAAAAGAACAAATCCGGTGGGAACAATTTATAGACAATCAAATAAATGAATACGAAAAAATAAAATAAAATGAACATCATCATATTCGGCGCCACCGGCATGGTAGGCAAACAATTGGTTAAGCAGGCACTATTAAACGGGCATCATGTAAAAGCTTTTGGAAGAAATGTTTTTACTGAACTAAATATGGAAGAAAAAAATCTGGAATTAATTAAAGGTGCTTTATTTGATGAGGGCGAAGTGAGTAATGCGATTAAAGGATGCGATGCCGTACTTTCAGCTTTGGGCGGCGGCTTTGATGGTAACGATAAAACCAGAACGCTGGGTATTAAAAACATAATTGCCCAAATGAAAAAAAATAATGTAAAAAGAATTGTTGCCATTGGTGGATTAGGCGTTTTAAATTTTGATGATGCAACTTTATTGCTGGAGCAGGAAGATTATCCCAAAGAATATTTGCCTGTAGGGTTAGAACATAAAAAAGCATACGAGTATTTAAAAGAAAGTGGTTTGGAATGGACATTTGTTTGTCCGCCCAATATTATTGACCATGAAGTTACCGGCTCTTACACAACTAAAGCAAACTATCCGCCGGAGGCTGATAACAATAAAATTTATGCAGGAGATTTGGCAATGTTTATGCTAAATGAATTAAGTAAGAATGAATATGTGAAAGAGAGAGTGGGAATAAGTAATTAGGTTTATTGGCTCAACAATTTTTATTTTTTCACTTTTGTATTGTTGAGAAAAAAATCCACTTCAATAAAAATTCAAAAAAGATATGCCGTACAAGAGTGTCTCGCCTTAGGCCAGACCAATGAAGCCACAGAGTATTACCAATGATGGGTACAAAAAAACTAAAACTATAATACATGAAAAAACTTTTTTCAATTGTCCTGCTTTTTATTGGCAGCAATGTAATGGCACAGGATGCCATCAACTACCAAACACCACCAAAAGAAATTTACGACCTGGTAATGGCCAAACCAACTCCCGGTGTAAGCTTCGATAGTAAAGGACAACACATGCTGATACTGGACCGCAGCGATATGCCCGGCGTAGAAGATTTAGCGCAACCCGAATTACGCATTGCAGGTTTAAGAATTAACCCAAACAATTTTGCGCCCAGCAGAAGTACTTATTTTACCAACATCACTATTAAAGAAGTAAACAGTGGAAAAGAATTTGCAGTAACCGGTTTGCCAAAAAATTTAAAAGCCGGCAATTTGCAATGGAGCCCCAATGAAGATAAAGCAGCTTTTACCAACACCACCAACAGCACAGTAGATATTTATGTGATTGATATTAAAACACACAAAGCCACCAAAGTAAATAAAGCAGCGGTTAATGTTGTGCTGGGTTCTGCAATCGAGTGGATTGACAACAACAGTTTTTTATACAACGCCGTTAGCAAACCATTAAGCATGGCACCTAAAAAAAAGGCAGCGCCTAAAGGCCCTGTGGTGCAACAAAATTTAGGTAAGGTGGCTGCAAGCGCCACCTTTCAGGATTTAATAAAATCGCCTTTTGATGAAATGCAATTTGAATTTTATGCCACTTCTCAATTAATAAAAAACACCAATGGTGCCGAAACTAAAATTGCCGCACCTGCTATTTACAGCAGCGTATCCATATCGCCTGATAAAAAATATTTACTGGTAGAAAAAATTGATAAACCATTTTCTTATTTAGTAACAGCCAATGGGTTTAACAGCACTATGCTTATAACCGATATGAATGGCAGCACTGTAAAAACATTAGCCAAATTACCCAGCAGCGAACTGGCGCCACGTGGCAACGACAATGTACTGAATGCGCCACGTGGTTACAATTGGTTTGATAATGCACCGGCCACTGTGCAATGGATTGAACCATTAGACAGCGGCCTGATAAAAAAGAAAATGGATTTTCATGATGCGGCATTTATTTTACCGGCACCATTTACGGGTACAGCAAAAGAATTGGTAAAAACTGCACAGCGCATGTATAACGTTACCGATTTAACCACCGGTGCATTTTTTGTAACCGAAGGTTCAAGAGCTATGCACCGCCAAAGAATGAGTAAGCTTACTGCAGATGGTAAAATGGAAACATTGATAGACCGCAGCACCGACGATGCTTACAACAATCCCGGCACGCCACTAACCGAAAAAAATAAATATGGCCGCAACACGGTTAAAATAAAAAATGGCTCGCAATTATTTATGACCGGTGCCGGCGCTTCTGCAAAAGGCGACTTACCTTTTTTAAATACGTTCGACATCAACACTAAAGAAACCAAACAACTCTGGCGTTGCGAAGAACCTTTTTACGAAACCGTAACAGATGTATTGGATTTTGATAAACTTATAATTGTTACCAACAAACAAAGCCAGACGGAACAGCCTAATTATTTTTTACGCAACTTAAAAGATAACAGCACAAAAGCCATTACCGCATTTCCTGATCCGCAGCCCGGCATGCGTGGCATTACAAAACAAAAAGTTTCTTACAAACGCAAAGACGGTGTAGACCTTGCTGCCGATTTATATTTACCCAAAAATTACAACGCCAAAAAAGATGGTCCGCTGCCGGTGATGATGTGGGCTTATCCGCGTGAATTTAAAAGTGCCGCCGATGCGGCACAATTGCGGGGCAGCAAATATACTTTTACAAGAGTGGGTTATGGCTCCATCGTTTTTTGGGCAACACAGGGTTATGCCATAATGGATAACACCGAGTTTCCTATTGTTGGCGAAGGCGAAAAACAACCCAACGATAATTTTGTAGAGCAACTTACCTGGAGTGCACAGGCGGCAATAAATAAAGTTGCCGAAATGGGTGTTGGCGACAGCAGCCGTGTAGCGGTTGGGGGCCACAGTTATGGTGCATTTATGACGGCAAATTTATTAGCCCACACCAATTTATTTAAAGCAGGTATTGCCCGTAGCGGCGCATACAACCGCAGCCTTACGCCTTTTGGTTTTCAAAACGAAGAGCGTACTTACTGGCAGGCACCTGAAGTATATTTTGCCATGAGCCCTTTTGCTTTTGCCCACAAAATAAAAACACCCATGCTCATGATACATGGCGAAGCCGATAATAACCCCGGCACTTTTCCTATACAAAGCGAACGTTTATTTAATGCCATTAAAGGCCACGGCGGCACGGTGCGTTTTGTGCAACTGCCTTTCGAAAGTCATGGGTATGCTGCAAAAGAAAATATTTTGCACATGTTGTGGGAGCAGCATCAATGGCTGGAAAAATATGTAAAGAAAAGTGCAGGATTGTATGTGAAATAGTATAGCTGAATTTTTATTTAGATTTTGGTTCTAGATAAAATTATTTTTTTGTTTACGTGCATTTGTTCCTTGATCGGACGACATTGGCGACGCTCCATTCAACAGTATATCATTGGGGAACGTTAATTGCAGCGGAGAATATGTTTTATTAATTTGGCTAAAGCCTCGGGAGCTTTTTTTCTTTTTATCTCCAGCTAAAGCTGGAGGCAATTCAAATGCTAATACAACTATACTTGCATTCAAAATATTAACTCAATCCAAAATATTTTGATGTAGTAGCATTTGAATTGCCACTGGCTGAAGCCAGTGGCATAAAGGAATAATGGGCTTTAGCCAAATAAATATTTGCAAATAATATTTCTATCAACAAAAACTTGTAAAAGTGCTTTACTCAAACCCGGAAAGTTGCAGGTGGAACATCCGGGTTTACATCGACAATTGATGCAGGCTGTCGTAATGGTAATAACTGTATTTTATTTGGGTTGGTACTTCTCCACAGGCCGAACATTTCAATTGGCAGCAAAGAGTTGTAAAAGCTTTGCAGGATTGTTTTGAGCATAATTTTTTTTTTCATATTTTATTATTTATCAGAGTTAAAAAAAACTTGAAGAGTACAAAAAATTCCATTTTAGTTTCATAGATTTTCTTTTATAAAAATCCTTATAGTTCCAGGTGCAGTCTCATCGCCACCAAAGTAGGGAAACAACATATACCCTTTTGCAACAGAATTTTTAATAAACCTTGGCATTGGCACCGTTGTGGTATTAACCTTAAAAATATATTCATCTGCTGTAACTTTTATTTCGCATGCAACCGGAATGCCTATGGCAATAGTACAAATTTCTTCTGTAGCCCTTACGCCGTTATAATAGGTGTAAGCATAAAGTCTTAAGGCGTTCTTATTCCACGACCAGCCAATTCTTGCACTGTTTAAATGATGATTATCACCATCAGAAAAGCCATACAATTTGTTTATATCGTATTGGTTTAAACTATCGGCGGTAGTGTAAATAGCAGTACTGTCAAATTGAACCGTAAATTTCATTTCGCTCAGCGACACTATTTTAAAAATACTGTTATCGCTAAAGTGCTGACCTGCCTGTATAGTGTATTTTGTAAAGGTGGTTTCTAAACTGGCTGGTGTTGCAAGTATAGATTGTGGTTGGGAAAGCGGAGCTGATTTTTGGCAACTGCAAAATAGCAGCAAAATGGCCATTAGGTTTTTCATGGGTAGGATTTATTATTAGGATGTAAGGGCAATATTATAACAAACTAATTGATTACAACCTAGTTATTATTTTAAATACGCTGTAGATTTTATTCTACCTATTACCTTGTTTTTTTATATCAGGCAGCGGAAGCAGCTACACTTTTAACTGATATCGTTTCTACTTTTCAATATTTAACTATCATTTTTTTTAATTACCACAAAATTTACGCTGCGGTCTATGCTGATTTTTTTTATTAAAACACTGCTGCTGTAAGTTGCACATCCGCTTTTATAAAAGCCTTTTTATACCTCGCCAGCATCAATCCGGCTGCAGCATTTTTATGCTGTGCTTTCAATGCCTGGTAAATACCAAATAAAGCCCAGCCATTCTCATTATTATTTAAAAGGTCTTTTCTGAAAACGTTTTCTGCGTTAATGGGTTGCCCTGCTTTAAGGTAAGCATTGCCCAAATAATGTTTGGGATTTAACAGCCAGTCTCTTGGTTCGGTGTACACCATATTTTCCTCGGTGGTTGCCGCCAGTTCAAAAGCTTTGATAGCATCAGTATATTTTTTTTCTGCCATAGCAATACTGCCGGTTAAAAGATTTTGAGCCACTATTGCACCATCAAGAGCAGGAGAAAAAACACCGAAGGGAAGATACAATCCTGAATCTTTCATAGCCACCTGCATTTGCTGCAACTCGTTATTAGCCGCTGCAATTTTTGATTGATGTGCCAATGCCATGCCTTTTCCAAAATGAAAAAGTATAGAAGCATAGATCATTTTTGAGTCGGGCTGTTGCGTTGTTAACAGTTCATTCCAGTTACCAAAGCGTATATTCACCAGCGTTGGTATCATTAAAATATACTGTGCGCCGGAGCCAAAAGGTGCCGGTGCCAATGAATAAGTTTCAGGAACACTTGCTGCAGTTTGTTTTGCAGATTGCACGCTGTAGGCTTTTCTGCCGGCCAACATGCCCACGGTTGTTTGCATGTGAATATTATGTATCACGTATAAAAAATCGCTGGCGGCAACAGGATTGTAAATAGCTAAAACTTTTTTATACCCGTTCAATGCATTTTCATTTACAGCAGCGCCTGTATTATACTGGCCTGTGCGCAGGTAAATATGCGAGGGCATGTGAACGGTATGCGAAAGCCCGGGTGTAAGCTTGCCCATACGATTGGCGCTGGGCAAGGCTCTTGCAGCAAAAGGCGATGGCTCCATCACATGAATGTAGTAATGATTAGCGCCGGGATGATCAGGTGCAGTTACCAGCAATTTTTCCAGTACCTTTTCAATTAAAGGTGTCCATGGTTTAGGTGTGCCATCAATATTCCACAAATCCCAGGGATGCTCCAGCATCATCGCATCGGCATATAAAGCCTGTGCATCTGCATTGCGTGAAAAATCATCGTACACCTTTTTCATCATTGCGGTGTATTGTATATTTAATTTTGCCCGGGTGGCGTCAGCAGAGTCCGCTGTATATCTTACCGTCATCGCATTAATCAATGCTTTTTCCATTGCATTGGCTTTGCCTGATAATTGCTCTGCCATTGTTGTGGCCTGCAAAGCTGCTGGCGATGCAACATAACCCAGATCATTAATGTTTGGCCCGTATGTTAACGCCTGAGCCCAATACAATATGGCACAACCAGGATCAAACTTCGCCGCTTTTTTAAATGATGCCATGGCTTCAATAATGTGAAAACTATAATACATATTCATGCCCTGGTTAAAATAAATTTGGGCGCTATCACTTTTTGTGGAAATTTTCCAGCTGTATTTTCCTGTACCTGGTATGATGGGTATTGGTGTTTCTTCAGTAAGACTGTTAATCAATTCCCAATCGGGGCCGCAGGTTTTGGCAGTGCGCTTTTTATTTTTATCCTGTTGAAGTATGTTATCTGCATAATTACCCTTGCTGCCTTTTATTATTTTTGAAGCAATGAAAGCCGTTGCAAATGCTGCAATGGCTAATAAGATTAAATTCCGGAACATAGTTGAAAGTTTTGGCAATGATAAATTACAATTTATTTTTCAACTGGTACAAATAGAATTTATAAAAAGCAGGGGTAAAAAACGCAGTATAATTATCACTTTTTCTGTCCCCTAGTTTTCGGCTTACCATATTTGGCCATCATCCTGTCTTTTCTTCTTACTACAAAATTCACCTTGCTGTTCTTTGCCGATTTTTCGTGAAAGGCCGGGCCCACTTCATCTTTTTTAGGAATTTTTACCTGCACAGGTTTCATAAAAATTTTAGGTTTCTCGTCTTCAGTTAAAATTTCTGAGATAATTAATCCTTCGGGTAAAGCGGCTATGGGCACCTGGTAGTGCATTAAAGTTTCGATGGTGTTTAATTGTGGTTTTTCTTTTTCGGTAATAAAAGTAATGGCAATACCTTTTTTATCGGCCCTGCCGGTACGTCCAATGCGGTGCATATAATTTTCGGGCACATCCGGTGTATCAAAATTTATTACATGGGTTACTTCGGCAATATCAATTCCTCTTGCAACAATGTCTGTTGCTATTATAAAACGGTAAGTGCCATTTTTAAATTGTTCTACCGTATTAAAACGATGGTTCTGTTCTTTGTTGCTGTGTATCACCCCTGCCGTACCCGGAAATTTTGTTTCCAATTGTTCGTACAGATCATCAGCTAATTTTTTAGTGGCAGCAAATACCAGCACCTTCGTCATGCTTTCATCTTCGGTTAATAATAAATGCAGCAGGTTTACTTTGGTGTAAAAGTTGGGAACTTCGTAACCGGTTTGTACAATATTTTCCAATGGTGTTCCGGTG
>JAYURK010000218.1:0-25027 GCA_043756235.1 Ferruginibacter sp. | reverse complement strand
CATAATTTGAGACAAACTTGTTTCTTTTGTTTCCATGAAAGCAAATATCCATTGCTTTACTTTTAAAACATAGATGGGGTTGGTAGAGGGGATACGTACCAACAATCAACCCGAAGCCCACTCCAACCCAATGCAACCAAAGTTTTATATTTGTTACACCCTTCATTACCCCTCGTTGTTGGTACGCTCACGCCCATTAGCTTTGCTTCGATACCAGACAACGGCGTGTGATGGTGCGGCAATAATTTATATCGGATGCAGCTTTTCTGGCGCCAGTCTTCTTGCACTGCAAGGCGACTGGTGTCTAATAGTCTTAGCGGTTTTCAACCGCAGCATTTGGTTACAAGAAATCCAAAACCTACCAGCAACTAACCCAAACAAAATTCCACATTTGTTATTGCCTTTGTTACGCATGTTGTTGGTACGGTCACGCCCATTAGCTTTGCTTCGATACCAGACAACGGCGTAGAGCCGTGTGAGGTGAGAATCTCAAGCACGGTACTGTGAGAAGCTTGGGCTGAAATGCCCTTGCTTACTCGACTGTTCCGCACCATTCTTCCGTCTCAGAGGGGTTTTCGCACTAATACATTTTAAATATAAAGTTGTAACTGCGAAACCCCGCTGCCGTTAATTCTTTAAAGTATTAGGCTGCCACTGTTTTTATTTTAAAAAGTGGCAGCATTACAATGAAGTTTCTTTTCAACAGCGGGGTTTCATGTAAGCCTTTTAATGTTGCAACGGAATGCTGTGAAAACCCCGCTGGGACGATATGTTTGGCATGGTGTACATCCCATAATAATATCTAACAAGTAGTTTGAAAAGCAATCTGACTGTTCCACAAAATAGGTCGAGATTTGAAATTTGGAAGATATTTGCTTTGAAGTGTAGTTTTCCACCGAGCAGTGGATAATTTTATTACTTCTGGAACCCTTTACTGGTCTGAATTATACTCGGATATAATTTTAGATTCAAGAAATAATTCTTGAAATGTTTCAAGAATTGAGTCTAGACCATTATTTTTACTGAGTAAAGTTTGCTAATAGAAGATATTTTGTAATACCGAATATTTATACGGCAAAACTTACTAAAATAAAAAACCTCCTATTTCAATATAAGAGGAAAAATCAAGTTTTTTTTACGGTAGCAGCCTTCCAAGCTATTTTAAAAAAATGGACCCCGTAGGAGTCGAACCTAAGTGCCTCTGGTGGGAACCCGGACACTTACCACTTTTAACGAGGCCCGTATTTCAATTAGCCGCCAAATTACACGTGTATTTGAGCGGCTTTTTTATGCCTTAAATACATTGTAAGCCAACGAAAATATTTGTTACAGCCGAACAAACAAACTTTTTAATATTAACACTTGTGGACAAATTTGGTGGATAATTTAAGAGATGCAATACTGTATTGGATTTGCTTACTTTTCCCCATCTTTTTATAAAAATGTTTGTTTAAACTCTTGGAATTTTCAACAAAATTTCATTAACCTAATTCTATTGCGTTTGAGCTGAATTGTTATACTTGCACAATAGTTTTTTTGATATTTCCAAACATTCTCCAATAAAAATTGCAATCTCCTCGAGTTGGTTATCGTAGGCAACAAAAATCTGCACACCCTACCCGAAAGATGGCAACTTAAATGAGTCATGCGGTGTGTACCCACTGGCTTAAGTGTTCCCATTTCCCGCCCTTCGCCGTTGTTGGTATGCAGCGTTAGCAATGTGTAAAGCGTACCAACAACGCAGCCCGAAGCCCACCCTCTAATAATTATAATCACTTTAAAAACCGTGTGTTTAATTTGCAACAGCTTTCGTTACTCACATTGGTGGTACGCCATAGCTGTATTGGCCTGGCTGCATACCAACAATGGCAAAAAACACAGCACTTCACAGCCCTTTCACTTTTTGTATAATTTGCTTAATTTTGTTTAAAATGTACAATGATGAAACAAAACGGAAACTTGAAAATATCATTCGAGGAAGCCTCATTGAAGGGGCTTCAGATCATTGCACAGCAGTCCGCAACTTCTTATGTACAAGCTTTAGCACAAGTACAACGGTTAAAAGAAACTTCGAAAGTAAACTCCTCATTAAAAAAGAACAGGAATCAGGCTTAAGAAACTACGCCACCAATAACCAGCTTTGGGTTACGCATTTACCAAAACAATATTTAACAAGGGGTGGCGAAGCACAGGTTTACCTTGATGTTGACAGCAAACATGTAATCAAGATCAATGATGCTATTTATTATGCAACCTGGCTGGAGTATTTAAACAGCTTGTTATTGCATAATCTTATTTTTAAAGATACTGCTTACACATTTTTAGGGTTTATTGATTTAGATAATGTGCTGCATGCTGTTGTAAGGCAGCCATTTATTACTGCAGATGGTCAGGCTGCGTTGGAAGATATCCGTGCTTTCCTGGAGTATAACGGATTTAAAAATACCCGGCGGCATGACTATTTTAATAATACCTATGGACTAATCCTGGAAGATATGCATGATGAAAATGTTATTTTAAAATTCGAAAAATTATTTTTTATTGATACTGTATTTTATACAGTTGCAATAGTATAAAATAAATCCCTACTGGCTTATGTGTTCGCATTTCCTGGCGCCAGTCTTCTTGCGCAGCAAGGCGTCTGGTGTCTCATAGTCTTAGCGGTTTTCAACCGCCGCATTTGGTTACAAAAAATTAATATAGCTAACAAGAAATCCAAAACCCACCATCAACTAACCCAACCAAAATTTCACATTTGTTATTGCCCTTACGCATGTTGTTGGTACGCTGCGCTCATTAGCTTTACTTCGATACCAGACAACGGCGTATGATGGTGCAGCAATAATTAATCACCTTACTTTATTTTTCTTACGCAGCAAGCTGCCTGCTGTAAAATCTTTCTGCCGGAAGACTTGTAACAGATTAGAGCATTTCTAATTAAAATATTAACTGTATTTTTAAACCCCTACTATACCAGAACCAGCAGTCATTGAAAAAAAATATTAAAATACTTATCGCCTTCCTCCACGGACTGTTGTTGTTTGCCGCAATGTGGCTTATTACCAACAGCTGCTACACATCTGCCGCCGATGAAGCCATATTGGGAAAAATAAATACGCTACGGCAAAACCTCAGCGGCAACCGGCTTAATTACAACCATGATTTTGTTTTTATCAATGTATCAAGAGACCAAAAACTACTATCCGATCCTGAAGAGTATGGCGAAATTGCCATCACCGACAGGGACAAGCTAGCCCAGTTTTTCAAAATACTTTCGGATAATGGTAACCGGCACCATTTTACGCTGTGTGATATTTTTTTTGAATACCCTGCCGATGAGGATACTGCGCTGGCACTGCAAATAAGCCGGTGTACCAAAATACTTTTTCCCAGCCATATTGTTGCAGACACACTGCAAAAACCATGCATAGCAGTTCCCTATGCGCTATCGGATTTTGTGACCTATACGGGCAACTTTTCTAAATTCAGGCTGCAATATAACAACAGCCTGAAAACCACACCGCTTGCATTGCTCAATTCCCTTGATCAAAAAAATTACCCAAAAGATTTTCCAAATTTCAGGTCTGTATTACCGTTATATTATATCCGGTCTCCGGATGTTATTGCCGCCAGAAAACATCCTTATTTCAATCTCGGCGAACTGCTGCTGCTTTCCGGTACAACTTCTTTTTATCACGATTACCTGCAAGGCCGCTTTATTGTGATCGGCAACTTTGATACCGATGTGCACCAGAGCCCCGCCGGCAAAATTGCAGGTCCGCTGATAATACTCAATACATACCTAACTTTAAAAAACGGTGGCCAGGTAAGCTGGTGGTGGGTGTTGTTTATGATTGCAGGGCTGAGCCTTATCAGCTACCTTTTATTCTTTAAAAAAATAAAAGCACCTGACATCAGTAAGCATCCCTGGGCCGATTTTGTGATGCAGATATTTGTAAATAAATATATTTCGTTTTCCGGTATTTGCCTGCTGCTTATTTTTTGCTCAGCATTTATTTTTAACGTGCAGCCCAATTTTTCGCCGGTTCTGTTGTATCTTTTAGTTGTTAATTTTTTAATGGACTTTTATAAAAAACATTACACAAAGAAAAATGAAAAAAGCCCTGTTCCTTATTAGTTTACTCTTTATTGCTGTTACCGCAATGGCGCAGGAAAAATATACGGTTACCCAGGTAAAGGGAAGGGTTTTAAAAGCCGACAGCAGCCTGATAAAAGCTGGCAGCTTACTGGACCTTCAGGACAAAATTATTTTTTCTTCTGGCGGAGGAATCATGATTCTGCTGCATCCCAAAAAAGGCCGCCTGGTGGTAAAGCCATCAGCAAAAGATAAAATAGGTAATTTATTCGTGGTACTGCTTAAAGATTACCTGCAACTGAACGAGGCACGGATTAAGCTGAGTGCTGTAAATGGTTAGGCCATAAATTTTTCCCGGCAGAAAGTTTTTTCACAAAGATATCTTTGCTGATATATCTGTACGGCCATTAGGCAATTTTAAAATTAATAAACAATCCGTTTAATAAAAAAGAGAAAAAAATGGGGCAAGCTAATTCGGTGAAAATGCAGGTGCTTAGCATCAATAACCTTTCACATTTGAAATAGTATATTTTATGAAAGAAACTTTGCAAAGCAAATGGAAGATAAAATACATGCTTAAGGCAACACTATTTTGCATTATTTTCACAGCAATTTTTATAACCTTTTCATTTTTAAAATCTCTAGTACCTGGTAAATTTGAAAGGTTAGCTCACGGAATTTTGGGAACACTTGCAGCAGTTATAACTACTTTTTTATTTTTAAAATTCGATAAAAAATCATTTGCCGAAATAGGTTTAACATTTGAAAAAACTACTTTAACCAAATTCTTTTTGGGTGTGTTATTTGGGATAGTAATAATGGGATTATCGGTATTGGGCGTAATATATTTTTCTGATTTTAAAATTCACTCAAATACTAATAGTAACATTTTCAATTTCTTTTTTTTAACGCTCCCGTTCATTCCGTTGGCTTTTATGGAAGAAGTTAGCTTTCGGGCATATCCCCTGCAATTGCTTAAAGACCAAACTGGTATAAGGATTTCAATAATTGCCACCTCCATCCTGTTTGCCTTGTACCATATTGCTAATGGCTGGACAATACAAAACTCGTTTTTGGGAGCAGGCGTATGGGGAATTTTATATGGGTTAGCCGCTATTTATTCAAATGGAATTGCAATGCCCACCGGCATACATTACGCAGCTAATTTAACCACTTCCGCTTTTGGAATTTCAAATAATTCATTTAACATCTTCACTTTAAAACAAAAAAACGGAGCTACACTTGAAAATTTTAAAAGCAGCGAACTGATGACACTGATACCTCAATTAGCTATTTTAATTTTTGGTATTTTTTGCATGGAATGGTATTTAAGGAAAAAAAAGTTCAGCTAATTTTTTTTATAAGTTTAAAATTTATACGGGTTGGTTATGGAAATAGAATTGGCATGCATCTAAGCATCCAAACAATTTACATTTATAAAAAAAAATTAAAAATTTACTTAGATATTTTCTTTCATGCTTTTACAACTGCTCTAATAATTAGCCCCAGTAAATTGAATAATTAGTAAAATCAATCAACTTAAATTATTTTATCACAAATCAAATATTTCATTAATTTAGATTTCTGCAAAACAATACAAAATTTATAACAGTAAATATTTGCAGTCAATGAAAAATTGTTTTGTTTATAACTCCAGGTAACATCAATACAAATGTTGTACGCAATATGTTCAAACAGTTCTTTATAGCAATAGTGTCATTAGCTTTCTGCTTTTGTTTTACAGGCTGTGAAGACGGCAAGAAATCTGTTGTAGACTCTATGATAAAATATGGAGTTTATGAAGGTTTGTACTTAGGTCCTACAGACAAAATTTCGCCACAATGGAAAAACTACAAAACTCTTATACAAAAATTTTCAGAAAATGAAATAGCTGAATTATGCGATCATAAGAACCCAATAGTTCGTTGCTATGCGTTCAAAGCATTGGCAGAAATTTGCAGCCCTAAAGTATATGACATGCTATTAAAACATCTTTCTGATACTGTTGAGTTTGACCGTTTATATGGTTGCATTGGAGATAAGGATAGAGTAACTGACAATTTTCTTGACCAAGTAGGGTACGATAAAAGAACGCCGAGTAAATTTAATTTGACGGAAGAACAATATAATCATGTTGACTCTATTTTACTTTTTAGAAACGAAATAAAGCG
This sequence comes from Ferruginibacter sp., assembly GCA_043756235.1. Taxonomy (GTDB): domain Bacteria; phylum Bacteroidota; class Bacteroidia; order Chitinophagales; family Chitinophagaceae; genus Ferruginibacter. Next base: position 18,760 of record JAYURK010000218.1, on the reverse strand, counting down.
AAGGTCATGGGTGGGCTCTATTGAATACAGGTCAAGAAGGTATATGTTGCAACGAACTAAACCTTTACCCCAATTCTATGACAGGATTAGAGAAATAGTTACGGACGGAGTGTTTGAAGCGTTGCCTTTACTCGCTCAATATAGAAACCCAAACGACACGACGATTTTTAAAATATTATTGCTTGACAATGAATTCAGCAACAGAGGGCGGACCTTAAAAAACTATGTAAGAAATTCTATAAAACATTTTCCTCACTCATCTTTTTATCCAATACTTAAAGCGCAACTAATAGCAGAAATTGGCACAATTGATATATCGGACGACTATGAATCTTTTCCTTTGTATTTAGCGCTTGTTCAATATCCAACGAAAAACACAAGGGAGTTATTTGATGCAGCATTAGCGAAATCTGGAGACGAATATCATCAACGTTCAAGATTTATTTATAGAGCTGTTCAAAGATATCCTTCGCAAATATTTGAGGGAGTAGTTAAAGACATTCATGGGGTTGAGAACCATTAATGCGAACTATTTTCCAAATACGGTATTGCTGTTTTATCTAGAGATTTTTTTAAAAAAAACTGGACTGAATATGAGCTAAATGGTCTTGTCGCAAGAGAGATGGATGGAATAAAAATAATTCTACCAATTTGGCATAATGTAACCAAAGATGAAGTTCTTTCTTTTAGTCCTACGTTAGCCGATAAGATTGCGCTTAACACAGCAATTTACAGTATCGAAGAAATTGCTGAGGAATTAAAAAAATTAATTAAAGAATAGTTCTCCGTTGCTGGTATGCAGCGTTAGCCATGTGCACAGCGTACCAACAACGCAGCCGGAAGCCCACAACACTAAAAATTATTATCGTAAAATGCATGTGTTTAATTCGCCAAAGCTTTCGTTAATCTCATTGTTTGTACTGCATTGTAGCTTACAAACATTGGCAGGGTGAAATGAATGATTACTAAAAACGATAACTTAAATAATTTTATAGCAAATCAAATATTATCTTAATTTAGATTGATACTAAAAATAATACAAAATTTATAACAGCAAATATTTGTAATCAAGGAAAATTGTTTTGTTATTAGTGTTGTGTGATATCAATACAAATGTTAGCGTTTATTTTTTAACAGACACCCCGTTCAGATTGAAAACATATAAATCTATGACAACTACAAAAATTTACGCTGCAATTATTGCATTACTAGTTATTAGCTCCTGTAATGAGAAGGACGAACCTGTTGTAACACCAACTATTGACCTATCTAAACAATGGACTGTAGACAATATTGGTGTTGCATCAAATCCACTTTTTGACGGACAGTGGCAAACAAAAACATTCACCCCTCAAGAGTTAAGTTTATTCAATAGCCTTGATACGGCTAACTTGAATGGAACCACTACCCCGCAATCGGTAGTAGATACACCACCAGGTTACAATTCTACATTCCCTAATCCTTTTATCACAACTCATCTTTTGGGTTTGAGATTTAATACAGGCTTTACAGGGCAAATTGTTATAAAAACAGTAATTGTTGATAGTAATATGACACCTTATTTTAAAGCAGCCATAAGATTAAATGTTCAGAATGCTTCCACTATTTTGGCATTTAATCCTACTATCCCTGCAGGCAGGTTTCGTTTTTATTATTCGTTAAGTTCTCAAGCAAATCCGCACTTTTTTAAAAGCTGGGGTAACATCCAAAAGACGCAGTAATAAAACAACCTTAACATGTCTGGTGCTGAAATAGGTTGGCAACATATTATTGTTAAGTATTTTTATTTTACTACTCCAGCCGGTAAGGCACTCCGCAAATAAATACTGCTTTTTCTGCTCCGGGCCACTTCTTCCAGCTTCATGTTTATGCAGGAACTCTAAGGGAAAAAATTGTACATGTTTTTATGAAAACAAAAATCATACAGCCTTTGTCCCCATTCACATTTTGTGTATATTTAAGTGACAGAAATTTTTCACAAACCGACGTTATCGGCAACAATGCGATTGATCACATACATATTAATCCTGCTTTTTTTAGGCTGTGCAATAAAAGATAAAGAGTCTGCATATTTTCTGCCAGCCGAATGGGAACCGCACCAATCTATGATTGTTTCATTTGACGATGATGATAAATCGAGTGATTCTGTTTCTGTAGAAATGGTAAAGCACCTCAGCAAAGAGATGAAAGTATATTGTATGATTCTTAGCGACACCTTAATACCTTATTACCAAAACTGGTTTGTGAAAGAAGGAATTAAAGACAGTATTAATTTCATAATCTTTGGAAGTTCTTTCCCGTATTCTATTCGTGACCCTTTGTTTTTTCTTAAAAACAAAGAAGGCGATTTGGCAATTGCAAGTTTTGCATGGAATGATTATGGATACTCTCCTTCGGACTCATTAGCAAAAATAAAATTTAAGAAAGAATCTCAACAAGACAAAAATGCATATCAAACGCAATTTCAGAAGACCTTCAACTATCAAATTATTTCTTCTGAAATGATAAATGAAGGAGGGGCTATAGAAGTAAACGGCAAAGGTGTTTTAATACAGGTAGAAGCAGTGAACAAACAACGCAATCCAAACATGAGTTTGAAATCTCAGGAAGAAGAGTTGAGAAAAATATTAAATGTTTCGAAAATAATCTGGCTAAAAGAAGGAGCAGCAGATGACCCTGATGGTAAAACAAATATTACTCAAAACTATTTTGGAATTGGCGTTAACGGGCATGTAGATGAAATTTGCCGGTTTTCAGATCCAAAAACTATTTTACTTTCCTTTCCTGATTCTGCTGATGCAATGAAAGATCCGGTGACAAAAATTACGTACGAAAGAATGAGAGTTAATTTCGAGATACTAAAAAAGTCTGTAGACCAAAACGGGAATCCCTTTACCATTGTAAAAATACCCGTGCCAGATTTGCAATACAAAACATATGTACTTGACTCAACAACTTCCGATACTGATGCCAAACGTTTTTCTCAAAAAGTGTTTAAAAAGTTTCATGAATTCCATCAAGGCGATACAGTTTTCCTGGTACCCGCAAGTAGTTATTTGAACTATGTGGTAACAAATAAAATGGTCTTACTGCCAAAATATTGGAAGCCTGGGATGGAAGAAAGCCAGCGATTAAAAGATGAACAGGTAAGGCAATTATTTGAAAGACATTTTCCCAATAGAAAAATAATTCAAATTAATCCAACTGGCATGAATTATTTAGGAGGCGGCATGCACTGCTGGAGCCAACAAGTTCCAAAATAAATTACTACTGCTAACATCTGTGTCAAGTGGGGGCTGAAGTTGAAACAATCAAGCACAAACATTTCAATTCATGAAAAATATAAATTACTTCCTGGCATTCATAAGTGTTTCAATAATCATTGGCTGCAGCTCACCTGATAAAAGCAAGTATCTTATTCCAGCCGAATTTGAAGAACAAGAATACATATGGCTTAGTTGGATGGAAAGTGGATGGTTAAATGGAGAACCTCTATATCTTTCAACATTAGCAGCTATTAAAGAAATCCATCCTTATGTAAAGGTGAAAATTGTTTACAGCGCTCAGTTGAATTATACCAAAACACAATTATCCACAAGAATATTTGAGGTGCTTTTAAAAGCTGGCGTTGATACTTCAAGAATTAAATTATTTTATAACGAACATCCCATTGGAGCCATACAAGATCCGGGGCCGGTCTTTGTTCGAAATGATAAAGGCGAATTAGCGGTAGTGGACTTTCAGTACCAGCAAGGGCACCCTCTTAGCGGAGAACTTGACAAAAATGCAGCGAAGAAAATGAAATTACCAATTATTTTTTCTGAATTATTTTCTGAAGGAGGTGCCTGGCAAACGAATGGTGAAGGAACCATGCTATTGGTTGAATCTGTTGAACTGGATAGAAATAAAACAATGTCGAAAGAGCAGATTGAAAAGGCATACAGGGATGCATTAGGCGTAACCAAATTTGTATGGCTAAAAAAGGGCTGTAAAGAAGAGGAATGGAAGAAATTAGAGAACGGAAAATATGGTATCGGCACCGGTGGACATATTGATGAGTTTTGTCGGTTTGTAAATGCTTCAACGGTTTTATTAGCACAAGTAAGTGAAAAAGATACCGTAGCCAATGAGATAGCTAAAGAGTCGTTCCGCAGAATGGAAGAAAATTACCTGATACTCAAACAAAGCAGTACAAAAAATGGTAAACCTATTGAAATAATAAGGCTACCTGTAGGTCCATTACTTACATCAAAAGTGCTTTACAAAGGTTTAAGTAAAGATGAGCAATCATGGTTTGAAAATGTTACCACTGATTCCATTGAATATTATTTAGCCACCGGGTATATGAATTTTTTAATTGCCAATAAAATAATTGTAGCAGCTAAGTTTTGGAAAGAAGGTCTTCCGGACGAACTGAAAAATACAGATGCAACGGCAAAAAATATTTTAGAAAAAGCATTCCCGGGAAGAACAGTAGTGCAGATTGATTGTATGCCACTGCATCATGAAGGTGCAGGGCTTCATTGTTATTCAAAAAACGAACCTAAAGGAAATATCAAATAAACGGAAAGGCTGCTGCTAACAAAAGGTCTTTGTTGCACAACCTTAATTTCAAAAAATTTTATCTATAGTTTCTCTTTACAAAGATTATGAAGTTTTTTTTTGTCCGGACTCTCCTACCCAGCCTTGTGTTTAGGCAGGGCTCTGACAGAAAAAATTGTAGATATTTTTGTGAAAACAAAATTATACAGCCTTCTCTTCATTCACATTCTGTGTATATTTAAGTGACGGAATTTTTTTTACAAACTATCGTTAGGGGTAATTTGCTGCCATAACTTTCATTACAATGAAAATAAACCAAAATAAAACCAGGCAGATTTATATAACATTAATTCTATTCTGCCTCACTACTTCCTGTGATGTATTAAGCCAATCTGCTAATAACCGCCCAGTTTTTCAGCTTAATCATGTGGACATATGCATTGACACGGGGACATTTAATGCCATTTTGAAAAATAACTTCATCCGAGATTCGTTTAGTTTTGTCAAAGTGTTTAAGGATTCAACAGGTTCTGAAATACTCTTATTAGGCAAAGAGTTTTATATTCATTTTCTAACTGATAACGGCTTCTTTAAAAATCGCTTGGGTGCCTGTTTATTAGTACATCATAGCTACCAAAAGCAAGAAACAAAAACCTTGATAGAATATTTGCAGCCTTTTACTGCCGACTCTTTTTATAATAGACCATATACTTCTCCACAACTTAATATTGATTATGTAAATGTTTATGAAAATCTTGAAAGAAAAGAGAGCTTATTGAAGTTTATTCCTATTCTGCAAAACCATTCAGTGAAAGATTACCTTAGTTGGGGCTATACGCTTGAGAACCTGCAAAATGGTATAATTCAAAAACAATACATGACAGATTATATTGGTAAAGAAACAGAGCATAAGCTTTTTAAAAGTATAGAAACAATTTCTGTAGCGGTGAGCAATACGGAAAAGACTAGAATGCCCACTCTCTTAAAAGCTTATGGATACAAAAGAAAAGGAAACATATACATTCTACATGGCAATCCAATAGTCCGTCTGTCCAAGATAAAAGACCATTTAAGAAAAGTTAGGCTAACCATTTCACTTTCAAAACAGGTGAGAACGCAAAACATTATCCTTAGTGACCATGCTATACTTTCTTTGAAAAACAAGACAGTAGTTTTGATATATAAAGTTTCTGAAAACTACCGCTAACAGGGAGACTTTGTTGCACAACCTTAATTTCAAAAAAATTTATCTGTAGTTTCTCTTTACAAAGATTATGAAGTTTTTTTTCTGTCCGGACTCTCCTACACAGCCTTGTGTTTAGGCAGGGGCTCTGACAGAAAAAATTGTAGATATTTTTGTGAAAACAAAAATCATACAGCCTTTGCCATCATTCACATTCTGTGTATATTTAAATGACGAAAGTTTTTTCACAAACTGACGTTGGCGGTAATTTTTGACAATCATTCATTATGAAATCGAAATCTATACTATTACTATTTCTAACATTTATCGTACAGCTTTTGATTTGCTCAATTAATGCCCAGCAAACAGATCCTGTAAAATATAAGAGAACAGAAAAACAAGCAAAATTAATTGTTGAAAAAGTTTTAGGGATATCACCTGTAATTGACGGACACAACGACCTTTTTATTCATTACATGTATTGCAAAACATGCCCCAGAGATTTGAAGGATTATCGAATTGATACGATTAACAAAGGCCATACAGATTTTATTCGTTTACGTAAAGGTGGTGCTGGTGGTGTTTTGATGAATGTAGCAGGGGATGATAAAGATTCTAATTCGTATCTCAAAGCATGGGACTTGCTTTACCGGATGGAAGAATCGTACCCAAAAGATGTAAAAATAGTTGGTAGCAGCTCTGAAATGCGTAAGGTTATGAAAGAAGGTAAAATCGCTTTTCTTCCCATTCTTGAAGGTGCTGTTCAATTGGGAAACAGTGCTGCCCTGCTTCGGACTTATTATAAATTGGGACTGCGAAGCGTAACATTTGCCTATAAAACTAATGGACTTGCTGATGGAAGTGATGACACTGTAAAGCATAATGGAATTTCTGTAATTGGCAAAGACATGGTAAAAGAAATGAATCGACTTGGGATATTGATTGACATGAGTCATATTTCAGCAAAAGCAATGAATGACATTTTGGATATAACACAAGCACCTGTCATCTTCAGTCATTCTAATGCAAGAGCATTGTGCGATGTAAATCGTAATGTTCCGGATGATGTGCTGTTGCGGCTCAAGAAAAACAACGGCATCGTGATGCTCACATTTGTTCCATATTTTGTAAAAAAGCAACATAAAACATGGATGGATTCCGGCGATGCGTTGTACTATAAATCTAACCCTGATTTTCCCAACGACAAATTGAAAGTAGACAGCATCATGACTAAATGGGAGAAGGTGAATCCAGAACCATTGGTAACCGTGGCGGATATGGCAAACCATTTTGATTATGTAAAGAAGCTGATTGGCGTAGCGCATATAGGTATGGCCGGCGATTTTGATGGAATTTCGTTTGTGATAAAAGGACTTGAAAACACCAGCACCTATCCTAACCTCTTAGAAGAGTTGGCGAAACGTGGCTGGACAGAAACTGAGTTGAGAAAAATTACCAGCGATAATTTTCTAAGAGTTTTTGAAGAAGTAGAAAAACAAAGTAAAAGAATTAATGCTACGGCCAATAAAAATAATGCTGCAAGTGGGGCTGTACTTTGAAACTTCAGCTATTTACTTCTCCCTCGCAGGTAGCCTAATCACCGCCTCTTATTATGTAACCAACGTCGTGCGCTTTAATTTTAATTAACCGGTACCCGCAGCCTCAAGCTCACTCCCACAAACGGATTAATTTAAAAACCAGCAAATATCCATAAACATATTTTCAATTTATTTTTTCGCTCCCACTTCTTCTTATAGTAATCGGGTTTTAAAACAGCTGCAAAATTTTTTTCAGGCATCATTAAACAATTAATAAATTTTATTGTTATTATGCGATTACCAAAATGTGGAGACCAGATTCCACCTAAAAACGGGGCGAAACCGAAAAGCCAAACGAGTAGGAAAATAAAAATATACTATGTTTAACAGATTTACGATGGCGGATAAATTACTATTTGCCGCTGCAATTATTTCGCTGATTTTCTCAGAAGCTTTATGGTTTAGCGGCGATCATCAACATGCCATATTTGTTGGCCTTTGGGTGCCAACAATTTTATGCTTTGGTATTTATCTAAAACTTTTAAAACACAACAAAAATGTCTGAACTAATGCCTTACATATCGGGCCTGGTAACTTTATTATTTGGTGCCGGGCTGTTTCTTGCACTTAAAGAGCTAAAAAAACTTAATTAAAATTTTAACCGCAATTACTTTCTGGCAGAGTTTTACATTATATTTCAAGTAAAAAATATAATGGCAAACCCTGCAATAATATTCTCATTATTGGATTAGGCAGCTGCAGTCTTATTACAATAAGTGGCGGCTGTGCAAATCATCCGTTTTCATTTTCTGTTTTGGTGCAGTGTTTATTGTTTTAGTTGCAATTGGTTAAAGCCATGCAGTGTCTAAAAGATGATCTTTATTGCAGCACAAATTTTAAAAATTGCTTTTAAATCCGATTTTTAAATATTATTTTTATTAAGGGTTTTTTTTTTCTGGTAACAACTACTATAATTTTTTAACTATTGTATTGTAAAGTAAACCACTGTTACTATTGATTAAAATCTATAACCGTTTAATTGCATCTTATCTGGTTTTAATGTCTGCGCTACCCTGTAAAAATATAACAATGTAATAAAAAAATGGTGGTGCTAAAACCAAATAAATAAAATAACACTACACAAAAATCCTATCAGAAAGAACCGAAAATTGTTTAAGAAAGTTTTATGTGTAAACTTAAATTCTTAAATAAAATGAAACATGAAATCAGGATTGGAATTTTGGATGATGACCTGTTACTGACAAAAAAAATTATCACTACCCTTACAGCATTGGGGTACACAAAGTTTGTGCAGTTAGCTGAAACTGGTACGGTCTTGCAGGTACTTAAAACCGATGCACCAGATATTATTTTATTAAATACGGCATTGATAAAAAATAAAACCTGGGCTGATTTGGTTGAAAAATTAACAGTTCAATTTCTTTTGCCATTTATTTTAATAAGGGAAGATGTAGCAAATGATTTTTCTGAACCATTTACAGGGAAAAATAAGGATATCTATCTTGCAAAAAACTTTACAAGCGATCAACTGCATGCTGCTATCGATGCTGCTGTAACCAATCACAGTGTTACTTCAATCCCAAAACTGCCCGGCATTAATAAAGATTTTATATTTATGAAGGAACACCACCGCTACATTAAAATTTTATTTAAAAATATTGCCTGTATCGAATGCAGGGAAAACTATATAATAATACACAACTGCGATAAAAAAAATGCTACAATACGATCAACTTTCAATGATTTTCTGTTGCTGCTGCCTGCCGGTATATTTTACAGAGTGCACCGCAGTTTTGCAATTCAAACGGAATTAATAAACAGTATTGAAAATCATGAAGTGATTATTGGAGACATCAAGGTACCACTCAGTAGCACCTACCGCGATGGGTTGTTTGCTTTACTGGGTATTTCTGCAGCGTGAATACATGAAAGAAATAACAGCTCTTCTCTGGCAAATATTATCAATTCACCACAGTTTCAGGTATATCTGTCCCTGTATCATTTAATTCTGTCACACATATTTTGATTACCAAAATCCAGGTAGTAAACTTGATACAATATTATTACAGCCATTAAATAATTGGAAAAAACTAATTGCACAATTTATACTTTTTAAATTTGGATACTCGAAATTTTTGGGCTGCGTGATTGCGTGTGTGAATGATTGTTTTAATAAAATTAATATGCACAGCTTATAAAAGTAATGTAAAAGCAAACAGAACAGCAAACAATAATTGACAACTAAACCTAAAAAAATGAAAAAACAAATTTTAGCTGTACTGGGAATAGTATTCTTAGGTACAACCCAACTTTCAGCCCAGGAAAAAGATTCGGTAACCATATTGCCTACAGTTACGGTAACCTCCGAAAAATTAGTTACTCAGGTTGTAGAAAATGCGTTTAAAAAAGCATTTCCCGGAGCACAAAACATGGTATGGTATAAAGAGAATCAAAATTTCATGGTAAAATTTATTGAAAATGATATAAAACATCAGGCACTCTTTACAAAAAAAGGATTTTTAAAATACGACATAAAATACGGTAATGAGAAATTGCTTACAGCCGATATGCGAAGCAAAGTATTAAGCGCCTATTCTGACTACAATATTTTTAAAGTGGCCAATGTAAAAGAGGCCGGCCGCAATATATTTGTAATAAATCTTGATGGCTTAAAAAATGCGAAAATTATAAGAATTGAAGAAGAGGAGATGGAAGAGGTGCAATCTTATGTTAAATCGTAAAACGTGCCAGATATATACCGGAAATTATTAAGCCAGGCTTTTAATGATATATTATGTTGCCGCATTGTGCAACTTAAATTTAGTATGCAGCATTGCTATTATCCAAAGGGTACTAAAGCTGCATTAATTTTAAAAGTATAAAATTACCGCGTAATATAATATCATCAGACAGTTAGTCCTGCTCAGTAATAGAGATTTTAAAAAAAACTTTCTGTAAAAAAATATCCAGTTTATAATTAGAGGTACCAATATAAAATAAAGGTATTTTTGTACAGTGAAACACCTGCTCCACAATCCTGTTTTTAATGCCTTACGCTCAGGCGATAAACACCTGAGTTTGGGAACTGATGCGGTGAAATATTTTGATGAAACGGTTTCTCCATTTGTTGGTTTTGAAGAAAATAATAAAAAAGGTTTTACCGATTTGCAGGAATTGCTTCCCGCTGGCCGTCGCATTCTGTACGCCACTCCCACTGCTATTACTCCACCACAAGGTTGGCAGGTTCAACATGATATTAAAGGATTGCAGTTTATATTTGAAGGCAATGTTGATAATAAATATAAATTTAAAAATGTACAGCATTTGGGCGAAGAACACATTGATGAAATGGTGCAACTTGCTGCATTAACCAAACCCGGTCCATTTGCAAAAGGCACTATTAATTTTGGTCACTACCATGGCATTTTTAATAATGATAAACTGGTAGCAATGACAGGCCAGCGTTTACATATAGAAAACTATACCGAGATTAGTGCAGTGTGCACACACCCGGAATATGTGGGCAAAGGTTATGCTTATACTTTAATGCAACACCAGTTACAACTTATTTTGCAACGTGGTCAAAAGCCTTTTTTACATGTAAGGGAAGATAATGAAAGGGCCATCGCACTTTATAAAAGGTTAGGGTTTACCATCAGCCGCCCAATGAATTTTTATTTTATGAAACGGTTGTGAATTTATTATTTTGCCTTCAGCATTGATTGATACATTTTTATGTTCGTGAAGACACGAACCTTGGCGGGTACCGGTGAATGGTTCGTGAAGACACGAACCAAAGCAGGAAAATGAATGAGGAATTTATAAAACAGTTTTTACCTTAGCATATTATCCATTGCATCATTCCATAAAAAAATTTATGAACTTGCAACAACAAATAGCAAAACATTTTAGAGAAATTCATTTTGGTGGAAACTGGACTTCAGTAAATCTTAAAGACATTTTGCAGGATGTTACCTGGCAGCAAGCCACCACACCAGTGCACAATTGTAATACCATTGCAGTACTGGTGTACCATATTAATTATTATATAAGCGAAGTTTTAAAAGTATTGCAGGGTGCACCACTTGGTGCCAGTGATAAATTTAGTTTTAATTGTCCGCCAATTACCACACCTCAACAGTGGGAAGATTTGCTGCACAAAACTTATGATGACGCTGAAAAATTTGCCAGCCTTATAGAACTATTATCTGAAGAACAACTTTGGGAAAATTTTACTGCTGAAAAGTATGGTAACTATTACCGTAACCTTCATGGCATTATTGAACACAGCCATTATCACCTGGGGCAAATTGTGCTGCTTAAAAAAATATTGCAGGAGAAAGAAAAAATATAAAATTTATTTATAGCTTCCTTTTATTTTAATCTATTATTTAATTCAAAATTTTTTACAAGGGAAAGATTGTTGTTTGTTTGTGTTTTCATTATCCTAATTTAATCAACTTCACTTTTAACTTTTAGATTAAATTTGCAGAAGAACAATTTCATTATGACCAAGCTTTCTGTAAACATCAACAAACTGGCCACATTGCGTAACAGCCGTGGAGGCAACAATCCTGACCTGATACAAAGTGCAAAAGATATTGAGCGCTTTGGTGCCGATGGCATTACGGTACATCCCAGGCCGGATGAAAGACATATTCGTTATGAGGATGTATACAACTTAAAAAAAATTGTTACCACCGAATTTAATATTGAAGGCAACTGTACCGAACAAAGTTTTGTTGATTTGGTTTTAGCCAACAAACCTACCCAGGTTACTTTAGTGCCCGACAGTAAAAATCAATTAACCAGCAATCATGGTTGGAATACCATTGAGCATAAAGATTATTTGACTGGCATTATTGCAGTTTTTAAAAATGCAGGCATCCGTGTTTCTATTTTTGTAGACCCTGTTGTTGAAATGATAGAAGGTGCTAAAGCCACCGGCACCGATCGTATTGAATTATACACCGAATCGTTTGCAAAAGAATTTGGAATTGGGAATAAGGAATTGGCAATACAACCATACATAGCCGCAGCTTTAAAAGCTAAAGAATTGGGTTTGGGTATAAATGCCGGCCATGATTTAGATTTAACCAACCTGAAATTTTTTTCCGAAAATATACCCGGGCTATTAGAAGTTTCTATTGGACATGCTTTGATATGCGATGCAATTTATTTGGGATTGGAGAATGCGGTACAGTTGTATAAAAGGTGTTTGAAATAAACCACTGCTGTAAAAATAAAAATATATTCTGGCTTATTACACTTACTTATTCACTTACAGAAAATGATTATTTACAGTACCAACTGCACCAACCGGGAAATAAGGTAGACAAATTTTTTTGTACCGAAATAATTTCTGAAAAAAAACAGTCCCCAAAAATTCTGCGCCAAATAAATTAAAAAGTTTAATAAAGCAAACAAATTTTATCAATTACTTTTCCAAACGTTATTTTTAAAATTCATATCCGGAAAAACTTTTGCAGCATCTATCTCTACCAATTTTAATGCTTCGGTGGTGGGCAGTTTAACTTTAAAAATTGCGGTGTTGTTCCAAATTTCTACAGGTAATTTAAGCGTACCTTTTATACCAGTTATGGTTTCGTAATTTAAATTTACCGGCATGGCCATCTCATCTAAATTAGCCAGGGTAACAATGGCGCCGTTTGTTACTTTGTCGTTAGAGTATTTTACTTCAACCACAGCCTGGTCCAGGCGGTAATTTTCTACAAACATACCTTTCCAAAACCAGGCTAAATCTTCGCCTGCTGCATTTTCCATTGTTCTAAAAAAATCCCATGGTGTGGGATGTTTATAAGCCCAGCGGTTAATATAAGTACGAAAAGCATAATCAAAACGATCGGGGCCCAGTATTTCGTTACGCAATAACTCCAGGCTGTAACCGGGTTTAAAATATAAAGCAATACCAATATTAGATTCTCTCATGGCATCAGGTGTTAAAAGCATTGGCTCGGTATTTTCTCCAAACATATAACCTGCTACCCCATCCATTTTTCGCACTTCATTTTTATATTCACCATTGTTGAAATCATCATCTGCTAAACTGTTAATGAAAGTATTAAAGCCTTCATCCATCCAGCCATAGCGGCGTTCGTTACTGCCCACTATCATAGGAAACCAGGTGTGACCAAACTCATGATCGGTTACGCCAAATAAACCTTCGCCTTCGGCATTGCTGCCGCAAAAAACAATACCGGGATATTCCATACCACCAACAATGCTGGCAACATTTGTAGCCGCAGGGTAAGGATATTCAAACCAGCGCTTGCTGTAATTCTCTATGCTGCCCTTGGTATATTCTGTCGACCGGCCCCAGGCATTTTTTCCATTACTTTCGGCGGGGTATACACTCATTGCCAAACAATTTTTACCACTGGGTAAATTTATTTTAGCAGCGTCCCAAATAAAACTTTTAGAAGATGCCCAGGCAACATCTCTTGAATTAGTAATTTTATATTTCCATGTAAGTGTTGTTGCTTTTGGCCTTGATGAAATATCGTTAACCTCTTTTGCTGTTCTAATCATTACCGTCTTATCACTTTTCATTGCTTCCTCATATCTTTTTAATTGCACTGCGGTTAATACTTCTGGCGCATTAAGCAGTTCGCCACTGCAAACCATAATGTGGCTGGCTGGAGCAGATAAGGCAATTTCAAAATCGCCATACTCTAAATAAAATTCACTCGGGCCAAGGTACGGATCGGTGTTCCATCCACGGATATCATCGTACACACACATGCGTGGGTACCATTGTGCCACGGTAAAAATATCGCCCTGTTTGGTTTTTAAAATGCCACATCTGTCTGCTCCATACTCTGGTAAAGTAAAAGCAAATTCAATTTTTATTTTTATAACGTCGCCGCCGGGCTTTAAAGCTTTGGGCAGGCGTATTTGCATGCGGGTATCGGTAATTAAATAATTAGCGTTGCTGTTATCATTTAAATTTTTTACGGTGTTAATTTTAAAGCCACCATTAAAATCGCTTTTGCTGTCGCCATAGCGGCTGCGGCCTTCAGCAGGCATACGTGCCTGGCCACGGCTTTGTTTATTAAATAAATTTTGATCAAGCTGCAGCCATAAAAAATCTAATGCATGAGGACTGTTATTCTTATAAGTGATGGTAACGCTGCCACTTATTTCATGAGTAACATCATTCAGTGAAGCGGAAATTTGATAGTCGGCTTTATTTTGCCAGTATCCCACATTTGGTTCGCCATTAGCTGCCCTGCTAATGGTGCCGCCAACAGGGTAAAACGTGGGTGAAAACAAAGCTTGTGGATTGTACCTGCTTTCTGTATTGTATTCATTTTGTGCAAAAACCTGCAGGCATAAAACAAACGCTGCTGATAAAGAAAAAAGTTTTTTTAGCATGGGCTTATAATTATTAAACAATGAAGATAAATAAATGGATGGGATTGTATAATATTGGCGCCAACATTATTACAAATTAATTTGGTAAGAAAGTGAAAGCAAAGAAATGTGAGTAGCCTATTTCCAGTCCTGCAATAATTTTTTTCCGGTTTCTTTAATGGTGGGATCGTCTTCGGTGTGGTTGGGTATCAGCATCATTTCGTTCAAAGTAGTTTTAGCTTTTGCTTTTTGATTATTGCGGTGGTAAGCTTTTGCCAACTCTAAATAATTTAAAATAAACTTGGGGGCAATAGCTTTAGCTTTTTCAAAGGCGGCTACACCACTTTTTAAAGATGATGCCGGAAAGCCACCATAAAAAACTTTAACGGCCGACCTCTCTACAAAATTTAAATTACTGATCTCGTAATGCCACCGCCCTAAAATATGCCACGCTAAAAAATTATTAGGATTACTTTTTAATGCCGCTTCCACATGTTTTTTTAAATCTTTTGCAGAGGTTACTTTTTCTTTGCCCGATTTTGTCATGCTGCTTCTGCCCAGCATAATTGCCATAGAAGTGTTGGCATCAGAATTAGTGGAATCTATTTTTAATGCGGTAGTTGCGTAAATTTTTGCTGCAGTATAATAATCATCTCTGATTTTTGTATTGGTTTGCCGCTGTGCAATGCGGCTGCACAATTCGCTGGTTTTACTTAGTGCATACACATGCGTGGGCTTTATTTTAAGGGCTTCTTTAAACTTTGCAAGTGCTGCTTTTTCATTTGGCACCGATTCTAACCTGTCGGCTTCTTTAATGATGGCATTTAAATCCTGTGCGGAGGTTTTAAAAAAAGTAAGGATTGATAATATAAATACAAGGTATAATTTCATTCTAAAATTCTCTTTTATAACTAACGCCAACATGCCCTTCAAACTGGGCTAATGGCGGATGTAATTTTTTTATGCTGATACTGATAGCGGTGATCCGGTTATCGGCTTTATAAATTAACTGTGCCAAATCCTGTGCCACGGTTTCTAAAAGTGCCGTAGGCTTGTTCATTCTTTGCTTAATGATCTCGTAAACTTTTGCGTAATCGATAGTTTGATGTAACCTGGTTATAGATCCGTTTTCAAAGAATGTAATATCGGTATTTACTTCATAATTTTTTCCCAAAATTTTTTCTTCGGCATGCAAACCGTGGTAACAAAAAAATTTTAAATGATGTAGATGTATGGTAAACATTTTATAATGGATAATGAATTAATTAATAAATAAAAACTTTTTTAAAATAGCGACAGTTTTTAAAAGTTGATAGGACTGTAAGACTAAAAAATTATACATTATTCGTTACCCAATCATCCATTATTAAAGCCCTTTTTCGCTTAAATATCTTTCTGCATCAAGTGCCGCCATACAGCCACTGCCTGCGGCAGTTACGGCCTGCCGGTATATTTTATCCTGTACATCGCCGCTGGCAAAAACACCTTCTATATTTGTTTTAGAAGTACCGGGAATGGTTTTTAAATATCCTGCATCATCCATATCTAAAAAACCTTTAAAAATATCGCTGTTGGGTTGGTGGCCAATGGCCACAAAAAAAGCACTCACCGGAATATCCTGCTGCTCCCCTGTTTGATTATTTTTTATTCTTACTGCTTCTACTTTTTTATCACCTAATATTTCATCGGTTTCGCTGTGCCAATACATTTTAATGTTAGCAGTTTTTATAACCCTTTCCTGCATTACTTTACTGGCTCTCATTTCTCCTTTACGCACAATCATGTGTACCACCGAGCAAATTTTAGAAAGGTATAAAGCTTCTTCTGCTGCAGTGTCGCCGGCGCCAACAATGGCCACTTCTTTCCCTTTAAAGAAAAAGCCATCACATACGGCACAGGCACTAACGCCATAACCATTTAAACGCTGTTCGCTTTCCAGCCCCAGCCATTTTGCACTGGCACCGGTTGATATTATTACGGCATCTGCCTCAATCCACTTTTCTTCATCTACTTCTACCTTAAACGGATGAACATTAAAATCAACTTTTGTGGCAAGCCCGTAGCGTACATCGGTACCCATTCGTTTTGCCTGGTTTTCAAAATGCACCATCATGTCGGGCCCCTGTATGCCATCGGGGTAGCCAGGATAATTTTCCACTTCAGTTGTAATAGTCAATTGCCCTCCCGGCTGAATGCCCTGGTATAAAACAGGGTTTAAACCTGCTCTTGCTGCATAAATTGCTGCAGTGTATCCTGCAGGCCCCGATCCTATAATTAAACAATGTACTTTTTCTGTTTCCATAAATTATTTTAAGTGCTAAGCCACGAATTTACAGGATTATTTTTTTCTTCATCTTTCTTAAACGGAAATAATTATATTTTGCCCCATGTACAGATGCTGGATAAAAATAGCTACCCCTTAATGTACGTTTATTTTACAATTAATGTTTTGTACCAGGCCGCATATCCGCAAAAAGCACCCAGGGCACCGTTGCTAATATTGCCAATAACTTTATTGGGTTGGGCAAAAGGGTTTCCAATACTTTGCTGAGAAAACTCCCAGGTATTCCAGAAGGTATAAGTGGCTTTATCGATGTTACATAATTTAACAGTAACAGTATCGTTTCTTCTAAAAAAATTACTGTCAGATGATATACGGTTATTACGGTCAATACCCGGTTCCACCTGTATTTCGTAAGTGGTGCCATCAATTACAGCATCATCAAATACAGAAGTTTCTCCCGGTAAAAAACTACCCCGGTTCTTTTTTGTAAAATACCTGATGTAATTGCCCAGCCCCGGTGGATCGGTGGTTCTGGTAACCATTACTCTTTTATTAGTGTCGGGGTTTAGTGGAGCCCTTTTAAACCATAACGAATCGGGTATTTTTGTTAACAGTGGAATATTGGTGGTACTGGTATATTCTTTACCATCAGCTTTAATAGTTAAGGTATACTTTTTATTAAACTGACCTAAAAAAGCGGTAGCCAGATTTAAGGAATCGATAGTGTAATAATATGCAATAAAACCGCCGCCTAAAGGTTGGGCGTACTCTTTTAATTTATGGGTGAGTGTACCATTGTTGATGGTAATATCTGCATTTCGTACAAAGGATGCAGCAAGTATTTGTGGATTAATACGGCTGAAATAATCAAAACTTTTGGTTAAAACCACCAATGGAGCCTGGTCATTTTCAATCTGTGCATCTACTACAACCACATCATCTGCATTTTTTAAATTAAAATCAATATTTTTTTCGCAGGATAACAGGAAAACTAAAATGGCGGTAGATAAAAATAAAAATTTCATACTGTTGTAAAAGTACAGCTGCCGCTGTTAATTTAAATAATAATGCTGTTAATATTACATAAACAATGTAATGCAGTATAAAGTTGCTCCTCAACTTACAAATATTACAAAATAGCTTAAAAAAAATCCTCCTGCTTTTGGCAGAAGGATTTTTTTTGAATAACCCATCAAAATATTATTAACCTAAATAAGCTTTTAAAGCTCCGCTGTAACGGGCTTTTTGCAAACGCTTGATAGCCCTTTCTTTTATTTGGCGGATACGCTCTTTGGTTAAATCATACTTTTGACCAATTTGCTCAATGGTTACACCATTTTCTCCATCCAAACCAAAGTAAGCATTTACAATTTCAGCTTCCCGTGGACTTAATGATTTTAATACCCTGCGGATTTCATTTTTCAATGAATCGTGCATTACATCTTCATCGGTTTCATCGCCACCTTTCAATAAATCACCCATGGCTACATCTTCTGCTTCATGCACGGGTGCATCAAGGGAAGTATGACGGGTGTTGCTTTGAAAAATGTTGTTGATCTCAGTTTCACTCATCTCCAGTAATTCTGCTAATTCTTCCGTACTTGGCTCCCGCTCGTGTTCCTGCTCAAAAGCCATGTAAGCTTTGTTAGCTTTGTTGTAAGTGCCAATTTTGTTTTGAGGCAAGCGGACTAATCTGCCCTGCTCTGCCAGCGCCTGCAGTATAGATTGGCGAATCCACCACACAGCGTAAGAAATAAATTTGAAACCTTTTGTTTCGTCAAAACGTTGTGCCGCTTTGATTAAGCCGAGGTTACCCTC
>JAYURK010000217.1:0-65434 GCA_043756235.1 Ferruginibacter sp. | reverse complement strand
AATCTGTTTCTACCAACATTATATCCCTACGGGATAATTGTCCATCCAGTATGCACAAAACCTCCCTCAATAATCATTTCTTTCAAAATAATCTTTTTGAATAATATAAATAATTACATTTGTTGCAATTACAACTCATGAAAAAAACTGCTTACTGCCTACTCTTTTGCTGCCTGCTATTACTGCAAAGCTGTTTTGAAATTATTGAACAGGTATTTTTAAAAAATGATGGATCCGGAAATTTTCAACTGGTGGTAAACCTAAGCCAGAGTAAAACCAAACTAAATTCCATTATTAAAATGAAAACCATCAACGGGCACCAGGTACCCTCTAAAGCCGAAATAAAAAACAATATTGCCGAAATAGAAAGAACGATCGCTAAAACCGCCGGCATCAGCAATGTAAAAACCACGGTAGATTTTGATAATTTTATTGCTACGCTTAATTGCAACTTTACAAAAGTTACCCAATTAAACAGCGCTGTAAAAAATATTTACCTCAGTAAAAAAGATAACCCGGCGGGCAGGGAATATATATATGCTTACGATGGGGCGGCTAATTTATTTACCCGGGTTAATAAATTTTCACTTAAAGAAGATTATAAAAAACTGAGTAATGCCGATAAAGAAATTTTTGCAACTGCCAATTACACTACCATCTTTAAATTTGAAAAAATGGTAAGCGCCACCAGCAATAAAGAAACTAAAATTTCGCCCAGTAAAAAAGCAGTACTGTTAAAACTGAATGCGCTGGATATTATCACCAACAAAAAATCGATAGAAAATAAAATTACTTTAACCAAACTGTAATAATGAAAAAGAGTTTCACTTTCCTAACCCTTTGCTGCCTTGCAGCAACTGTACTTACTGCACAAAATTTAATTAACAAAGTGCCCAACAACGCATCGGTGGTAATAAAATATGCCGGCGAAAATTTTACTAAAAACGTGCCGTTGCAAAAAATTGACAGCTACGCTTTTATTAAAAACAATTTTTTTAAAATGCTGCACCTGGATACGCTGACCTCACTGCAGCATACAGGCATTAATTTTGAGCAGGATGCATACCAGTATATTACCATGGAAGATTCTTCTTTAAATTTTGTAACGGTGCTGCACCTTAAAAATTTACCACAGTTTTTACAGTTGATAAAAGCAAATTACGGCGCAACAATTACCACGGTACAAAAAAACGGGTACAGCTTTTTACCAGTGTCAGCAACAACTTATGTTGGCTGGACGGATAAAATTGCGATGATCGTTAATTCTACTTATCAAAACAAAAAAAATTATTACGATTGGTTGTACCGCAGCAATAGTGATAGCACCGTTGCTATGGTAATGGCGCCGGTAGAAGAAGTGGCCGTTATGGATACGGTAGTTAGATTTACGCCTCCAAAAATTGTAAAAGATAAAGCGGCAAAGCCTGTTGTAAAAGCAAAAACGAAAACACCCGTAAAAAAATCACCTGAAAAAAGTCAACCTTCAAAAAAAGAACGGGAAGAAATGGCAGCTAAAGAACAATACCGCATTCAGGATAGTATTGCTGCAGTAAAAAAAGATTTATGGGAGCAGCAGCAGGATATGATTGCCAAAAACAAACAACAGGCTGTAGCCGAAAAAATTATGGGCACTACTTTAACCGGCAGCATTACCGGTATTGAAAATGAAGTGAGCTATAAAAAAATAATTGATCCCGCTGCACATGCCAGTGTTTGGTTTAATGCCGAAAATATTTCGGCGCAATACTTTAATTATTTCAACCGCGGCATGTACAGCATGCTGGGCAATACCGTTAATTATTCAAAAGATACCGCAGCAGGTTTTCGATCGTCGGTAAATATTTATTTTGATAAAGATAAAATGCGGATGGAGCAAAAAACATTTTCGGCTGATGCAAAAATGGCTGCCATGGGTGCAGCGGTAATGAACAGTAAACAAAACAACAGCCTGGTTAATTATGTAAACCCGGGTAATATTGGGTATTTTTCTATGAGCATTAATACCGAGGCCATGGCCAATTATTACTATACATTGATGAAACAATATATTGGCAACACCCCCTACCTTAAAGAATACGGTGATATTGTGGATGTGTACATTGATCTTTTAGAAATTATGATTGATGAAAAAGGCATTGCCGATATGATGCCCGGCAACTTTATTTTTGTAATGCATGATATGAAAACCAAACAGGTTTCGTATACCGATTATGAATATGATAAAGAGTTTAACCGTAAAGAAATTAAAAAAACCAAGAGTGAATTGTCGCCCAATTTCACTTTTGTAATGGAAACTAAAAAGGAAGGCTTTATGGAAAAGCTGGCGCACCTTCCTTTAAAATATGCCGAGAAAGAAAAATTTAATTATAAAGATAAAGGCGGTTATTACGAATATACTTTCGACAGTGGTAAATTCCCTATCAGCAGTTTGTATTTTATGGTAAAAAATGGCAAAGTTATTGTCAGTACCTCAAAAGAAGCGATCGATATTACTATCAGCAATACAGGTTTTGCAACCGATGCAATTACAAAAAACTCCATCCTCAACAATAATTATTCTTTAAATATCAGCACCAAAAAAATACTGGAAAAAATGGCCAGCGAATTCAGCACTGGAGTTAATAAAAAAATTGGGGATTATCTTTTGGAAAACATGGGTGATATAAAAATGGAGAGCAGCCTTAAAGATGGCATTATACAGGGCACCACCACCATGAGCATAAATGGCAACCACGCCAACAGCCTTGAGTTTTTCTTTAACATGATGGATGCCATCAACAACATAATTGAAAAAGAAAAGCAGGAACAAGAAAAAAAGGTTGACTGATGCGTAAAAAAAAATGGGCCCTGCTTATTATTGTGCTGCTGCTGGTATGGGGCTATGTACATTTTTTTTATAAAACTTACAGTAACACCGCAGTAACCGGCAGCGCCGATTGTATTATTGCCATCGATGTAAAAAGAATTACCAACACTTTTATCTGGAATTTTATTACTACGCCTGCTCAATGGAAAACTGGCAGCGTTTTTAAAAGCAGCAGTAAAACCATCAGCTGGAAAGACATGGTACTATTGCCCGATTATATTTTTCCTTTTCATGTAAAAGATCAGCCGGCAAATGCCTGGTATGTTGTGTTTACAGTTAAAGATGAAGCTGATTTTGCTAAAGGTTTATTGCAATACCAGTTTGTAAAATTAAATAGTTACGAATACATCAGTGCTTCATCGGGCATTCATTTTTATAAATATGGCGATAAAATTTTGGCTGCCAATGCTGCTGTAACCAATAAAAATTTACTGAGTATTGTGGCTGATGATTTATTTATCAAAAAAAATTACCAGTCTAAAAACTCCTTAAAAAAAATTATTGATGCAGAAAGCCATGCAGCGCTTTACTTACCTGAAAATATTTTTTTACAGCAGCAGGCAGTAGTAACTGCAAACTTTAACAAGCAACAAATAGAAATAAAAAGCATACTCATTCCTAATAAAAATTTTTCTTTTACGCAACATAATTTTAATCACACTACAGCCAGTTTATGCAATTTAGGTTTTACGCAGCCCAGCGCTGCTGTATATAATTTGTTAAGTGAAAACAGTAAAAAAAATATTTCAAGGATATTGAATTTGAATATTGACAGCATTTTATTACCCGGCAATAAATATTATCAACTAACGGTAAGTGGTTTTAAACAGCGAACCGATTCGGCTATCAGTTATTCTTTTGATGATGATTTTAATAAAGTAGAAAATGCAGTTGTAAATTATATCAAGGAGCCGGCTTTTGATTTTATCATTACCGGCGACAGTGTTGTAAACATTTACCGCCACTGGCAGCGCAATAACATATTAGAAACTGCACCTGGCGGAGAAATTTTCACCGCCATTCCATTTGTAAAATCTTACTGTACCCTGATGGGTGCAAATCAATTAAAAATAAGGTCTGGTAATTATCAACAGCAGCCGGCAGATAAAAACCAGCAATGCATTTTCTTTTTACATGTGCTGCTTTCAAAAATCCCCGTTGATATTTTAAAATACCTGCCCGACAACTTTACTGAGGCATTTGGTAATATTGAAAAATTTGAAGCCGAAGCAAAAGAAATAAATAATCAAATTATTTTTCACTGCCGTATTACCAAAAAGCAAAACGACTTGCCGCTCTTGAAATTTTAAGATTTATTAACCGCAGCTTTTTTCCTGACCCCTTGCTCACGCCAATACAAATTTTAAGCTATATAAAACTGTTGCAATTCTTACAAAATTTTATGCTTTTGTTACAACATTTACGCTTAACAATGCGGTAACATTCATATCTCAATTTTATCAAGTTAATTTGTAAAATTTTTAAAATGGAAAAGCGTATACTGGGAATTATTTTATCAATTTTAGGTGTTGCTGGTCTTATTTATGCAGGTATTGTTTTTATGAATGGAGGCGCTGGTGTTAAAAGTATTAAGGCTATAATTTTTACTGGTGTATTAGGTGCTATTTTCTTTTTTGCCGGTGTAGGGCTTGTAAGCAATACCAATGACAAAGCATCCTAGCCCGTTTGCTGTACCTAGCTTTTTTTAATTTTTTTTTATTTATGTCAGTAGTTTTATTTTATTAAAACTACCATCCCTTTTTTCTTTATCACGTTGCCTTTGTAATCTACAGCTTCTGCTGCCCATGCAAACGCACCGGTGTTTTGCATTTCTCCCTTAACCATTCCGTCCCATCCTTTACCCGACGTAGCGGTTATAAAAACCTGCTGCCCGTAACGGTTATATACTGCAAAATATTTTAGTTCTTTAATACCAATAAGTATGGGGCGCACTACATCATTTAAACCATCTTTATTTGGTGTAAATGCATTAGGCACATAAATAGCTGCCTGTATAAAAACATTTATAACAATATCGTCGGTTGCAATGCAACCATCAACGGTGCTTGCTGTTACTTTGTACACAACACCGTTATTACCCACTAAACTGTTGAATACAGCTACAGGATTTTTTATAGCATTATTATTTAATCCAAATGATGGGGACCACAAATAATTGGTGAAGCCGCTGTTATTTACATCAACCGCATTTAACTGCAAAGGCTGGTTTACTGCTATAGCCGTATCGTTACCTGCAAATACTTTTACCTGCGGTAGTATTGTAATTACAACGGTGTCACTTTTTATTGATTTGCACCCATCAGCATTCGTTATATTTAAAATATAACTAAGCCTACCTTGCGGTGGAGAAATTATTGTTGGATTAGCAATGGTTGCATTAGATAAATATGTTGATGGCGACCATTGATAAAATGCACCACCACTTCCATTAAGCCTTGCGGTATTTTCAAAACAAACTACAGCATCGGGTCCTGCATTAGCAAAAGGTAACGGAATTACATACACTAATCCTGATCTTATATCACCATCACAACCATTGTTTGCATGTTCTTGTACGGTGAGTAAGTATGTGCCGGCAATATTCCAGGTAATATTTATTTCATTGCGGGTTGCACTTTGAGTGATGCCATCTATTTTCCAGGTGTACGTTGAAGGAGTAGTTGCATCATTCACTTTATAAATTCTGTTAGTTCCAATACAAACTGTATCAGGCATGGCGATCTGCGCAATAGTTTGCCTGTTGCTCATCAATAGCATCAATACAATTATATAATGGAACTTTCTTTTCAACACTTAATCGTTTATATATTTCATTTCTTTATTTTTTATTTAACCAGCAACAGTAACACAGATGATCGTCCCTTCCGCCGGTTGGCGGACACTTCATCAACATTAACACGGATGAACATGTAAACCTGCATTACGAATTATTCTGTTGTAGTTATATCAATTCATTCAATTCATCAGTCTTCTTTTTATAACCGCCCCCATGCCCGCCCACTCCCTCTCGGAAGCAGGCGGC
This sequence comes from Ferruginibacter sp., assembly GCA_043756235.1. Taxonomy (GTDB): domain Bacteria; phylum Bacteroidota; class Bacteroidia; order Chitinophagales; family Chitinophagaceae; genus Ferruginibacter. The sequence continues at coordinate 59,525 of JAYURK010000217.1, read as the reverse complement.
ATGTGTGCGGGGATTTTTCAACTATTAATTCTGACATTAAACTTAGTTATGCGATATCGGTGATGTTACCGGTTTCGGATTTATTGTTACGTTCAATGTATTGTTACCAGTACAACCTGTTGCAGTAATTGTCTGCGCTACACTTACCGAACCAGCACCTGCTGTCACCCATGTCACCGTTATTGTATTGGTTCCTTGTCCTGTTGTAATTGTTCCACCTGCTACTGTCCAGTTGTAAGTATGTCCGGCTACGTTAGCTGTGGTGTACGTTGAAGTTACACCTGTTGGACTTACGCAAACTGGCGATGGACCTGTTATCACTGGTGTTGGCAATGGATTTATTGTTACAGATGCTGTTGCAATTACTGCCGGGCAACCACCAGATGCGGCAATGGTATACGTTACCGTATATATTCCCGGTGTGCTTGTGGCAGGTGTTATTGCTCCTGTTACTGCATTGATGGTTAATCCTGCAGGTGCAGTGTATGTACCACCTGTAAATGTTCCCGTTCCGGTTAATGTTACCGGTTGTGCTGCAGTTATATTGGCACAGAACGGAGCTGCATAGCTTATGCTGGCTGTTGGCGGTGTACATGTAGTAGCAATACAAGTTGCATTACCCAAAGTAAAACATGCACCTGCTGCACCAGTTGGTGTTACTGTAATGGTAACATTATCGCCTCCTGATAATCCGGTAACCGAATAGGTTAACACATTACCGATTGCTCCAATAATGACAGGTGCCCCTGCATTTATTGTGTATGATACATTGTAGCCGGTTGCACCTGCAACTGTCGTCCAGTTAAATGTTACTGATGATGTAGTTGATGTTCCGCAATTAACAGTTGGGCTTAGCAGTGCACTTATTGTTACACTTGTTGTTGCAGTTACCGCAGGGCATCCGCCACCAGAAGCAACTGTATATGTTACGGTGTATGTTCCGGGTGTACTTGTGTTTGGCGTTATTGCACCTGTTGTTGCATTGATGGTTAATCCTGCAGGAGCTGCAGTATATGTTCCGCCTGCAAAGACACCTGTACCTGTTAAGGTTACGTTTTGTACTGCTGCATTATTTGCACAGAATGGTGATGTATAGCTTATCGTTGCTGTTGGCAGTACAGTTATTGTTACTGTTCCATTGGCTGATGCAGAACCGCAGCCCGTTACTGTATTTGTAATAACAACACTGTATGTACCTGCAACACCTGATGTAAAGGTGGCAACGTTGCCTGGGTTAATTGCACCAACCGGTACTGTCCATACATAATTATAAGTACCAGCAATACCCGGGGTTGCTGTTATTGTTGCTAATGTTCCGGGGCATATAGTTGAAGAATTTACTGTAACAGTTGGTAATGGATTAACCGTAACAATAATGGTAACCGGATCGCCAACGCAACCAGATGAGTTGGTTTCAATCACTCTTAATGTAGCAGTACCAGCACTTGTCCAGTTTATGGCAACAAGGTTAGGTGTGGCACCTGCGGTCAATATTCCATTTCCGCCTGCCAATGGAGTAACACTCCATGCATAATTAGAACCGGCAGTGAGCACAACACCGTAGGGTTCTGTTGCATTCAAACAAACCTGGTGATCCCCTGTATTCGGATAAGGATTTTGTGCTTTCATACTCAGACCGCTGAAGAGCAGCAACAGCATGGCAGCACTTTTTATAATTAGATTATTCAGTTTCATTTTTTTTGTTTTTGTGTTGGTTATAATTTTATAAGAATAAATTCGATTAAAAATTTCAGACCTTATTTTTTCCGGCAGTTTATCTCTTGATTTGGTGAGAGACAAGACTAACAATCTTAACCAGTTTAAAAGATGCAACCAGTATTTGCCAGCTGCTTTGTTTGATTTATATAGTGTATTTATTTTTTTCATGCCTGCATATTTAGTTGTGAGATATTACTACCGCTGCTGGTTTTGGATTTATGGTTACAGTTACTATTGTTGTTGTTGCACATTGTCCCGCTGCGGGAGTAAATGTGTAAGTGAATGTTCCGGTAGTTGCGGTACTGATTACAGCAGGACTCCATGTTCCGGTTATGCCGTTTACAGATGTTAATGGCAATGCAGGTGGAACAGTACTTTGACAAAGCGGCCCTATTGGATTGAAACTGGGTGTAACAGATGTGCCGGCTACACCAACTGTAATATTAAATAGTGTAATACATCCACGGGCATCTCTTACTCTTATAGTATAAGGCCCCGCTGCAAGATTTAAAAAGATATTACTTGTTTGGAATGTAATGCCATCCCTGCTGTAAGTAAGTGGCAATGTTCCTCCTGTTGCAATGGCAGTTATTGTTCCATCACTTAATCCGCAGGATGCCGGTGATGATGTAGCAGTTAATGCCGGTGCAGGTAAATTTAAAATTGTAACAGGCAATGTTCTTATACATAGATTCGCATCTCTTACATACAAAGTATAGCTACCTGCTGCAAGCCCATTAAAAATATTGCTTGCCTGGTAAGTAGTTCCGTTGATAGAATATTGCAAAGCACCTGTGCCACCGCTTGCTGTTGCGGTAATGGTGCCATTGTTTAATCCACAGGCAGCATTAATAATAGCAGCGGTTAATGTTTGCGGTCCGTTAATATTCCCCACTAAAACAGATCGGGTATTGATACAGCCATTAGCATCTCTAACAGTAATTACATAAGTGCCGGGCAGCAATCCATTAAATATATTGGAAGCCTGAAAAATAATTCCATCTCTACTATATACTAATGGTGCAACACCACCTGTTGCCGTAACTGTAATGCTTCCATTTGCATTACCACAGGTGGCAGATGTAGCAGCAGTTGCAATAGTTGGTGCGCCTGCGTTACTTACTGTTACACCAGTTGTAACTATACAATCTCTTGCATCTTTTATAGTTACTGTATAAAAACCTGCCGCCAATCCTGTAAATGTTCCGCTGCTTTGAAAAACAATTCCATCAAGACTAAATGTATAAGGAGTGGTGCCTAATGAACCTGTTGCAACAATGCTTCCATCATTATTACCACAGGTGGCTGCAATGGTATAAGCTGTTACCTGCACACGGGTTATATTGCCAATGATTACAGCCAGTGTGCTGAAACAATTATTAGCATCTTTTACATACAAGGTATATGCGCCGGGTGCAAGACCGGTAAAAATATTACTGGCCTGGTAAACTGTTCCGTTGATACTGTATTCTAATGGTGCTGTGCCGCCGGTGCCTGTTGCTGTTATAGTTCCGTTATTGGTATTACATGATGCGGCCAATGCAATTGCTGTAACCGTTGGCAAAGCGGTACCGGTTAGTATAACTGTGGTTAGATTAATACAATTGGTATTATCTCTTACACGAATAATATAAGTGCCGGGTAATAAATTATTAAAAACACCACTTGCAAGAAATACACCTCCATTAATACTATAAACATAAGGTGCGGTTCCGCCGCTGCCCGTTGCCGTTATGCTTCCGTTGTTTGAATTACAAGTTGGATTGATTGATGTTGTGGCAACCGATGGACCCCCTGTGGATGGCACCACAACAGTGATAGTAGTTAAACAAAGCCCGGGATCATTAGGAGCATTATAATCTTCATCATCTGCAATTACTATGGTGTATGTACCCGGCAGCAGACCTGTAAATGTGTGTATGGTGGCAAATGTTACAAACAGTCCGCCATTAATATTTGCATGATATGGAAGACCGCCGCTACCAACACCGGTTAATGTAATTGTTCCTGTACCCACAGCACAAGATGAAGGAGTAACTGTGGCAGTAGCCGTAGCCAATGTTGCAATGCCAACAGTAACCATAATTGTCATAGTGCATCCGTTAGCATCTATTGCAGTAATGGCATAAGTGCCGGGAGCTATATTATCCCAGAAAGGATCCGCAGCAGTCAGGTATGGACCAAAATTTAAACTATAGGTACAGGTGGCGCAGTTATTTCCATTCACCCGGAAGCCATCAATTCTTCCTCCGCCACCATTGCAAGGATAAGCACCGGTAACATCAGCCGTAAATGTTGAAATACCCGGACCAGCACCACTGGTTGTTATTGTAACTTGTTGTGTAGCTATACAGCCTGTTGCATCTCTTACATAAACAGTATACGTACCCGGTGCCAGATTAATAAAAACACCAGATGTTTGATACACAGTTCCGTTAATACTATACTGTAATGGTGCATTACCACCACTGCCTGTTGCAGTAATAGCACCATTGTTTGATGCACAGGTGGCCTGTAGTGAAACTATTGCCGTAAGATTAAGTGCATTTGTAACACCAACAACTGCCTGCTTGGTAATAATACAATTATTCGCATCTCTTACATAAACTGTATAAGTGCCCGGTGCTAATCCGTTGAAAATATTACTTGCCTGGTAAACTGTTCCGTTAATACTGTATTGCAATGGTGCCACACCACCTGTAGCTGTTGCTGTTATCGTTCCGTTGTTGCCGCATGATGCTGAGATAGTCGCTACTGAAAGTGCAAGTCCTGATGCATTGGCAACAGTAACAGTTGTTGTTTTAATACATCCGTTTGCATCTCTTACATAAACAATATAGATGCCCTGTGCCAATCCTGTAAATATATTTCCCGGCTGATAAGTTATTCCATCGATACTATATTCTAATGGTGCTGTGCCACCAGTGCCGGTTGCAGTAATGGTTCCTGTATTTGCGGTACAGGATGATGCAGTCGATATTGCGGTTATCAATGGCCCTGCACTTGCTGCAACTGTAACAGTAACTGTGCCAATACAACCACCTGCATCTCTTACATACGCCACATAATTTCCTGCAGCAAGACCATTAAAAATATTTGTTGCAAAAAATGCAGCACCGTTAATACTGTGTTGATATGGAGCAACACCACCGGTTCCTAATATTGTTATACTTCCAGTAGATGCACCACAGGCTGTAGCAACTGTTGTAGCAGTAACTGTTGGTCCGCCGGAACTGTTAATCGTTACTGTAACAATATTGGTGCAACCTGTATTATCTCTTATAGTGATAGTATATGTGCCAGGTGCTAATCCTGTAAACACATTACTGGTTTGATAAGTGATACCACCATCAATACTAAATTGATAAGGTGTAATTCCGCCACTGCCCGTTGCTGTTATACTTCCGTTTGTATTACCGCATATGGCAGAGCTGGCTATTGCAGTTACGGTTGCAGCAGCAGCATTGGTGACGGTAACAGTCACTGTTCTCGTACATCCCGATGCGTCTTTTACTGTAACCAAATAAGTGCCTGCCGCCAATCCGTTAAATACATTGCTCAGTTGAAATGTATTCCCATTGATGCTGTATTGCAACGGTGCAGCACCACCATTTCCAAATGCAGTAATGGTTCCATTGCTTTGATTACATGTAGCCGCTCCCGGCACAGCAGAAATTGTGGGAGCAATGCTGGTAGTTATAATAACAATGGCACTGTTGGTACAACCATTAGCATCTCTTACTACCAAAGTATATTGTCCTGCAACAAGACCGGTAAAGAAATTTCCGTTTTGATATGTAGTACCACCATTAATGCTGTATTGATAAGGTGCTGTGCCGCCTGTTGCGTTGGCGGTAACTGTTCCTGTATTGTTACCACAATCGGCATTGGTTTGTGTAAAAGTTAAAGCAGGGCCATTGGTATTTAATATTGTTACAAGAGTTGTATTCGGACAACCATTCACATCTCTTACTGTTACGGTATAAACTCCTGCTGCTAATCCATTAAATGTTCCTGTAGGTTGAAAAGTTACCCCATCAATACTATAAGTGTAAGGGCCTGTACTTCCACTACCCGTTGCAGTAATACTGCCGGTACTTGCACCGCAGGTTGTATTTATTTGTGTTGTTGCAATAGTTGGCCCGGGAATTATAAATGTTGTGGTGGCCTGAGACCCACTGCATGCCAAATTTATTGTAGCAATAATGGTGTAAGTAATGTTTGGATTTAAACCGGTGAAGATTCCTGTAGTATTAGTAGTAATCAACGTGGTGCCGATATACAAATTATATGTAACAGTGGAACCTGCAGGTGGTGTGGGAGTGATGGTTGCCGTTGCAGTTCTGGTAACACAATTAGGAACAACATTGACAGTATATAAAGTAGTAGGACAATAAGCTGAAATATCAAACGATGCTACAAAGCCATCACCACTGGCATACAATAATTTTCTTGATTCATCATATGCAAGATCATAAACACCTCTGCCGGCAAAACCGGGAACAGTAATATCTGCAGGTGCATCACTGAATGTGGTGCCATTAAAATTGTACACTTTAATAACACCATTCCCTTCTCCTACAAATACATTATTACAGGCATCGGCAATAATACCACCCTGCATAAAAGCAGTATTGCCTGTGACAAGTGGAGTACCCACAGCGGCACCGGTCGCTTTATTAAATGCTTTTAAATTCTTTCCATCCCAATAATATAAATAAGATGTATTAACCCAAAGCATGTTGGCCGAATTATCTACCAACCCTGTTGCAGCTAAGTAAGGACGGTTAGCTGCTTCCCTTACTGTGGTATATCCAGATGCTGTATTCCATGCAATGCTTGCCGCACTGTATGGCGCTGTATTCTTATAAATTTTATTGGCAAGTGTTGGTGTGCCAAATGTAGAACCATAAATGGAATACATATCATTGTTGGCGGCATCAAAAACAAAATCAGCAATATCCTGCGCCCAGCCGCCACCGTTAAATCCCATTGGTATTCCTGTTACATTTAAAGAGGTAACTGTAGTGGAGGGAGGAGTAAATACGCCGAAATTGATATTGGAATTTATACCGCCACCTGCAATTATTATTTGCGGCGATCCATTGTTGCAACTCCAGAACATTTTCCATGCTTCTGTAAAATTGCCATTGGCTGTGGTGATATAATTATCATACAAACCATTGGTGTTAATACGTATCACCCTGAACCCTGCCGGATAAATAAATCCCTGCCCCATATAAATATGGCCGGTTGGTTTTTCCACCATCCACCCGCCATAATAACTGTTGGCCGACCATGAAGGAACAGTTAAAGCTCCATTAAAAGTCCACTGTAAAACACCTGCTGCATTATACTTGGCTAAATGCTGCGATGAGAATTGAGCACCACCTCCCACTACATAAATATTTCCATTGTAATCAAAGTCAACATCTTTTGCTTTGCTGGCATTAGGGCCGGCTAAAGTACCAGTGCCTGAAACAAAGGGGTCAATCACCATCGCTTTGGTGGAATCATATCCATTGGGAAAAGAAAAATTAATTTGATTGTTCTCAATGTTGTAACCCGTTTTTATTTCACTCCCACTTTTATTCACCAGTCTCTCGCCATAATAACTCACAGGCACTGTTGTTGAAATACCATCAATATCAGAACGGATAATAAGGCTGCCCATATTATCCGTTGTAATGCTTTTTACATCGCCGTCATATTTTAGTTTAACCGCTTTTATATCAGCACCGGGTTGTACCAGTAAACTATATTCAAATCCCGGTTTATCATTTTGAGTAAATGAATACAGCACATCAATACCGGGGTATAAATTTTTGTAAGTAATTTTTTTATAGCTGTATGCTTTGTCTGTAAGCAAACCATAGGTATGGTAAGCAGCAGTTTTTTCTTCGGCAATTATTGTTACATCGGGATTTGCACCCAGCCATTCCATGGTAATAGCCCTGTCGGTAATAATTTTTTTTCTTTCAATCTCTTCTTCGGGTATGCCCAGCCTTTCTAATCTTTCTTCCTCTTCATGAGAAATCTTTTCAACTTTTCTATGCAGGTGTATCAATCCTTTGGGAGTAAATAAAACCGGCATGCCTAACCCTTCGTAGCCGTATTTAATTACACCCATGTTTTCGTGGCCTTTCATAGTTTGGCCATACTGTCCTATGTTTTGAATAAATACGGACTGAGCATTTAAAGATTGCCTTGTGTTGTTGATTGAGTTAAAAGATGCCGAAGCAGGGGTTTGGGCTAAACACAAATAAGGTATGCATAAAAGCATGCATACCATTAACCAATAAATTGTATTGAAGGTTGTTTTTTGCAATCAGTTTCTATCTTACCCTTAAAGATTATGCTATATTTTCAAAATAGCAAGCATCCATACCCGAAATGGCATTAATTATCCCTGAACAGGTAAAAAAAAGGATTAAATACCAGAGTTAAACTTAAATCTAAAGATAAATTCAATGCTTATATAGTAAACTCAATAAAACTTGCCCTGTCAGTTGTTAGCGGTCAACAGTAATTTTAACAACTATGCTGTCAGGGTAAAATATCGCATAAAAACAATTCGAATAAGAATATTCAAATTTCCGGGTTAAGTTTATGTAAAAATAAAGGCCTACTGCATCATAGCTAAAACTTATGACAATGAAACTAATTGTGCTCCTTTTACTTACTATTTTATCATATACATCAGTAATTGCCCAAATTAACTGGCAAGAAATTGAAACTGATATTCGGAAGAAAAAAAACTTAACTGATCTTGCTGCTCAACTCCATCTTATAAAAAACGAGTCTCTTCAAAATGGTCATTACAGCACAGTGGGCCGTTGTTATCAATATTTACTGCAGATATCAGATTCCAAAACGGAAGACAGCCTCTATTTCAAAAACTCATTTTTCATTGACAGCATTTTGCAAAACAGCAATTCTCCATTATTGCTAAAGTCCATTATGCACATCATGCAGGCAAAAAGAATCGCAGGATATAATAGTAAATTTTTTTTCAGGGGTAATAAAAATTTAATCAGGAATTATGGTAAGACTGAAGATTATTCTCTTTTAAACCAGGCCGCTTTAGACAGTCTATCACAATTAAATTTTGAAAAAGCTAAAAGCATAAGTTTACAATTGGGTAATGTTAACGCTTCGGAGCTGCTCTGGCTTTCTTCTGACCCGTTATTATTTTTCTTTAAACCCAGATACACCGACATCATTTTTGCAGAACAAATACACTTTTCGCAGCTAAATCAAAACACGTATCAAAATGCATTTGCTGCAAAATTGTTGAAGCTTACACCTGATGAATTTTTAAGAGATTCAACTAATCCAAATAATATCTCCCTAAATTTAAGAAATGCATCCAAATTGTTCCGCCTATGGGGTGCATATAATTCCAATAACCCGCAGGCATTTTATTTTGTTGAAACTGTGGCCCGTAAATATTTTTATAACCGTTGTATCCAAAATACCGAAATCAAAAAATTATATGAAGTTTATCTGCGAAAGCTTTTACTTTCTCCCTATGCAGGTGTTAAAGCGCATGCAGTGTATCAACTCAGTTTATTTTTGAACAGCGAAGCATTAAAGTATAACTCATTTAATAATATTGAAGACTATTATTACCGGAATACTAATTCGGTAAAAACATTTGATACCGCATTTCGATTTTACTATACAAAAGCTTTACAACTCTATCATCAAAATGAACAATTACTGGATAGTTTTTCTTTCGTTAAAAAAATATTAGCAAAGATGAAAGAAAAAATTTTATTGCCACAGGTTAGTATAGAAACAGAGCAAAGACAATTGCCGGGTGACAGTATAGCCGTATTCTTAAAATTTAAAAATGTACCTGTAGTTTATTTTAGTGCAGTAAAAATTAGTGCTATGTTCACATTTAGCAGCAGTGAAGAAAACAATATCAGGTATTTTAAAAATTTACCTGCAATAAATAACCAGTTCATCTCATTACCGGTTACAAACGATTATCAAATGCACAACACTCATTTAAAATTAGCGCCTTTATCTGCCGGTCGGTATGCATTGATGTATTCCACCAGTGCAAGTGCAAAAGATGCAACAATTACTAGTTACATAATTCTTGATGTAACCAATATTGCCGTAATTAATAATGATGAAAGAGTATTTGTTTTAAACCGTACTACAGGTTTTCCCTTGACAAATACCACTGTACAGATGAGATATAAAAAACAGCCCATTCTATCGGCTCCTAAAAAAGTAAATAAAGAAGGCTGGGTAATAATAAAAGGAAAGAATATTGAAAGAATAATTGCAATTAATGAAAAAGACACAACAGTTGAAACCATAAATGAACCCGAAAACGATTTGCCTGAAGAAGTTTATAATAAAGAAGATGGCGATGAATTGATAGATTATTACGATGATAACATAAAACTATACATGTTTACCGACAGGGCTATTTACCGGCCAGGGCAAACAATGCATTACAAAGGAATTTTTCTTACACGTAATCCATTTACAGGCGAGCCTGTGGTTTTAAATAAAAAGAATTTAAAATATCCCTGGCTGCAAAAAATGTTTAACAGCGAAGTAAAAGAAATGCTGAAAGAAAAAAAAGAAATATACATAAAAGATGCGTTCGGCAGAATTGTGGATACTATGAAAGTTACAGCTAATGAATATGGTTCTTTTGCGGGATCATATACCATTAAAAAAGAAGCTGCGACAGGAGAGTGGGAATTTGATACTGAATATATAGACATGGATTACGATAACAGTGGACGTTTTAAAGTGGAAGAATATAAACGGCCATCTTTTGAATTAGCAATAGAGAAACCAAATAATTATTTACAATTAGGTGATAGCTTTAGTGTGAAGGTAAAAGTAAAATCTTTTACAGGTGCTTCGCTCATTAATATAAAAATAAATTACGACGTTAATTTTAATGGCGAAATGCCTGCAAAAGACAGTTTAACCGGAAAGCCTGTTTCAAATTATGTCAATACAACTGTTGCAGACAGTGCAGGATTTACCAACAATAACGGAGAATTGGAAATAAATATCACATCTTCATTCTTAAATAAATATAAATTTAATAATGATAAATTTTGGAGTGGTAATTATACTATTAATACCGAAGCCATTGATGCAACAGGCGAAAGCCATGAAGAAAATTTAAAAATAAACCTCAGTAACCGGCCTGTAAAAATCAATTACAGTTTATCAAAAATTATTGAACGCAGTCAATTACCACAAGTATATATTAGCACAAGAAATGATTATGCCGGCGAACTTAAAAAAGAGCTGAGTATTAATTTGTACAAGTACGAGAAAAAAGAAGCTGCTGCAGAAAAAAACATACTTCAACCTGCAGATTATAGTTTAGAAAATAACGTATGGAAATATATTGCTGATTTAGAGGCAAAAAAAAATGAAAATGAAAAACTCGTTCTCATTTCTTCCGCCAAACTCAGCACCGAGGGCAGCGATAAATATACATTTCCACATGAAATAATGCAAAGTGGTTTTTATAAGATGGAAGTAGTTTGCAAAGAGGGCGACAAAATTACCGGTGAAAACTCAAAAGATTTTAGTGTATTTGATATAGCGGCTAAAGCGTTGCCGGAAAAAACCTTTTCTTTTCACTTTCTACCTGCAAGTGCGGCTGCAAAAGGCGAAACAATAAAATGGATTTCAGGCAATACTGTAAGTGATGTTTATTCCATTTACCACGTGCAATACTTTTCTAAACATAAAAAGAATATCAAGATAAAATACGATTACAGTTTACGAACGGAACAAAAAGGTATAAACGAATGGAGCTATAAAATGCCACAAAATGCTATTGATGAAATTACTATTACTCATCTTTACATACTTAATAATAAATTATACAAAGAATCGAAACAAATTTATATTAACAAAACAGCAGCAACCGAGCGTGAAATTATTATAGAGCAATACAGGAAAAAATTAATACCCGGCAGTAAAGAAACATTTGTGGTTAGTATAAAAACAAAAAATGAAAATACTGCCGCCGAATTGATGACCACAATGTATGATGCATCTCTAGATAAAATTGAAAAACATGAATGGCAAGTGCCACGTAACAATCAAAGGTTTAATATAAGGGAAGAATGGCCGGAAACCATAAACGGTAAAACAACCAATAGTTTATTTGAAGATTATAAAGCTGGCTATCTTTATCCTGCTTTTGAAAAAAATACAGAACCGCTATGGTGGCTTAACCCTTTAGATTATGCCTATGCTGAAAATAAATATTCCGCAATGCTTGACATGTACCAGGATGGCATACCCGGAGCTGGCACTATGTTGATGGGAAAAGTGGCAGGGGTATCTATTTTAAGTACTGAAGGATTAAATGAAGTAATTGTTACAGGTTATAGTACAGTTTCAAAAAAAAATTTTACAAGTTCGGTATCAAGTGTGTTGATAAGAGGAATATCTTCTATAGGCAGTTACAATATTCCTTTTGTTATTTTAGACGGTGTGCCTTACATGGGAGAGTTAAGTAAAATAAATGCTGCTTCAATTACAGATGGCATTATTTTAAAAGGTGCTGATGCCGCTGCAATTTATGGAAGCAAAGCTGCAAATGGTGTATTAATATTAAGCACTAAAGGCCCGGTACAATTACCAAAACCCGAAGAACCTCCGGTTGTTGTAAGAAAAAACTTTTCTGAAACAGCTTTCTTTTTTCCGCAGGTGCATGCAGATAATGATGGTAATTACAATATTAATTTTACTATGCCCGAAAGTGTAACCGAATGGAAATGGAAATTATTAGCTCATACAAAAAAAGCCAAATTCATTTTTACTGAACGCAGCATTTTTTCCCAATTACCCATGATGGTACAACCCAATATGCCCAGGTTTTTATACCAGGGAGATAAAATTATTTTGCAAACACGTATTACCAATTTAGATACCACCAACCTTTCCGGCACAATTAACTGCACAATAGAGGATGCTGTTACCGGAGAAAATCTTACTTCAGTTATTACAGTAACCAATCAACAGCAGTTTTCTATTCAGCAAAAATCAAACAGCAATGCATCTTATACATTTAATATCCCCAACAATTTATTGCACCCATTAAAAATAAAAATTACAGCAAGAGCAGGAAGTTTTTCTGATGGAGAAGAGCATATCATCCCTGTCCTCAGTAAAAAAATATTAGTCACACAAAATATTCCTTTCATTTTATCTGATAAAAAAGATACCAGCATTACAACACCTTTATTACCTGCCGATGCAGATATTTATGGTATTGGCATGTACATAACCCCCAAGCCGCAGGCAGCAATAGTAAATGCGTTGCCCTATCTTGCTTTTTATCCCTACAACTGTGCCGAACAAACTTTTAATAAAATAACAGCACATGCAACAGCTGTAAAAATTTTACGCACCGATACTGCTGCACAAAAGGCCATCCAGTCTGTTGTATCCCAGCAAGAAAATAATACACACCAGGCATTGCCTGAAGAACTGAGTGAACAAACCATGCCCTGGCTGCAATTAAATCATTCAACTGCTGTTCATCAAAAAAAACTATTGCAACTTTTTGATACGTTGAGTGGTAATCAGCAAATAGAAAAATATATTAATGAACTGAAGGATTTACAAAACAGCGATGGGGGTATTACCTGGTTTAAAGGGGGATTGAGCAGTAAATATATTTCAAATTATATTTTAGCTGGCTTTGGGCAATTACAAAAAAACAAAATGCCGTTTATTGTGAACAGCAATGTTAAAAATAAACTTACCGGTTTGCTGCCCGCATTAATTAATTATTGTGATGCTGCATTTGCAGATACACTCAATAATTATTCTGGTAACGCTTTGTTTTATTTGTATGCAAGAGCTTACTGGGTAAAAGAATATCCATTACCTGCAAACACGACTGCAATAGGGGAAATCGTTTTAACAAAGGCATGGAAAAATGCAAACAGCTACAATTTAAATAATCAGGCATCTTTAATAACAATCAGTTTGATGTATAAAAATAAATATCCACAATTTAATAAAATAGCTGTACAGCAATTAGAATCTATTCGTCAGTTAGCCATTACTGACAACATAAATGGTGTAAGATGGAAAGACATTTCCAATTCGGACGATTTAAATAATAGCGATGAAGAAACAATTGTAAATCTTGCTAAAGCATTTGAAGAAATTGGAAATAGTAATGAAACTGTTGAAGGAATAATTAAATGGTTACTTAATGCAAAGCAGGAGCATAATTGGAGTACCACAAAATCTACAGCTGAAGTTGTAGGATTGTTACAACGCAATCAATCTTCTGTTACAGGAAAGCCGGTTCAATTTTCTGCCATTGTAAATAAAACAGTGCTCTCTGTTACAGATAATTTATTAAAAGGTAAAATATATGCATTTACCCCACAACAACAATTTGAAGCATCTACAATTATTAAAAAGGATGATGAAGCAGTTGGTAGTGGCGGATTTAATTATTACTATTTTACAGCCAATCCTCCAGTTACGGCAAACAGTAATGGAGTTAAAATTTCAAAACGTATTTATGTCTATAACACAGGTAGGCTTCAATGGGATGCAATAAATGAAACCACTTTTTTAAAAATTGCTGATAAAATAAAAACCATTATTACCATCACTGCTCCTAAACAAATAAAATTTGTTTTTATTGATGAAAAAAGATCCGCCGCAGCAGAACCTGTAGCCGCATTAAGCGGTTACGAATATAGTAAAGGATTTAGTTATTACAAATCGGTAAGAGATGCAGGCTATCAGTTTTTTGCGGAAGAAATCCCTTCCGGCATTTCCAACATTGAATATGAAAGTGTAATATCAGCGGAAGGAACATTTTCAAACGGGCCGGTTAGTTTGCAATGTATGTATCAGCCGCAGATAAGAGCATATGGAAGCTGTATTGTTTTGAAGGTAAAATAAAAATAAATTTTTAAAGATTTTTACTGCAAACAAAAATAACTGACATCTTTGCACTTAATTTTTGCTCCGCATAAAAAAACAAATTATGAACCAGCATATTGCCCACATAGCTTTAGTAGTTGCCAACTACGATGAAGCTATAAAATTTTATACCGAAAAGTTAAATTTTACTCTTGTAGAAGACACTATGCTCAGCGAAACAAAACGCTGGGTAAAAGTAGCGCCACCTGGTAATGGCCAATGTTGTTTATTATTAGCGCAGGCTGCAACTGATGAACAAAAAAGCCGGGTGGGTAACCAAACCGGCGGAAGAGTTTTTTTATTTTTATATACTGATGATTTTTGGAGAGACTACAACGCAATGATTGAAAAGAAAATAAACTTTGTACGCCAGCCGGTGGAAGAACCCTATGGCACCGTTGCTGTTTTTGAAGACCTCTATGGTAATCTCTGGGATTTTATACAACCTAAATAAAAAGTTGAATATTGAATGCCGCTTCTTAATAAAGACTGCATTTAATATTCAACAGGTATAAATTTAAACCGGGTATTATTTAATTAATTTATTTTTAGTGTAACTGTTGCTTGTTTTTATGCTGGTAAAAATATCGGGCTTATAATTATTTTCCTGCTCCACCATATAATGTTTTACACCCGACAGCTTTGCATTGGCAAATATGGATTTAAAATCTACCAGGCCATTGCCCACTTCGGTGTTTTTAGTTTTATCCTGCTTATCCATGTCTTTTACATGCCACAAATGAAAACGCCCCGGATGCTTTTTAAATAACTCAACAGGGTTATGTCCTGCACGTACCACCCAATACAGGTCCAGTTCCATTTTTACCAAATCTTTGTCGGTATTGTTTAATAGTACATCGTATCCATTCTGGCCATTCATATCGGCAAATTCAAAATCATGATTATGATAGGCCAGTTGCAAATTGGCTTTTTTGCAAATTTCTGCTGCTTTATTTATTCTTTCGGCAAGTGCTTTATATTGGTCAATAGTTTTCCTTCTTTCTTCCTGCATCCAGGGTATGATGATGTACTTATTGCCTAATGCGTTACCCACATCGCAAAAGTTTTTTACATCATCGCCATTACCGTTTTCAAAAAGAAATTTTTCCGGCATGTAATGCCCGCTGGGGCTTTTTAATTTATTATCTTTTAAAAGTTGTGCAAATTCTTTTACCGTTAGTCCGTAAAATTTATTTTCTGCGTTAAGCCCAAACATCTCCACTTCGCTGTAGCCTGCAGCTGCTATTTTTTTTATTACACCTCTGGGATCTTTAAAAATTTCATCTCTTACAGAATATAACTGAATACCTACATTTTTTTGTTTCTTCAGTAAATCCGACGGATCCATCATTAACCCTGCAGTTAATAAACCCGATTGCTTTATAAAACTTCTCCTGGTGTTCATACAGTGTAATTTTTATGAGTTAAAAAATAAAGTTACTTAAAAATAAAAGTCAAACGTCAAGTAATAAATTTTTAAGTTTTTGTGTGTATTTGAGGTAATCGGGATAAAATTGGTTAGACAAGGGGACAAATAAAAAAGCCGTCTTTTAAAAAGACGGCTTTACAAATATATTTATTGATGTTAGATTCTAAAGTGAGCAAAAGCTTTGTTGGCTTCAGCCATACGGTGTGTATCTTCTTTCTTTTTAAAAGCAGCGCCTTCACCTTTACTTGCAGCTACAATTTCGTTAGCCAATTTATCCGACATGCTGCGGCCATTTCTGTCTCTGCTGTACTTTACCATCCACTTAATACTTAAAGATACTTTTCTGTCGGACCTTACTTCTGCAGGTATTTGAAAAGTAGCACCACCAATACGGCGGCTTCTAACTTCTACACCAGGTGTAATATTGCTTAAAGCTTTTTTCCAAACCTCGTAACCGCTTTCGCCTGTTTGTTTAGCCACTTTATCTAAAGCATCATAAAAAACTATATAAGCACCGCTTTTTTTACCAGCCCACATCAGGTTGTTTACAAAACGTGTTACCAGTTTATCATTAAACTTAGGATCTGGTGCTAATGGAATCTTTTTCGGTTGTGATTTACGCATTGTTATTTATATTTTATTTTCCTTATTCCCCTTTAGGGGACAGGGGTTTATTTTTTAGCTTTTTCTTTTTTAGTTCCGTATTTACTACGGCTCTGTTTACGGTCTTTTACACCAGCAGTATCAAGGCTGCCGCGTACAATATGATAACGAACACCCGGTAAATCTTTTACCCTGCCACCACGAATCAAAACAATACTGTGTTCCTGTAAATTATGGCCCTCACCCGGTATATAGGCAATTACCTCAATTTTATTGGTTAAACGCACTTTAGCTACTTTACGTAAAGCAGAGTTTGGTTTTTTTGGAGTAGTGGTATATACTCTTGTACATACACCACGGCGTTGAGGACAACTATCCAAAGCCCTTGATTTGCTTTTAGCTTTAATAATTGTTCTTCCTTTTCTTACTAACTGTTGTATTGTAGGCATTATAATCCTTTTATTTTTCGGACGGCAAAGGTAGGGAAATATCTCAGATTTATGATTTGTAATGAAAGATTTTTTTATAACCCTCAAAAAAAACTGATTAAGACGGAGATAATTAAAAAAAATGCCAGTTTTACCTTGCTGGTATATCATCAAAACAGGTTTGCTATGCAAACCTGTTTTTAAAATTTCTTAGCCGCTGTATTAAAACACCTAAAATCGTTATACTTTATACAGCCATCCGTGTGTATCTGGCTCAAGGCCATATTTCACAGCGTCCATTCTTCTTTTTACCTCAGGTGTAGCTGTCCACTTTTCTACATCAAAATTCATAATGTAGTCTTTATATTTTAATTCTTTAATAAATGATATGGTAGCTGCTGTGCCGGTTCCAAAAACATCTTTTAAAGTGCCGCTTTTATATGCTTCTATTATTTCGTTAATGCTGATGGGTCTTTCTTCTACCTTATATCCCATCTCCTTTAATATTGTCATAACGCTGTCCCTGGTAACACCGGCCAAAATTGTTCCGGCATCCAGATTGGGCGTAACAACTGTATCTCCTATAATAAAAAACACGTTCATGGTACCGCATTCCTGTACATACTTATGTTCCAGTGCATCAATCCATAAAACCTGATCGTAACCCTGTTTACGGGCCTGGGCTGTGGGATACATGGCTGCACCGTAATTACCGGCAGCTTTTGCATAACCAATACCACCGGGCACTGCCCTCACAAATTTTTCTTCTACATTTATACGCATGGGGGCTGCATAATACGGGCCGGTTGGACTAAGTATAATTATGAATTTATATTTTTCACTTGGGCGTACGCCAATCATTTCGTCGCTGCTAAACATAAAGGGACGGATATATAATGAGTGTTCCTTTTGATCGGGAATCCAGTTTTTATCAAGTTCTACCAGTAGGCGCATGCCTTCCATAAATATTTCTTCGGGCACAGCGGGCATCTCCATTCTTTCGGCCGAAATATTAAAGCGCTTAAAATTATCATAAGGCCTGAAGATGGACGCATCGCCTTCTTCATTTTTATAGGCTTTAATACCCTCAAAAATGGCCTGGCCATAATGCAATGCTGCCAAACTTGGCGCCAGTAATAAAGGTTGATAAGGTTTTATCTCTACATTCTTCCATTCGCCATCTTCATAATCGGCTTCAAGCATATGATCGGTAAAGTATTTTCCAAAAGGAATATTCTCCAGGTTAATATCTTTTATTTTACTGTGCTCGGCTTTTGTAACAATTATATCTGCTGCTGCGGTCATATTCATTATTTTTACTGCAAAGAAACAAAAAAAACTGCGTATAAAACGGGCATTTATGAGTTTAGATAATATTCAACTTCCGGCAATTGTTTTGCAAGATTTGTTTAAGCATTCGTTGATTGATTTAAATACAAACCAAGCACCTGCAACAAATACCTCCACAAAGAACTTAGCCTTTTTAGGCAATAACCAAAAACAAATTGCCATTATAGTAAATGATGAAAACAATTTGTACCTGCCCGATGAAAATTTAAATTTTTTAATGGGCATTTTAACGGCTTGCAAATTATCAATGGCCGATGTGGCGCTCATAAACATCAACCAAAAAAAGTCGCTTACTTATACCCTTATCGGGGAGCAGTTACTAGCCGGCACCTTTATTTTATTTGGCGTATTGCCCGGCCAACTGCAGTTACCTCTTGAGTTTCCGGAATACCAAATTCAAAAATTTAATAACCAGTTGTATCTTTCAGCGCCGGCTTTAACAATACTTGCCGCTGATAAGGCAGAAAAAACAAAATTATGGAATTGCTTAAAACAGGTTTTTGCAATTACGTGATGAAAAAAATTAAAAATGGATACATTAATATTTGCCACCAATAACCAGCACAAGGTTGATGAAATAAGACTTGCCTTAGCAGATCGTTTTAATATTATAACATTAAAAGAAGCCGGGATAAATATTGATATTCCAGAGCCTCATGAAACACTTGAAGCTAATGCCAGTGAAAAATCAAGTGTAATTTTTAAGCTAACCCATAAAAATTGTTTTAGTGAAGATACCGGCCTGGAAGCAGAAGCCCTAAATGGCGAGCCCGGCGTAAAAAGTGCCCGGTATGCAGGGGAGGAAAGATCTTTTGAAGAAAATATTAATAAATTGCTGCAACTTTTAAAGCCTCATCAAAATCGCCGGGCCCGGTTTAAAACAGTAATCTCGTTAATTTTGGAGGAAAAAGAATATCTTTTTGAAGGAATATGTACAGGTATTATTACACCAGAAAAAAAGGGCACCAACGGATTTGGTTACGATGCTGTTTTTAAACCTGATAACAGCGATAAAACTTTTGCAGAAATGAATATGGAAGAAAAATCAAAATATAGCCACCGTAAAAAAGCATTAGAAAAATTGATAGCTTTTCTGGGCAATGATTAAAGCAATACCAGCAAACATCTATCGTTTTTAAACAAATCAAAAAACAATTTAATTTTGAATTCGGAAAGCAACCAAAATATTACAGAGAGCGACTTGATAAGAGGATGCCTGAACAAGGACCGCAAAATGCAGGAAATATTATACAACCGTTTTGCTGCTAAAATGTATGCTGTTTGCCTTAGGTATTGTAAAGATGCCGACGATGCTCAAGATTTATTACAGGATGGATTTGTAAAAATTTTTAAGAACCTGGATAAATTTCGCGGCGAAGGGTCTTTTGAAGGATGGATACGCAGAATTTTTGTAAATACCTCGATAGAACACTTCAGAAAATCGATAAAAAAATTTGCGGTTTCAGATGCGCAGGAAGTAGTGATTGAAGATCCATCGTGGAATGCACTGGATAATCTTGCAGAAAAAGATGTGATAAAAATGATTCAGGATTTAAGCCCCGGCTACAGGCAGGTGTTTAATATGTACGTGATTGAAGGGTATTCGCATAAAGATATTGGCGAGATTTTAGACATAAGTGAAGGCACCAGTAAATCGCAGTTAGCAAGGGCTAAAGGCATTTTAAAAAAGATGGTAGCAGAAAAGCTGAATAAATAGCGGTACAAATAAATACAATCTGTCCTTAATTAAATTAAACGATGCCCAGCAATTGGTTATATAAAATTCTCAACCACCAGGTAACACCTCCGCAAGGTGTTTGGAAGAATATTACCCGCCAGCTGGATAAAGATGAAAATAATGCAGCAAATGATGTAAAAACAAAATTGCTTGCCTTTGAAACAGCGCCTCCAAAAAATGTTTTAACTAATATCTTTAATGCCCTTGATAAAGATGAGGAGCAGGTGAGCTTTAAGGATAAAATGTATCATTTTCAGCAGGACGCTCCGCCAAAAGCGTGGCAAAATATAATTAGTGAATTACAAAAGGAGGAAACTAAAATTGTTTCTTTAAAAGATAATAAGAAAAACCCAAAAGTCATTTTTTTTAGAATGGCCGCTGCAGCATCTGTTATTGCAATTATTACTACAGCAATTTTTTTAGTAACCCGTAATAGCGCCAAAGATGCAAACAATCTAACCGCTTCTGTAACCCCTCAAAGCAAGCAGCAAAAAACATTTGATGCTGCGGCAGAAAAAACAACATTGCCCGCCTCTGCAACCCAGGAAAAAAAATTACCTTCAAATAACTTTGTAAATCCCAAAGTAAAAAAGGCAACTCCTTTTACAGAGGAGAAAATATTTGCTACTGATTATTTACAAGGCAATCAACCCGAAGATTTTGCGCTGAACCCAGCAAATGAAAAAGTTGAAAAATTGCAAACCGTTTCCGGTGAAACACCAATGGATATTGCGTTGATGAATACGCCTAATGCCTACATTAGCATTACAGGGCCGGATGGACAACCCCTAAAAGTATCGGCCAAATTTTCCAGCGTTATTAATTTTTTAAACGACAGAAGCCCGGAAGCACAGGAAAATATTGATGTGATTATAAAAGAGAGTGCAAAATGGAAAGCTACTTTTGCAAAATGGAGAGAAAAAATGACGAATAATATGGTTGCGCCTTCGTTATATAATTTTATGGATATTATTGAGCTAAGCGATGTGCTGGAAGAAAAAAAATAAATTTACCCGATCTATTATATAGGATTTTTATACTGATGGCTTCACCTAAAAAGTGAAGCCCGTTTTTTTACCTGTATATATTACCTTTAATAATAAATGGCAAGAATAAAATTAATAATCCCAACAAATAAAATTGCTGCAATTACAATACCTGTAAGAATCACTGATATCAATTATGGTAATCATTTAAGTAACGATGCTTTTGTAGCCATTATTCATGAAGCCCGGGTGCAATGGCTGCAGCAGTACAGCTATACCGAATTAAATATTGAAGGCACTGGTTTAATACTGGCCGATCTTGCAGTGGTATTTAAAAGTGAATCTTTTTACAAAGATGTTATTGATGTTACCATTTCAACCGGAGAAATTACCAGAGTAAGCGTTGAATTATATTATACTTTAACTACCCAAAGAAATGGAGAAACCATTTTATTGGCTCAAGCCAAAACAGGTATGGTAAGTTATGATTATGCGGCTAAAAAAGTAATTGCAATTCCGGAAAAACTGGTACAAATTCTTGTGAAATATTTATAGCCCTTGCCATTTGTTGTGATTAATAAATAAGTTCAGGAGTTCCAGATTTTCCAGCTTTCTTCCGCCTGCAGCACCAGCATATCATAACCGTTTTTTATTGCCGCTCCCTGCTCCTCCCCTGTTTTAAGAAATAAAGTTTTAGAGGGATTATACACCAGGTCGTATAAAAAATGCTGTGCCGTTAAATATCGATAAGGTATATCGGGGCATTCGTGAGTATTGGGGAAAGTGCCTAATGGAGTTGTGTTAATTATTAAAAGATGAGCTGCAATTATATCCTGCGTTAAATCTTTATAAATTAAATCAGCATCGTCATGTAACTTTCTGCTAACTATTTTAAATGAAATATTTAATGTATTCAATACAAATTTTACGGCTTCGGCTGCGCCACCATTGCCTAATATTAAAGCATGGGTGTGATGGTTTTTTAATTGCGGTAACAGCGATTGTTTAAACCCAATTACATCAGTATTGAAACCTGTTAATTTACCTGCTTCAATTTTTATACAATTACAGGCATGTAACTGTTGCGGAAGCTGGCTGGTATCATCCAGCAAATTAAGTACGGTTTGTTTATGTGGAATGGTAATATTTAAACCACACAGTTGAGGATTTGCTGCTATTAAATCTTTTAAACCAGCTACTGCTTGCAAAGGAAATACCTGGTAACTGCAATCGGTTATTCCCTCATTTATAAATTTTTCGGTAAAATATTTTTGAGAAAAAGAATGCCCCAGCGGATACCCGATTATGCCGTACACTTTCATCAGGATGGCTTTTTATCCAAATACAAATGAAAAGTATCGCCCCGTAAACCTATACGCATTGTTTCCAAAGGAATTACTTCGGTGGGTGCAATATTGCCCAGGTTTACATTGCAATCAATTAATTCTAAAAAGTATAATTGCTGTGCTTTTTGTGGTGCTTCCCAAATAATTTTGCCTTCAGGTATTTGAGTAAGTATTTCTTGTACCAAACCTTCTCTTACTTCTCCTGTTCCGCGGTAAATACCTACGTTTCCGGCTTCTCTTGCCTCTGCAATTACATAAGCCGATCCGGCTTCAAGTTCTGCTTTCATTAATTCAATCCATTTGTAGGGCGGTATAATGTGTGCCGCATCTTTGCTGCCCACTTCGCTTAAAACGGTAAAATGTTTGGTTAATTTTTCAATGTATCCGCATTTTTCTGCATGTGATATTGTTATAGACCCATCACTTACCTCTACATAATTAATTCCAAATTCTTTACACACATTTATATAATCATCAAACTGGTCTCTTATTAAAAAAGCTTCAAAAAGCGTACCCCCAAAATAAACGGGTATGTCGTAAGATTGATAAATCGCTAATTTATCTTTTAAGTTAGGCGTTACATAAGATGTTCCAAACCCCAATTTTACAATATCAACATGTGGATGAGAAACGCTCATAAAATTTTTGGCTTCCTCTACACTAAGGCCTTTATCCATAACCATTGTAATACCATGTTCACGTGGTTTTGTATTTCTGTCTGGTATCTGAGATAGATTAAAATTCATTCTTGCTGTTTTAAGTGGTGCAAATGTAAAAACAAATGGGCAATAGGCAATGGCTATTGTTATTTGTGCTGTACAAGAGGCAAAAGTGCCAACAAATAAACCTTGGGAGATAGAATTTTAAGCGCTTAGTGTGTTCTTTTCTTTTTAAAACGTGCAATAATATCAACTACCAGCTGGCTTTGTAAAATAGAAGGATTTAATTCAATTAACTTTTTTATGAGCTTTGGATTTAACTGCATCCCATGCTCTAATTGCAAAACAGCTTCTTTAGATTTTGACATGGCAAACAATATGGCGCTTTTGTAAAACAGAAAAATAGCTTTGCCATCGGTTTGTTCGTAGGCAAAGTTTGCATACTCCAGTGCTTCTTCAAACAATTCGGCTTTGTATAAACATTTCAATAATTCCGTCCACCCCACCAAATTTTTGGGTCTTACCCTTACCACATTTCCAAAGTAAGTTATGGCATCATCAAGTTTACCCAATTCCATAAAACATTGCCCTAAAGCCAGGTTAAACTCAGGCTGCAGCCGGTGCATGCGCATAGCTACTTCTAAATTTTTTACGGCACTTACCCAGTTGCCTTCGTTCATGTAGGTGCAGGCAATTTTGTAATGTAACTGGCTGTCGTTATGATTTAGATGCGCTGCTTTTTTATAATTAAATCTTGCCTGGGCAAAATTGCCCATCTTATCATAACAGTGCCCTATAGCCTCGTAAATCACATCTTCGGGCCTTGCCAGTTCCAGCACTTTCTCCAAAACCTCAATGGCTTCTTTGTATTTACGCAGCCGCAAAAAAGCATCTCCCATATTACGCCAGGCGTAGTCAAATTTATCGTCTATCGCTACAGCATAATGGTAGGCATCTATCGCTTTCTCGTACAATTTTAAGCCCTGGTATGCAGCCGCCAGGTTAAACCATGCTAACTCATTAAAAGGAAAATCATCAATAATTTTTTGATGCAATCTTATAGCTTCTTCATTTCTGCCGGTAAAGTCTGTCCAAAAACAAATTTTATACAGTGCCTCTTCATTATTAGGCTCCAGTTCCAATATCAATTTAAGGCAATCAAAAACTTTTTCAAAATTTTCATAATCATCATATACATCTGCAAGCTCAAACAGCAGGTCAATTTTTTCTTCGCCCTCAAAATCATCTACAGCATTTTCTAAAACGGCCGCTGCCTTTTCCTGCTGGTCTAATGCAAGAAAGGCATCTGTTTTTAAAATATACAAATTGGTGTCGGTGCCGTCGAGCAATTCGGCTTCTTCTAATATTGATAAAGCCTCTTTGTACCGCCTCAGGGCAATTAACAAATCTGCTTTTCTTAATAATAATGGTGCTGAATATGGGTATTGCCTGATGGCATATTCCGATACTTCCAAAGCAGGCGCCAACTGCTCTTTTTCATCGTAATAATCTATTAATCGGTCAAAGGAATCTTCTTCAATAAAAGAATTGCCTTTTCCTGATTTAAGATTATCAAATTGCAGCAGCAATTCTCTTAATTCTTCTCTGTCCTGTCGGTAAGGCTGTTTACTCATAATGGTATAAGTTATTGTAAATTACCCAGTTTTTGAATAACATTACCAATTTTTGTAACTTTTTTTTATTAAAAACGTTAAAGATGTGCAAAAAGAAGGCAGGTACAGTATGCAAATACCGAATAAATTTTAATATATTTGTAACATAAAATTATGCCAATGAATAAAATATCAAAAACACTGCTTGTTGTGGGAATATTATTTACCACACTAAGTGCTTTGGCTGATAGAGGCATTGGGAAAAAAAGTAAAACAAAAGTTACTTTAAACATCAGTACTTCCGCCACCCTCAGAAATTCTGTATCTCTCAATCTTAAATCAGGTTTAAGATATACCGGCAGCGTTTTTCTAAATTCACGAACGGTTGGAAAAAGCTCGGTAAGCAGTACGCTTATCACTTATCAAAAAGGAAACAGTGTTTATTTTATACCATACAAACAAAGAATTATAATGCCTGAAATAAGGCCTGGCTACACTGGTATGAAGCTGGTAATAAAAAAACATTAAATAATATTGGCCTCACTTTTAGTGAGGTTTTTTTTATACTATTAAACAGGTTTAAAATAAATAGTAAGCTTTTGCAAATTGCAGAAGCTTTTTTATTTGATGGTATAGAAGTAATTTGCAGTTATGAAGAAAATTGTTTTAATAACAGGCGCCACATCGGGTATTGGCAAAGCCTGTGCTCAAAAATTTGCAGCAAATAAATACGATATTATAATTACAGGCAGAAGAAAAGAGCGATTAACAAAACTGAAAACTGAACTTGAAGCAGCAAATGGGATTAGTGTTTTGCCACTTTGTTTTGATGTGAGGGATAAGGACGCTGTATTTGAGGTCCTCAGCAATTTACCTGAAGGATGGAAGCTGATTAACATACTCATAAACAATGCAGGCCTGGCCCTGGGCAGGGACAGCTTTGAAGATGCCAGCCTGGATGATTGGGAAGCTATGCTAAACACAAATGTGCATGGGTTGTTGTACGTAACAAAAGCTGTACTGCCTTTAATGATAACTCAAAAAAGCGGACATATCATTAACATTGGGTCGGTGGCGGGTAAAGAAGTTTATGAAAAAGGAAACGGATATTGTGCCAGTAAATTTGCTGTGGATGCCATTAACCGGTCCATGCGCATTGATCTTTTAAAACACAATATAAAAGTAACTGGCATTAACCCCGGGGCTGTAGAAACTGAGTTTTCTTTAGTTAGGTATAAAGGCGACAGTTCAACCGCAGCTGCCACGTATAACGGCATTACTCCGCTAACAGGAGCTGATGTGGCCGGGGTTATATTTTATTGTACTCAATTACCAGCCCACGTGTGTATTAACGACTTAATATTAACGCCTACCCAGCAGGCAGATGCTTTTTATTTTAATCGCCAACCGTAAATTGAAGAATTTTAAGCTTTTTTAGTTTTTTTTGGCACAATATTCGACTACTATATTCCGTTCAAGGATTATCCATTCCAGACCCGATAAGATTTTTACAGGAAACCGGCTAAAAAGTTGTAGACTTGTATATCCTATTATTCAAATTGAAAAACTAATGAAAAGTCACAAACTCTTATTTTTATTATTCTGCATACTTTCTTCAATTACTTATGGTTATGCCCAGGATGTGATCCGTCAAAACGCATGCAGCAGCCCCTCAATTTCTGCACAAGCCGACAGTGTTAAAAAAGAATTAGCCAAACAGGGTTTTATAATAGTAAAGGAAGCTTCTATGGAAATGGAAAGCGAATACGAGATGCCCGTTATTGTGCCATTAACCCAGGGCAGCTGGTACCAGTTTGTATTTATTGGAGATGTAAGTTCTAAATTATATGAGGTTAGAATGTTTGACTGGAACGAAAAACAGGTGGTCTATCAAAAAAAGATGTGGGGCGATGTGGATGGAAATGTAATCAGTTACTCTTACATACCCCAGTTTTCGGAGTACCATATGATGAAGCCGGTACAGGTTAATAAAAAGAAGAAAAATTTATGCGGCTATGTAATGCTGCTGAAAAAAGTTAAATAAACTTGTTTTTTGCTTGGTTATAATGTCAAAAGAGTTCTGAAATTTCAGGGCTCTTTTCTTTTTAGGATTATTCCGGATATTGCTTTGTTTAAATTGTTAGCGCTACACCTTTTATTCATTGAGCAGGATAAAAAGGCATTCGCAAACAAACACTAAGAAACCAATTTCCACATAGCTTTTATCAAATTCGTAACTGTATTGAATTACAGCAGATATCACCAACTATTTTTCAGTATTATACCTTATTAAACCTAATCCTCACTGGAATTACAACCCGGTTTACCAACTTTATTTCACTAGTGTCATGTCAAGCCTATGCTGTCAAACCTCACAGGTTTATCTAAACCAGTTTGTATTATGAAAACCTGTGAGGTTTATGCGCTGCTTCAAAGTTGACATAACACTAGTATATAAAAAACCTCGCCATAATGATGAGGGTTTAAAATTTTTATCGCATAATTATTGAGCAAGAGAAACATTTACCTGAACGCCGGCCCTTGTATTGGTAATGGGTGCGCTGGATGAAATGTATGGTTTTACCCTGCGTTGATCAAAATAAAACTTAATGTTCACCCTGTTATTTAAAAAATAATCTATGGTAGGTAAAATAGTAATTTCTTTACTGCCGCCTGTTGCAAAATTATTATCCTGGTCTAACCGGCTGTTAGCAGTTACATTATCCCTTATCCTAAAATCTAAACGGAAATTAATTTCATTCTCCAGTTTACTCTTACCATTTTTTACATCAGCCTTACTTTGCAAAAATTTGGGCAGGGTTAAATTTCCAAACCGCAGGCCTTTTTTACGGTACCCGGCACCTACCACAAATTCTGCACTGCGTACTTCACTCAGCTGGTAATCTATCAGGCTTAAACTTAACTGGCGTGTTTTAGCATATTCGAATTTAAATTGCAGTTGGTTGGTAAACATCATATCTACCCCCAGCAGTGGTGCAAATTGTTCTCCGATGGATATGTTGGGCACAAGGAAGAAAGGTATATAATTTTGTGACTGCGGATCATAAAACGAAGGATAACCAAACCTGGAAACATCCTGATAAAGCAATGCCGAAGTAAATCCATTCATGCTAAGGCTTCCATTATAACCATGAGAAACCGAGAAGTTAGTAAATATTTTTTCCAGGCCTTTAACCCTGCTCAACCCATTGTAATCTATTTTCCAGTTAGGCTTTGGTAATATGTCTCTAAAAGGATTTGATTTAGTATTGGCGTTATTTTGTTTTATCAAAGAAATAGTACGGGGGTCCTGATCGGTGTAGGCCGCAATAAATGCGGGCACCAGTACATCTACAGCATATCTTCCATAACCATAATAATAACCATCTGCACCGGGTGTGGTACGGCCATTTACTATGTTGTACGTATTTGTTTTTCCTAAGCGCTCAGAGAGAATTAAGCGGTAATCCTGGAATTTTTTAAATGTTTCAGAAACTCGGTTAGGATCAAAATTGCCAAACAAAGTTTTATAAGCAATATAACTCACATCAAAACCTCCGCCGGCATATGGATTAAGGTGATTGAATTTATAATTTGTACCTCCGCTGGTATCTGCAAACCTAAAAGTTTCGGAATAATTTTTATTGAAAGTTTTTCTGATATTAACCGAAATGGTAAGGTCTCTTACAGGTTCCAGCTGGGCTGTGGCCGTAAAGGTTTGATTAAAATTTTGAGTAAATAAAGAATTGAAAGTAAGGTCTCTGGTTATTAAACCTTTTTGAGCAGCCCTGTTTAACCAGTTGGTATCGGGCTGTCTTCCGGTAATAAAATCAATACCCGGTGCCATACTTTTCCAGTTTTGCCCGAGGTATTTGGTGCTGTCGGCATAACCGGGTAGCCTGGTGTTTGCATTTTCGGATAAAGTTGCATTAACCTGTTTGATACTGGTAAGTAGTTTACCTAAAATCTTTTCTGGTGTGCCTACATACGGCAAAGCAGTTTTATCTACAATCTTTCTTGTTTTTACTACTTTTTTACCTGCTTTATTGGTTACTGTATCTTTTACTTTGGTTATACGGTTACGCCATTTTTCCCGGTCTTCTTTATTTGATGGTTGCTCTAACTGGCGCAGCCATTTACTTTTTTGATACAATCTTGTAAAATCAAATTGGGCAGTGGCTTCTTTCTGTTGCCCGTTTTCAATTATATTACCCAGGTTAACGGCCAGGCGTGATGCACCTATCCAGCCATAAGTAGCCTGGTAACTTACGTTCATAGTAGTCCAGTCGAGCAACGGAAATTTAGCCGTTGGTAATGTATAAGTAAGGTTGGCGGCATGGCGGTATAAAGTATTTCTGCCACCCTTTAAAAAATTCTTCCAAACAGAATCTTTTTTTGGTTTGGTATCCAGCCTTCCTGCTGGTTCATCTATACGGGAGTTATTGGTGGCGGTAAAATCAAAATTCAGCGACTTGGTAAAATTCCAGCGTAAAATATAATCCCGTTGAAAAATAAAATATTTATCATAAGTTTCGGGAATAGCATATTTAGATGCGCCAACACTACGTGGACGAATAGCCCCAAACTGCCGGTTAACATCAGCCCGAAAACTTAATGTAGATGGCAGTAAATTAAAATTAAAATCTTTCACCAAATCGAACCAATGCGTTTTTGCCTTAGGAAATACTTTTTTAAATGGGGTAAAATATTTTGGCTGAGGGCTGAACAAATATCCTAATCCACCATGATGTTTGGTAACCTCATCACTCTCAATTAAAGGATTATGCCTTTTGGTATTAAGGAATGAATAGCTGACATCGAAATTAGAGATATCGTAAATTTTAGGCTTTTTAGCATTGGTTTTGTTTTTACGCACATTGGTAAAGTTTACCGTGGTGGTAGAAGCAAAATCAACCGCATCATTCCTGATAGAATCTTTTTTAGCTGCAGTGGCAGATTTTAATTTGTCTTTTAATTTGATGTCCTTATCATAAGGATCGTATTGCGGTGTACTTACTGTTTGAGAATAGCTGGCAAAAACCGGGATGGAAATTGCCGCTTTTTTAGGCAGCAGTTTGCCCAGCTCTAAATTAGCCGATATATCATATTGCAACAGGTCGTCACGGTATCTTTCATTTACTCTTTGCTCTAAAGTTCCAAAGCCGGAAGAATGAGTATTGGCCGATATAGAAATGGTACCCAAATCTGCAAGATTTAAATCTACTCTTCCCAAGGCTGCCCATCCACCTTTTTCATCAATAGCCGACAAGCGTAATTCATTTACCCAAACCTCGCCGCAGGCGGTTGCGGCATTGGTATTTTCAACTCCAATTAATACACCACGTACTTCCGCTAAATTGGGGCTGCCAATTACAGCATACTCCTGGCCGTTAGCTTGCTGTTGCCGGTAAATGCGGGTACTGGGTATTGATGGATCGGCATTACGGCTTTGCTTTAACCTGATTAAACTTTGCAAATCAATATCCAAAGCATTACTGCCCAACCATAAAGTATCGCTGTAAGCAGACGCATTTTTAGGATCGTTGGCCAAACTGGCTGCGCCAAACGGCGTTTGATTTAATGGAATTCTTATCTGGTAATAATTATTTATAAAGTCGGTACCGATACGGATAACTGCAGTAAGATCTTTAGGGTTAAGTGTTGGCCCGGTAATAGATTTTTCTGCATGAATAAACATCGACATTTTGCGGTACTGCCTTAAATCCCTGTTGCTAAAAGTTTGAAAAACACCTCTTGCATCGCCTTTAGGTAAATTGCAAAACTGCAGGCTCATACTTTGTTCGTTTAACAACAGGTTTACACCATTGCTGCTTAAAGTTTGCTGGCGCTCAATTATTGCAGGCGTGCGGTAAGGTAAAGGATTACGTTTATCATTCTCTTCAATATTAACTGCACCCACTGTAAAATTTACGCCGGCGGGGTTTAACTGTGTGTATAAACCGGAGGTATCAATTTTATACTGAAACCTGCGCCATACATTCCTGGTTAATTGCAGCTCGGCAAAACGTAATGTAACGCTATCGCTGAAATCGGTTAGAAACATTCTTATAAAACGAATGGATTTAAAATCGGGGATATTACCCACTTTTCTATTGTACTCGCTAATAGGTATGCGAAACTGGTACCAGGTTTCACTTCTGGATGTTCCATCTGCCAAACTAACCGGTACTAATTTTTTGTCCACTATAAAATTGGTACCAATACTCATCCCCGGGTCGGTTACCGTTTTTATATCTACTATATATTGAAAATATTCTTCGGTTTGATTTAAAGTATTATCCCTGTTTAAATCTTCGGCATCGGGGTATAAGGTTGCGGCTGAAGTAAAAGTGGAATTATTATCTGCAATGGGAGAATTGCCTTGCGGATTATTGAAATTTTTATAACGGCCTAAAATGCCTGTTCCCTGCTGATCATACACATCGCCACGGTAGTTGCGAAAATTATCATTGGAAGGATCATTCAGCGCATCAAGATAAGCTTTAGAACCAGCACCAAAATTGGTGAGTAATTGGGTGAGGTATGCATTGCGCCTGTTTACTTCTGCTGAATCATCAAGGCCATCAAGCCCAACGTCTTGAAAAACCCTGTCATCGGGATTATTGCTAAAGGCATTGGTTACCTGAATTGGATTGCGGGGCACCCGGCCCCAGGTAGAATTATCAACCGGTGAGGGCGCATTCGGTGTATTCAACCCATTTTCATAAAATCGTCTTCCATCTTTTAAAATATCTTCTGATACATTGCCCAGGTTAAAATATAATTTACCACCTGTTGAACTGGTTGCATTGGGTCGTTTAGTAGAATTAATAAAGGGGTCTTGCAGCCAAAATTCAACAAATTCAATATTACCTGTTTCAAAATCGGTTTGATCCAGGCCCCGCATTAAACCACCCCAACGTTTGTTAGGGTTTAATAATTTTCCATTGGGGGCAACTGCAGCATCATCATAATTGTACTGTCCTTTATCTGTAGGATAATAAGACAAATCAAATGTTTGCAAAAAGCTTTCGCCAAAGCCAGTTGTTTTTTGAGGAAAAATTTCTTTTTGATAAACCTGCCTTACTCTTGGGTCGCTTAACTCAATCCTGTCGTTGGTGAATGGATTATTATTGCCTTTATACTGTTGTAAGGTTTGTTCAATTTGGTACCAGGCCAGCTTTGCCCTGTTTTTTCCATAATCTAAATTATCGTTTAATATCGCTTCAGGAAAAAGGATGGTTGTACCAGCTTTGTCCGTTGCACCTTGGGGTGTGGAAGCCAGTGTCCAGATATTTTGAGGAAAACGCAGGTCGATACCTGATTTGCTGCTTTCAAAATCGTCTATATAAGAAACACCATTGGCGCCTTTGCCAATTTGTGGTGCATGGCCCGGTTGCAAATAAGCGCCTTCGGCAAATACATTTATGGTTGATGCCGCCGTGGTTTGATAAAAAGGCAGCTTATCCAATAATTTGGTTAACCTTGGAATGTCTTTGCGATAATTTACATCCAACCCGTACATGGTATTCCTTATCGGGTCTTCGCCAAGATTGGTTTTATTAAAGAAAGGCCTTTCGCCCAAACGTACCAACGTGCCACCAAAAGACAATTGTTCTTTTACAGTATTTTTTGCAGTGTAATCAAATCTTAACCCAATATAGTTACGTTGCTGCAAACCAAATGAAGCATTGTTTTCATAATTAACCTGTACCGGCAAACCAGAATTTATAATGGCAGAGTTAATTACTTTGATGGTTCCCAAATCGTAATTAATATCATAGTCCACACCTTCAAGTAAAGTTCTGCCACCTGCAGTTACTGTAACCGATCCGCGGGGAATGTTGTAGCCAATACTGATATCGGATGAACCGGAAATTTTTGCAGAACCTTTTAAAACAAACCGGTTTAAATTAGGAAACTGCTGTGCCACTGCTTTTATAGAATCGTATAAAGCATAAAATAAAGTATCTTTTATGGTGGGAGAATTGGGATTGGTGTAAATGCCCTGCGCCAGATCCCGCCCAAAAGGTTCCAGCACCGGAAACATTATACGGCTGTATTGAGAAAAAACAGTGTAGCCTTCTACATAATCAAATACACCATCGGGCTGCGGATCAAGTTGATTATTTAAGCGGTCTAAATTTATTAAAGAAATAATGGGGAAGCCGGGATTTTTATCTCCAAAGGGAACATATCTTTTTAAACCTAAGCCAGGTTCCTGGTATAAAACGTCCAGTTTAAAATCGGTTGGGGTTAAAGTGCCATAGCCAATAGGGTAAACATTTTTCAGCATCAGGTCCCAAATGGGTAAACTGGGGCGTTGCGATGTAGCTTTTAATAATTTTAAGAACAATATTTTTTGTGTACCTGATGAACTGTCTGGCGGAAGATCCTGCGAAAATTCTCCTACCTGATAAATTTTTCCATTAAAAGAATATTGATAAGCAATTGCCAGTACTTCATCTGTTTGTAAAGGCTGGCTTAAAGAGATAAAACCTACTTTATCATGAAAAGTATATTGGGTAGAATCTAATTTACGGGCAAATGTTTTTTCAAAATCCTGAACGGGTTGTAAGCCCAGGCTTAATAAATTATTATACACCAGCGATGGGTTTCTGTTACTGGGGTTAGCTGCAATAGTAGAATAAATTGGATTGGTGGCATTAGTGGGAATGGCCGGGTTAACCGGGTTTCCATCTTCGCCCAAATTCATTAAACCAACTACATCTCTAGTGTCAGTGGTGGTTCCGTTGCGGTTGGTAACCCATACTTCCATCCGTAAAATTTGTACAGGTGCGGTAACGGCGGGTAAGTTTTGCATTACCTGGTTAAAATTAGCCCTGAAATACTGGGCTGCTAAAAAGTGACGGTTTTCTTCGTATTCATCAGCCTTTACTTCAAACAACTGCGATGCGGAACCTCCCTGCAAATTGGCCGATTGCCTTTGCGATTTTTGATTGGCAAGCACAGCAGTTAAAAATAATTTACCAAACTGCAATTGTGTTTTTACGCCAAATAATTGTTGAGCGCCGGGTATTAAAGTACTGCGGCTGGGGAAGGAAACATTACCCAACTCAAAGCGCTTAATAATTTCATCATCCAGGCCGGTGTAATCTAATTTTAACTGGTTATCCTGCCCAAAGTTGGCCAGTGTATTATAGCTAATAGGAAATTTTAGTTTACCACCAATATCTGCATTTACGTTTAACTGGGCCTGCATGTCAAAATCAAAGCCGCCGTTTTTTCTGGCTCTTTCGGGCAGCGTAGGGTTTTTAATATTTTGGCCCTGGTAACCTGCGGTAACACTAACATTACCCTGAGGTGTAATATTTATTTTACCATTGCCAAATAAGCGGTTAAATAAACCATCGTAAACTGACAGCTTGGGTTTTACTTTACCACGGTTAAGAATGCTGGTGGTGTTAGACCTTTTTTTAAAATAATCTATTTCCGATTGGCGCCCTCTTAATTTCCAATATTCTTCAAAAGAATAGGTGGTTGGGGTGCGGTAATATTTGCTGCCAATTTTTTCGTACACGATATAGCGCTTGGTTTTAGCATCGTATACAACTGAATCTTTATAATTGGTGGGGTTTTTTAAATCGTAAGTGCTTTGCCTGAAATCGGAAACAACATCTCCCCTTCTGTCTTTTATAGGAAAAACCAGGTTGGGTGTATTTTTGGGTGGAGTAGTATCCTGAAAAGTTACAGCAGTATGTAACGGACAAGGTGCTGCTGTAATTTTATTTACAGCAAACAGGGAGAGTACGGCTAAAAGTATCCCACAGCAAATAGTTTTCGAAAAAAATTTTCTGATAAGCAACATCCAATAAATCAATTAACGTAGAGTTCTGTCAAATTGCTTTTAAGGCTTTTTTTATTAAATCTTCTAATTTAGATACAGATGGTTCGGCAAGGATAATTTTTTGGATGGCCTGCTCTGCCTGCTGTCTTGAAATACCAAGGGCAACTAGTGCAGTTAACGCATCCTGTTCTAAACTATTGCTCCAGTTTGGCGAAATAGTTTCGTTTAAAGAATGTTTGCTTAATTTATCTTTTAACTCCAGCACTAAACGTTCTGCAGTTTTTTTTCCTATTCCTTTCACACCTTCTAAAAGCTTCACATTATTTTGTACAATTGCCCTGCTTACTTCTTCGGGTTTAAGGCTAGACAGCATCATCCTTGCAGTTGCTGCTCCAATGCCCGAAACACTTATCACTAATAGAAAAATTTCTTTCTCTGCCCGGTCAAAAAAACCAAATAGTACATGCCCGTCTTCTTTTACCTGCAAATGTGTAAACAACCTGCCCTGTTCTAAATTTAAAATTTGCGAATATGTATTAAGGCTGATATTTACTTCGAACCCTACTCCATTTACATCTACATAAACCTGTGCCGGTGTTTTGTCAACAAATTTTCCTTGCAGATAAGCGTACATTACTCTGTTAAATGTTTTTTAGTTACGGGTAAAGCAATTCAACTCCCACAAACAATTTGCACAAAACTTTACTTTTACATAGCGAAAATAGGAATTATTTATGAGCATTGCAGTTAAAATAACCGTAGCCAATTTTTATGTATTTTTACCCCCACACAAATTTCATTAAACCAAGTAAACAAACTCCCATTTACATGCAAAAACTTACTGCTGCAATCACCGGTGTTGGTGGTTATGTACCCGATTATAAACTTACCAATAAAGAATTAGAAACCATGGTGGATACCAATGATGAGTGGATAAGGAGCAGAACCGGTGTGGAAGAAAGAAGAATATTAAAAGGCGAAGGACTTGGCAGCAGCGATTTAGGTGCACCTGCTGTGCTGGAACTTTGTAAAAAAAGAGGTATAAGTCCTGCGGAAATTGATTGTTTGATTTGTGCTACCGTAACACCGGATATGGTTTTTCCGGCAACAGCAAATATTATATGCGATAAAGCAGGTGCCGTAAATGCTTTTAGTTTTGATGTGGGTGCCGCCTGCTCCGGTTTTTTATTTGCACTTACTACAGGTGCCGCTTTTATTGAAAGTGGCCGCTATAAAAAAGTGGTGGTGGTGGGTGTAGATAAAATGAGCAGCATTATTGACTACAGCGACAGGGCAACCTGTATAATTTTTGGCGATGGTGCCGGTGCGGTTTTGCTGGAACCCAATGAAGAAGGCAGTGGTATATTAGACAGTATTTTAAAAAGTGACGGCAGCGGAAGGCAATACCTGCACATGAAAGCGGGCGGCTCTGTAAAACCGGCTACTGTTGAAACAGTTTTGGCCAAAGAACATTTTGTATACCAGGAAGGACAGGCAGTTTTTAAATTTGCCGTAAAAGGCATGGCCGATGTGAGTTACGAATTAATGCAGCGCAATAATTTAACGGCCGATGATATTGCCTGGCTGGTACCACACCAGGCTAACTTAAGAATAATTGATGCTACAGCAAACCGCATGGGTTTGGCTAAAGAAAAAGTTATGATCAACATTCAAAAATATGGCAACACTACTGCCGCCACTTTACCATTATGTTTATGGGATTGGGAAAAGCAATTAAAAAAAGGTGATAATATTATACTTGCTGCATTTGGTGGCGGGTTTACCTGGGGAGCAACCTGGTTGAAGTGGGCGTACTGATACAGATGCTTATAATAAAAATAAAAAATGCCCTTGAAAAAGGGCATTCATATTTTAAAGTTTAAATGGTATTACCATCTGCTACCACCACCACCGCTTCCACGGTTGTTAGAGTAACCACCACCACTTCCACCACGTCCGCCGCCACCACCACGGTTGCCGCCAAATCCACCACCACCGGTTCTTTCTTCTCTTTCTTTAGCAACAGAAACAGACATTGCTCTTCCTTCTACTTCCTTATTATTAAGGCCTTCCATTGCAGCTTTACCTTCTTCTTCAGAAGCCATTTCTACAAAACCAAAACCACGGCTTCTTCCGGTTTCCCTGTCTGTAATTACTTTAGCAGATGAAACTTCACCATACTTTGAAAAAAGATCCTGCAATTCTGCATCGGATGTGTTAAAACTTAAATTTGAAACATAAATGTTCATGACAAAAAATTAAATAAATTAAATAAAAATAAATACCTGTGCAGTAAGGAGAAAGCAAACTATAAAGACGGGAAAACTATTATGATGAGAAGATTTGAAAAAAATAGAATCTATCAATGCTGTGAGCTAAATGCGATAAAACACAGTGCAAACATACACTTATAATACAACACAGCGGCTTTTATTTTTCTACTCTGGTTTTTTCAGCCTTAAAAAAATGGCAATAATTTTAAGAAGCCTTTCGTTTTATATTTTACCGGCGGAGGAAGTATTGATCTGAACCTGCTGTATTTTAAAATGCTGCAGTACAAAGGGAGCTGGCTTATTAACTATATTTGCAGTACTGAATTTAAATCTATGAAAAAAATAATTTTACTTTTACTAATTGCTGCTGCTATCTCCCAAAACAGTGCAGCGCAATCAAGATATATTATCCGTTTAAAAGATAAAGGCACCAGCCCTTTTTCCTTTAGTAATCCATCGATATATTTAACCAGCCGTGCCATACAGCGACGTACCAGGTATAATATTAATGTCGATTCCGCCGACCTGCCCGTAACGCCCCGCTACATCGACAGTATTCGGCTTGCAGGCGCCGTTACTATTCTTAATACCTCTAAGTGGCTTAACCAGGTGGCTATACAAACCAACGATGCGGCCGCATTAGCCAAAATAAATAATTTTTCTTTTGTAATAAGCAGTAATCAAATTGCCAATATTAAACAAACTGCCGACGAGCCGGTAAACAAAAAGTTTGACGGGCCTTTAAAATCAACCGCAAGTGCTACCGAGCCGCTGAATGTTTTAGCAGATTTTTACAATTACGGTCAATCGTATGCGCAGGTGCATATTCACAATGGCGAGTTTTTACATAATCGTGGCTTTCGTGGTCAAGGCATGCAAATGGCCGTTTTGGATGCAGGCTTTTTAAACTATTTAACCTTACCCACTTTTGACAGTGTGCGAAATAGCGGGCAAATTTTGGGTACCTGGGATTTTGTAACTAATAATGCCAGCGTAAATGAAGACCATCCGCATGGCACCAATTGCCTTAGCACCATGGCTGCAAATTTGCCCGGAAGTTTTGTAGGCACATCACCTAAAACTTCTTTCTATTTATTTAGAACTGAGGATGCTGCTACAGAGTATCCCATTGAAGAACAAAACTGGGCAGCCGGTGCCGAGAGGGCTGATAGTTTAGGGGTAGACATCTGTTCTGTTTCTTTGGGTTATACCACTTTTGATAATGCCAGTTACAATCATACTTATGCCGAGATGAATGGCAACACCACTATTATTTCCAGAGCCGCAGATGTTGCCGCAAAAAAAGGAATGCTGGTAGTAGTGGCGGCAGGTAATGAAGGTGCAAGTGCCTGGCGTTATATTTCGGCACCTGCAGATGCTGATAGCGTAATGGCTGTTGGCGCAGTTAACAACAGCGGCGTTGTTGGTGGTTTTAGCAGTTATGGCCCCAGCAGCGACGGGCAGGTAAAACCATCCGTTGCCGCGGTAGGGGTTGGTGCCATTGTAGCCAACGCAGTTACCGGGCAACCGGTTGCAAGTAATGGTACTTCTTTTGCCTGCCCCAATATGGCCGGCTTAACTACATGCTTATGGCAGGCTTTTCCCGAAGTAAATAATATGAGCATCATTACCACCTTACAGCAAGCTGCTAACAGGGCCGCTAACCCTGATGACAGAACCGGTTACGGTATTCCGGATATGAAAAAAGCTTTTGTATTACTTATAAAACAATTATACAGCAAGCAAGCTGCTATTAATAATTGCAGCACGGCTTTACAATGGAATGTAAAAACAGATTCTGCAATAAGCATTGCGGTAGAAAGAAAATTAATAACTGATGTTGATTATATTACTGTTACTACCAAAACTTCTACCGGCGCATTTGCTGCAAGAAACTTTACACACAACGAAGATTTATCTGCGGTTACCAGCACCACAATTAAATACCGGCTTAAAATGACGATTGCATCAGACACCAGTTTTTATTTAGACTCGGTACAATTAACTTTTGCTCCCAAACCAAATTTTGGTGCTGATAAAAATATTACCCGGTGCAGTGACAGTACCTTAAATTTAAACAGCCTGTACACCACCACTGGCTTAACTGCTAATTGGACCCTTAATGGAAATACTGTTGCAAATGCCGGGGCAGTAACCACACCGGGATCTTATCAATTAATTGCTTCCACTGTGTCTGGTTGTGCCGATACAGCGTTAGCGGTTGTTAATTTTGTAGCTAAACCAAACCTTGGCGCAGATAAAATTTTCAATAAATGTAACGACAGCAGTTACAATTTAACTACTGCATTTAATACTGCTGGTTTAACTACCAGGTGGACGCTGGCAGGTAATGCAGTTACCAATACTGCGGCAGTTGTTGCAAGTGGCGCTTACCAATTAATTGCTACCAATACTGCCGGTTGCAGCGATACAGCTTTTGTAAACATTAATAACGATCTATCTCTTTGCCCAGCCACCACCGAAAGAATTTTAATAAGCCCTAACCCGGCAAGTGATAAACTTACCATTGTGATTGTAAAAAATGTTGCCGCTAAAATAGACATACGGCTGCATGATATGCGGGGGCAAAAAATGTACAGTGTAACTGCACAGCAACTTGCCGGCGCTAAAACTTACACCATACCGGTAAAAGAAATGGCGGCAGGTATTTATGCAGTAAGTATTTGGGTAAATGATAAAAAAGAAATGGTGAAAAAAATTATGAAGAGGTAAAGTGTAAAGATTTTACGAATGTATTATTAAAAATTCAGGCTGGTTTATTCATTTTTTTTGAACACAGCAACAAACATAGAGTCGGCTTTTTTATCGTAACCTTTTAGTAATTCCATATGTACTAATTGCAGCAAAAAATTATTTTTTATAAATTCGGCCACCTCTTCATTTTCCTGTTTAAATACCGAGCAGGTAATATAAAAAAGCAAGCCATTTTTTTGCAGGCAGGGAATTATGTTTTTTACAATTTGCTTTTGCCGTGCAGCATACACTTCAATGGTTTCAGGCTTAAAATAATAAAGATTTTCGGGTGTGCGGCTCCAGGTGCCGCTGCCGGTACAGGGTGCATCGCAAATTATCATTTGATAAGTATTGAGGCCTTGTGTATTGTCTTTCCCTTTTGCAGTTATATCAGGAAACTGAAAGTCGGCTTTATTAAGATCTCCCAAAAAATAATTGTAATCTTTTATTCCAGCTTTATTAAAACGCTGGTGCAGGTTTAATAAAATGGTAAGCCTTATATCCGATACGGTAAGCTGTACATGCCTTTTTAAAATATCATATAATAAAATTGATTTGCCCCCGCTGGCAGCACAGCAATCCCATGCGGTTACCGGTTTTTTTTTATCGGCTTCAAAATTTTTAAGAAAATTAAAAACCTGTTGAGAGTTGTAATCCTGTACCACTGCTTCTTTATCAAATGCAATAATACCGTCCAGTTTAGCAGCATTAGATAATGCAATGCAATCTACACCGGTCAGCGCCAGTGGTATTTTTGCTTTTTGTAATTTTTCTATTACAATATTTTTTTTATGGGGCCTTATTCTTAAAAACAATTTAGGTTGCTGCAAAAAAGAGGCGCAAAATTGCTGGTAATTTACATCCGGCGATAAAGCATACTGGTAAGGAAAAATTTCTTTTACCGGGAAATGTAAATACTCAATTTTTTCAACCACGGTTTTAGCAATATGCTCATTCCATTCCGGTTTAAAAAAATCAATAATTTCGTTATGAAATTGCTCATTAAAAAAAAGGCCTGCTAATAAATTTTCTTCTGTTACTTCGCTAACAGCTTTTCCTAAACGGAAATAACAGTAACATAATGCAGCAATATATTTTCTATCGGTAGAGCCATGTTTTTTATGTGCCGCAAAAAATTTTTTAAGGTGCCCGGCAAAAGGTTCTTCACCATTATAGCCCTGTACAATTGTTTTGGCTGTATTTAAATAGGATTGGTAGCGCATAGGTTAAGTTAAGCATTCTGGATTAAAAACAAAAAATGCCTGCTAAAATTGCAGAGGCAAAAAAATATTTGAAGTACTCAACAAAAAATTTCTTTTTATAATTCAAGTAAACTTTTTACCGGGTCTTTTCCAAATAATAATAATGCAGGATTTTCCAGCAGCTCTTTTACTCTTATTAAAAAACTTACTGATTCTCTGCCATCAATAATCCTATGATCGTAACTTAATGCCAGGTACATCATTGGTTTTATTACCACCTGCCCGTTAACTGCCATTGGCCGCTGTAAAATATTATGCATTCCTAAAATTGCCGATTGCGGAATATTAATAATGGGTGTACTCATCATGGAACCAAAAATACCACCGTTTGTTATGGTGAAAGTACCACCGGTCATTTCTTCAATTGTTAATTTATTGTCTTTTGCTTTTGTAGCAAGCTCCACTACTTTCTTTTCAATTTCGGCCATGCTTAAACTTTCGGCATTGCGTATAACAGGCACCACTAACCCTTTTGGCGCACTAACTGCAATGGAGATATCGCAATAGTCGTGATAAATAACATGCTCTCCATCTATATAAGCATTTACCGATGGCCATTCCATTAAAGCATAGGTACAGGCTTTTGTAAAAAAGCTCATAAAGCCTAAGTTAACCCCATGGCCTTCTTTAAATTTATCTTTATACTTAGTTCTTATTTCGATTATGGCGCTCATATCTACTTCGTTAAAAGTGGTGAGCATAGCCGTAGTATTTTTGGCTTCTACCAAACGCCTGCTGATCGTTTTACGCAGGTTGCTCATTTTTTCGGGCCTGTCGGTACGGCCAAAAAGTTCCACTCCGGGTTTTCTTCCGGGATTGTTAAGTGCTTCCATTACATCCTGCTTAACAATTTTTCCGTTAGAGCCTGTGGCGGTAACTTTTTTTACATCTACTTTTTTATCTGCAATAATTGCTGCAGCAACGGGAGTTGCCTTGGTCTCCATTTCGGGTTTGGGAGTTGCAATTTCATTTTTTTGAGCAACGGCTTCTTTTGCCGGCTCAACTTTTGCTGGTTCTGCCTTTGCAGCAACGGTTTCTTTTGTTGGTTCGGCTTTTGCTGCTTCAGGTTTTGCAGCATCAGTATCAATACTGCACACGGTATCACCAATTTTTAAAGTATCTCCTTCTTTGGCAATTGTTTTTATTATGCCTGCCTGTTCGGCATTCAATTCAAAAGTGGCTTTTTCGCTCTCGAGCTCGGCAATTACTTCGTCTCTGTTTGCATATTCGCCATCATTTTTTAACCACTTTACCAGTGTTACTTCGCTAATACTTTCACCAACAGTGGGCACTTTAATATCAATAGCCATTTATCATCTCTTTTTTAGTAATGCAAATTTCGGGGAAAATAAATGATTATAGAAAATGATTTACAGAATAATAAACACCGAAGCCAATGGCGGGGAACTTAGTTAGGAGTGTTTAATATTGCTGGAGATTTTTTATGCGCCTAAGTAACCTTTTAAAATTTTGCACCGGGATGCAGTTCTTAATTTTGTAATGGCTTTATCTTTTATCTGCCGCACCCTTTCACGGGTAAGGTTAAATCTTTCGCCAATATCTTCCAGGCTTAAGGCATGATCTATACCAATACCAAAGAAAAAACGGATCACTTCTTTTTGTCTTTCAGACAGTGTACTTAGCGAACGTTCTATTTCGGTTTTTAAAGAGGCATTGAGTACTTCGAAATCTGTTCCAACAGCGTTGGGATTTATCATCACATCCATCAATGTATTATCTTCTCCATCCATCAGCGGCTGATCCATACTTACGTGCCGGATGCCGGCACCAAGTGTTGCCCTTACCTCTTCAATATCCAGCTCTAAAAATGTAGCCAGCTCTTCAGCACTGGGTTCTCTTTCAAACTCCTGCTCCAATAAAGAAAAGGCTTTGCTTATTCTGTTAGACAGTCCAACTTTATTAAGCGGTAACCTTACAATACGGGATTGCTCTGCAAGTGCCTGCAAAATGCTCTGGCGTATCCACCATACGGCGTAAGAAATAAATTTAAACCCCCTTGTTTCATCAAAACGTTGCGCTGCTTTTATTAAACCTAAGTTGCCTTCATTTATAAGATCGGGCAAAGTAAGGCCCTGGTTTTGGTATTGTTTGGCAACGGACACCACAAAACGCAGATTGGCTTTGGTTAATTTTTCCAGTGCAGCCTGGTCGCCGTTTTTAATGCGGATAGCGAGTGAAACTTCTTCTTCAGGAGTAATTAAATCTACCTTACCAATTTCCTGTAAATATTTTTCCAGGCTCTGACTTTCACGGTTAGTGATAGACTTGGTAATCTTAAGTTGACGCATGCTCATAAGCCTGCTTGTTTTAAAGGTTAGTACTGAAAGTGAAGGCGGTTAACAGATTGTTAAAAACACCGGAATTATTAACGTAATTTATACTATTTGTAGTATCTCACCAAAAAACTTTTTATAAACTTATGAGTTTCAATTTCTTCAAAAGGTAATTTTCGCAATAAAATATGTGCATAAGTAAGCGGAAAATAACCAAAATTTTATTTTGCCACTATAAATATTTTGCTATTATTGCATGGTTCAAAGGATTATTTAAAAAATTAGGATGAGTAAAAAAGTTTTATTTACGCTGGAATACCCGGTAAGATGTTCGCCAGGCATATTGTATGAATTTTTAATTACACCGGCAGGTTTGCAGGAATGGTTTGCAGATACGGTGGATGAACGTGATGGAATTTATAGTTTTTCGTGGAATGGCACTACTGATAAAGCAGAGTTGTTAGAAATGGAAGAAGATAAATTTGTACGCTTTCATTGGTTGCATATGCCCAAAGGAGAATATTTTGAATGGAGTATTGAAAAATCAGAAGTTACCAATCAAACTATTTTGGTGGTAAAAGATTTTGCAGAAAAAAAAGAAATTAAAGATCAGAGCCAGTTATGGGAATATCAGGTTAAAGATCTTTTTCACCGCATAGGCAGTTAATCTTTTAGCAGGTTAATGATATCTGCAAAACATTTTTCCAGCAACATATCTATTTGGCGCCACTGGTGCAACTGAAATTTTGCCGCTACTTTTATAAAGGGCTTATTTACAAGTATGCTTTTTATTTCATC
Organism: Ferruginibacter sp.; assembly: GCA_043756235.1. Classification (GTDB taxonomy): domain Bacteria; phylum Bacteroidota; class Bacteroidia; order Chitinophagales; family Chitinophagaceae; genus Ferruginibacter. Next base: position 15,502 of record JAYURK010000217.1, on the reverse strand, counting down.
ACTGTTTAGTGTAGCCGCAAGTGTAAAATTGTCGGGCTCAAAGTGATGCTGCCACTCACTTTGATTAACGCAGATATAAAAATTATTTTTTTGCAGGTGAGTAATATTTTTATGCAGCGCCTGCTGATACCATATTTTATAACTGCCGGAAAGGTGCAGCGTACAGCTAAAAAAATTACCCCACCAAAACATGGTACGTACAGCAAAAACATTTTCTTTATCAAAGCAGCGTGGGTAATCGAGCAGTACATACGGCAACTGCAAATAATTTTCTCCCTTTGCAATTTTTGGAGACGAGCCGGTAACGGCTTCGGGCAACCATTGTTTTTCGGCATGTACTGCTGCCTGCATTTTTACCACATGGTTTGCAAAAAAAATATTTATATCATCCGTTATTTTACGTTTAGTTAAAATCCAACTGGTATTAGTTACCAATTGCAGTTCCTCCGCAGAAAGCATTAATTTTGATTGATCAGTCATAATATATTTTCAATTTACAAATAACGTTTAACAGCAACATCCGGCAAGAGTATGATAAAAAAACTAGATAAACTTATTCTTAAATCATTTTTAGGGCCGTTTATTGCAACTTTTTTTATCGCTTTTTTTGTGTTGATGATGCAAAGCTTATGGAAATATATAGATGACCTGGTGGGCAAGGGCCTTGATTTTTTTACCATCGGCCAGTTTTTGTGGTATGTAAGCGCCAGTTTATTAACACTGGCCATGCCTATCGCCATCCTTATTTCTTCTATAATGACTTTTGGTAACCTGGGCGAAAGTTTTGAACTGGTAGCGATAAAATCTTCAGGCATTTCTTTATTACGTTTTATGCGGCCTTTAATTTGGGTGGCCGTTTTATTAAGCGGTATTACATTTTTGTTTGCCAATTATGTTATACCCTACGCACAATTAAAATTTGTAACACTTTATAATGACATCTATTATAAAAAACCGGCGTTCGATTTAAAAGAGGGCGTTTTTTTTACGCATATTCCTACCTATGCTATAAAAGTGGGCAAAAAAGATGATGATAATAAAACTATCCGCAATGTGCTCATTTACGAACAAACCAACAGCCTGCAGGACAATTGCATAGTTGCCGAAACGGGTGTAATGACCGTATCGGCTGATAAAAAATTTTTAGAGTTTAATTTACAAAATGGTTACCGCTACCAGGAAAGGGGCAACAGCGGCGATACCGCCACCGAATACATCCGCATGGGTTTTAAAACATTTAAAAAATTATTTGACCTTAGTACTTTACAAAAACAAAACACTAACGAAGATATCTATAAAAATAATTTTAAGATGAAAAGTGTGCGCCAATTAAACAGCTCACTGGATTCGATACAAAAAATCAGCGACTCTCTTAAAATAAAAATGAACAGAGAATTAAATGGTTATTTACATTATGCAACTATTAACGACAGCATCTGGAAAAAAAATATACTGCCGCAACAACCAAAAATACTGGATAGTTTACTGCCCGACTCGGCAAAATTAAGCGTTTACGAAACAGCCATTACCATCGCCAATTATTTAAGAAGCAGCATACAGAACAATACTACCGAGATAAATCAAAAAAAATCTGAAATAAAATTTCATAAGCTGGAGTGGCACCGCAAATTTTCTTTATCTATGGCCTGCCTGGTTTTATTTTTTATTGGCGCTCCGCTGGGGTCCATCATTCGCAAAGGTGGGCTGGGTATGCCTTTAGTAGTAGCCATTATTTTCTTTTTAATATTTCACCTGCTGAATATGTTTGGCGAAAAATTTGTAAAAGAAGAAATAACCACTCCCCTTACCGGCATGTGGCTGGCAGTATTTGTTTTAATACCCATTGGAATTTTTCTTACCTATAAAGCCATGCATGATTCTCAATTGTTCAGCAAAGAATTTTATTACCGCTCTTTTAAAAAAATAAAGCCTTTTTTAAGTACATTTAATAAAGCAAAAAAATAATCGATCATCCCCCAAATAATTAAGCATGAAAACACCATCAAACAGCCGCAGAAAATTTATTACAGATTCTGCAAAAGGAACACTTGCATTAAGTATAGGTTTAACCACTGCAGGATCTTTATTGGGTTCCTGCGCCCATGCCAAAAACATTTTAACTACTATACCTGCTACAGGTTTCGATCAGCAACCACTGCCCTATAAATACGATGCGCTTGAAAATGTGATTGATGCCATGACCATGGAAATACATTACAGCAAACATGCCGCAGCTTACAGCAAAAACGTAAAGGAAGCTGCTGCAGCAGAGACTGTAGATATGGGTAAACCGATTGAAAATGTTTTGGCAAAAGTATCTAAGTACTCTGCAAAAATGCGCAACAATGCCGGAGGACATTATAACCACGAAATGTTTTGGCAATGTATGCGGCCTAAGCAGGAAGGTAATAAACCAATGGGCAATTTGCAATTAGCAATAACAAAGGCATTCGGAAGTTTTGATGATTTTAAAAAACAATTTGGCGATGCAGGCAAAAATAGGTTTGGCAGCGGTTGGGCATGGCTGTATGCTGATGCCAATAAAAATTTAAAGATTGGCAGCACGCCCAACCAGGATAACCCGTTGATGGATGTAAGTGATATTAAAGGCATGCCTTTACTGACGCTGGATGTGTGGGAGCATGCCTATTACTTAAAGTATCAAAACAAAAGAGCCGACTATGTAGACAATTGGTGGAATGTGGTGAACTGGGATTATGTGGCTAAAAGATTTGCAGGCATCTAATAAACCAATCAGGCAATTTTAACTGCATGAATGTATAAACTCATTTTATCCATAACATTATTATTAAGTTTGGATGCAACACTATTTGCACAACAACAAATGGGCCCTTACATGGCATACGGCCCGGAGGTAAAATATTTTTCTAGTTTAAATTTCACCGTTTACCAATCAAAAGCAGGGTTTTTATGGATTGGCACGGCAAACGGTATTGTTCGTTTTGATGGCAAACGGTACAAAAACTTTTTTTCAGATTATGCAAACCCTAATTCCCCATCTGATAACACTATCCCTGATATTGTAGAAGATAAAAATGGGGATTTATGGTTTTGCGGTTTTTATCATGGCTTAACCAAATACAACGAAAGTACTGGCATATTTAAAAAATATACCAAACCAACTGCGGACAACTTTTCTTATTACGGTATTTATTGCGGGTTAAAAGACAAAGAAGGTAATTTATGGTTTGCAACGGCTGGCCGTGGATTGGCAAAATACATTTACGAGAAAGACAGTTTTGCACTTTATTTTCCAGAGCCGGATAAATGCAAAGACGGAAGCATCCGTGGCGAAAATTATGTTAACGGGATATGCGAAGATAAATTTGATGCCGGTATTTTATGGGTAAGTTCTTTTAAAGGCTTGTATTCATTTAATAAAAAAAATAACGAGTTTATTCATTACCCATCCGGGGTTCTATTTTTACCATACAAAGATGAAGTACAAACCCTTAATTGTGAACCCGACAACAAAGGTAATATTTGGCTGCCCAGTTGGGGTGGTGGCTTACTTTGCTTTAATACACTTACAAAAAAATATGATACACAAAAAAGAAAACCATTCCCTAAAATTGTTAACCATGTAAAATTAATTAACGACAGTACTTTATATGCTGCCTGCTTTGATGACGGGTTTTATCAATTAAATTTAAAAACAAATGCCTTTACCGATATTACCCCACCCCGCAACCCTGCAGACCTAACGGTTAAAAGCACCGGCATTCAAAAAGTTTCTATAACAAAAAATGCAGGCACTTTTATAGGGGGCAATTATTATGTTTATCAGTTGCACCCTTCGTATTCACGGTTAAAGAAAAATATTTTTTATGAAGACAAGGCACAGGAGGGTGAAATTCTTTTAGAAAATATCCTTTGGGACCAAAACCGCCATCAATACTGGATTACCACATTTAATGGCAACGGTTTATATACATTAAAAGAGCATGAAACAATTGCAAAAAAAAATGAATTAGCAGAAACACCTGCACCATTATATAAACGATTTACCAGCCTAATTAAAGATGCCAGGCAAAGGATTTGGGTAAACAGTTATTATACCGGCATTTATTTATGGAACGAAATAAAAAACAAATTTGAAAAACCGGCCACAGGAATAACTCCCCTGCCCGACTCCTTATTGAATTCAAGCTTCCGGCTGCAAACAGATAGTGCAGGAAATATCTGGATGTTAAGCCGGGATAAATTTATTTATTTTGATGTACTCAACAATAATTACGAAACCTTTCCCATTACCTGGAGTAGCGATTATAAAGGGTCCAAAAAATTATCTCCTGCTCATATAAGAATGGGTGCTGATAATAACCCCTGGGTAACAACGGAAAATGGCCTTTTTTTTTGTAACCGGAAAGAAAAAAAAGTACGCCACATTTATGATACAACGTTTGGAGGAACAAAATTTTCTTACAATGCTTTTTGGGGGGCGGCTTTTGATAAGCAGGATAACCTCTGGCTTGTCTCTCCAAATGGCATACATGTGTACAACACTAAAAAAAATGAAATGGTGCATACTTTTACCATGGCAGACGGACTTCCTGCCATTTTTGCAACAGACATTTCTATAGATAAAGAAAACCGTATCTGGGTAAATACTGTAGCGGGGCTTGCCATGTATAATCAGCAAGAAAAAATATGGCGTTCGTTTAACCGCTTTGATGGCATGGACCGGGACTACCTGGATGGTATCCTTTCTATTACATCAAATGGTAAAATAGTTATTGAACAGGTAAATGGTTTTATACTGAAAGATGCTGCTGAAATTTTATCGGCTGCCGAATCATTGGTTTTACAAATTACATCCATTACTATAAATGATAAAGAAGCTATCAGTTCCCCTCAAGCTTTAAAAGATAAAAAATTGCAGTTGCCTTTTAATCAAAATAATATCAGTATTGAATTTGCTGCTATGGATTGGGTGTATCCAAATAAAACAAATTACTTCGTTAAGATAGATGGCCTGCAATCGGCCAATACCTGGACGGCTAACCCCGATGCCCGTATAAACCTTACCGGGCTTGCACCAGGTAATTATGTTGTACATATAAAAGCAATTAACAGCAGCGGTGTATGGAGCAATGAAATAAATTTATCCATAACCATAAAGCCTCCCTTCTGGCAAACATGGTGGTTTATTGTATTGAGTTTGCTGGCTATTGCAGGCATACTGTATTGGTTATATCGCTACCGGGTGCAGCAACTGCTAAAAATGCAACTTATGCGTAATAACATTTCCCGTGATTTGCATGATGAAATTGGCTCCTCTGTTAGCAGTGTAAATATGCTTTCGATGGTGGCAAAAAAACAATTGGGTGATGGGCATCCCATTGCGCCGTTGCTTACTCAAATTGGACTCTCGGCACAAAATGCCGGTGACAGTATTAATGATATCATTTGGAGCATCCATCCGCAAAATGATTCCATAGAAAGAATAACACTCCGCATGAAAGAACTGGCAGCAGAAATGCTGGAGCCAAACGAAATTAATTATCAACTTGATTTTAATAACCAGCTTACCCAGCTTAATATACCGATGCAGGATAGACGGCATTTATTTTTGTTGTACAAAGAAGCATTGAACAACCTGGTAAAATACGCCGGTTGTAAAAACGCCTTCTTATCCATAAAGGTTATTGATAAAAGTTTAGTAATGAAAATAGAAGATGATGGTATTGGGTTTGATATGGCCAATCATAAACCGGGCAATGGATTAATAAACATGCAGCAACGGGCCGATGAAATGAAAGCTGAACTAATAATAACTGCTTCACCCGGTAAAGGAAGCAGCATTGTGCTGCGTTATCCGCTAAAATAATTTTCACCCATACGGGGGATTTTTATACAAAAATATAAGCACACCTTTATACCATGACAACAATAGGAATTGTTGACGACAACGACACATTGCGGCAAAGCATGCAACTGCTGCTGGAAAACAGTGGCCATTTTCAGGTAGTTTTTTCGCTGCATGATGTACGTACATTACTGGAACAAACAGAAATATTTATGCCCCGCCTGCTGCTGATGGATATTGATATGCCCGGCATTAGTGGCATAGAAGCCGTGAAGATGGTAAAGAAAGATTATCCTTCGGTAGATGTGGTGATGTTTACTGTATTTGAGGATGATGAAAAAATATTTCGTAGTTTGATGGCAGGCGCAAGTGGCTACCTGTTAAAAAAAACACCACCAGATAAATTAATGGAAGCCCTGGATGATTTTGTACAGGGCGGCGCACCCATGACGGGCAGCATTGCCACCCGGGTATTACAAATGTTTAGAAAACAAACCAACAAAACAGCCGAATCCTTTAACCTTTCTCCAAGGGAACAGGATGTATTAATTGGGCTCACAGATGGCAAAAGTTACAAAGCCATTGCCGCTGAACGTTTTCTATCTGCCGAAACCGTAAGAAGCCATGTAAAAAATATTTACGAAAAACTGCATGTACACTCCAAAGCCGAAGCGGTGGCCAAAGCCTTCCGGCAAAAATTAGTCTGACATTTTCCTTTTTTACTTTCTGCCAAAAACCCCATAAACGGGGGATTTTTAGGGTTTATGTATTGAATAGTTTTGGTAAATAAAATTTATCAAAATGAAAAGAATATTTATCGCAATGGCATTTATTATGTTTGCTGATATGGTGCAGGCGCAAAATGTGGGGATTGGTACAGCTACACCTGTTGCTAAGCTTAATATCGTTGGAGCTGGCAGTAGCCCTGCTATTCCTGGTGCAACTTCTACAGGTGTTTTTAGAATAGGTGTTAATGCAAATGAAGGTATTGATTTTGGTAAACTGATTACTTCGCCTTTTTCTGCCTGGATGCAGTCAGGTTTCAATGCGGTTACTCCAGACCCCATATCATTACAACCACTTGGTGGAAATGTGGGTATTGGCATTTTATCTCCTGCTTTATCAGCAAAATTAGATATTAGTTCTACTTCGCAAGGCTTATTAACTCCACGAATGACGGCTGCACAACGAATTGCCATTGCATCTCCTGCCGAAGGTTTATTGGTTTACCAAACCAATGCACCCGCTGGTTTTTACTTTTATAAAGCAGGGGTTTGGACAAGCCTTTCTGAAACCTCATCATACCCCAATGGTACTGCCACCCCGGTTCTCACTATTTGTTGCCAAAGCTGGATGACCAAAAACCTGGATGTAGCCTCCTATAGAAATGGCGACCCGATACCATTGGTAACCGATCCTGTAGCTTGGGCGGCGCTAACCACTGGCGCATATTGTTATTACAATAACGACCCATCAAACAATGCTTCTTATGGCAAACTATACAACTGGTATGCGGTAAATGACCCCAGAGGCCTGGCACCGGAAGGCTGGCATATACCCACCGATTTTGAATGGACAACTTTAGAAAATTGTTTAGGAGGGGCATCTGTTGCTGGTGGATATATGAAAGTAACCGGTACCACATATTGGACAAGCCCTAATTTCGGAGCTGATAATAGCAGCGGCTGGGCAGGTCTGCCGGGCGGCTTACGTAACTTCAGTGGAACGTTTATCAGTGTTGGCAACTCAGGCCGCTGGTGGAGTTCGATTGAGGCCAGTACGGCGACGGGCTTCTTCCGCCTCTTGGAATATACCAATGGCATTATCCAAAGGGTCTCTAACACTAAGACACACGGGTTTTCTGTTCGTTGCCTCAGGGATTGATAGTTTGATTTCGCTCTGCCGGGGCTTCAATATCAAGTGATAAATGCGGTTAGCCTCCTCTTACATTTAAATATTTATAGCTGCAAAGCAACTTCGCCGCTGTTGGTATTAGCTTAGTGACGCCGCTGTTTGGTATGCAGCACAGGCAATGTAGCAGAGCGTACCAACAGCCGATGCACACTCTCACAATGGCGCAGGTATGCAGCCGCAGGTAATTGAGTGCGGTTTATCTGTACCAATAAAAAATTAGTCTGCTCTTCCCCTTTCTCTTTATTACAAAAACCCCATAAACGGGGGATTTTTAAGGTTTAGGTATTGAATAGTTTTGGTAAGTAAAAATTATCAATATGAAATCGTTTATACTTTTTCTTTTAAGCAGCTTGTTAATAATACTAACGCTAACTAATAAAGGCATTGCCCAAAACACCGGCATTGGTACAACAACCCCTACAGCAAAATTACAAATTGCCGCAGCTAACCCTGCCGCACCTACTAACCAGGATGGTATATTAATACCGAGGATAAATGTTTTTCCGGCAACTGCACCAACAGTAAACCAAAACGGTATGATGGTTTTTTTAACCACTACCTCCGGCACTAATTTACCCGGTTTTTATTATTGGGATAATGCATCTTTAAGCTGGAAAGGTGTGAGTGCTAATACGGGCTGGGCATTAAGTGGAAATACCGGTACAACTGCGGCAAATAATTTTATTGGTACTACAGATGATAATGATGTGGTTTTTAAAAGAAATAATGTAAGGGCAGGTAGAATAGGATTTTTAAATACTTCTTTTGGAGAAAATGCTTTAAACCTTTTAAGTACCGGAGTTGGTAATACTTCAATGGGAATACAAACACTTTTCTCCAACACGAGTGGCAATTTTAATACCGTAACAGGCGATGGTGCATTATATTCTAATACAACAGGATCTACTAATACTGCTATTGGATTCACTGCGCTTAATAAAAACATAACAGGGGGTGGCAACAGTGCCATAGGTTTCACATCACTTTTTTCTAACACTGGCGGAAATGCTAATACAGCAAATGGCAGTTCATCTCTTTATAGTAATACAAATGGACAACGCAATTTAGCCAACGGAAATTTTGCACTTTATCTAAACACTTTAGGGGATGATAACGTTGCCAATGGAGCTTCTGCACTGCGTTCTAATTTAACTGGAAATAACAATACTGCCAATGGAGCTTTTGCTCTTTATTCCAATACATCAGCAAGTGGTAATACTGCCAATGGAGTAAGGTCTCTTTTTAACAATACAACTGGCTATTCTAATACTGCTAATGGTATTGCTGCACTATATTCAAATACTAGTGGGAATAATAACACTGCTAATGGAGACAGTGCACTTTATTCCAATACAACAGGGAGTGAAAATACCGCTTTTGGGAGTAGGGCACTTTTTTCCAACATAGATGGACCTATTAACACAGCTATTGGCCGTTATGCTCTTTACTCCAATACTAATGGAATTGGAAATACAGCTATTGGGTATCAATCACTTTATTTAAACGGAACCGGCGATAATAATACTGCGAATGGTGGATTTGCTTTGTATAATAATAATAATGGAGATGACAATACCGCTAATGGGTTTGCAGCACTTTATTCAAATACTGGTGGTAATAATAATACTGCTAATGGAAGAGCAGCACTTCAATTCAATACTCTTGGAAGTAATAATACTGCCAATGGTTTCCTTGCACTTTCTTCAAATATAACTGGAAATTCAAATACTGCTAATGGGGTTGCTTCACTATTTTCTAACACCACCGGAAGTAGAAACACTGCCACTGGTGATAGTGCACTTTTTGCCAACACAACCGGATTTAATAATACTGCCAATGGAGCTGTTGCTCTGCGTTTTAATACAACTGGTGACTATAATACTGCTTTTGGAGATAGTGCACTCTATTCAAATACAACTTCCAATAATAATACTGCTGCTGGAAGCAGAGCCCTTTATTCAAACACAACAGGATTTGGGAATACAGCTAATGGAAGCAGTACACTTTATAAAAACATTGATGGAAGGGATAACACAGCTAATGGATACTTTGCACTTTTTAGCAATGTTAATGGCAACTATAATACTGCAAATGGATCTGGAGCACTTAGTAAAAACACAAATGGAAATTCTAATACTGCAAATGGATACGGTGCACTTTTAAATAATCTTGATGGAAACTACAATACTGCAAATGGCCTTTTTACCCTCGTGTTCAACTCAACCGGGTTTAACAATACTGCAATTGGTTATCAGGCACTATCTTCAAACACAACAGGAATTGGAAATACCGCTACCGGAGTTGATGCACTTCGCTCAAATACAACCACTACATTAAACACCGCAAACGGAATGAGGGCATTGTATAATTGTACCGGGGGTGGCAATACCGCCATTGGGTACGATGCACTGAGTAATGTAACCGGAGGCGGCAACAATATTGGTATTGGCTGGAATGCCCAGGTACCCAATGCAGCATTAAATGACCAAATAAGAATGGGTAATGCAAGTATAGTTTCTGCAAATATTCAGGTAGCCTGGAATATTACCTCCGACAGCCGTTTTAAATCCGCTATTCAAACCTCCTCCCTCGGGTTAGATTTTATAAAACAACTCCGCCCGGTTTCTTACTACCGCAATAATGATGATAAGAAAAAAACCGAATTTGGTTTTATTGCACAGGAGGTGGAAGAAACATTGAACAAAGCAGGCGCAACAAACAATGGCATAATTAACAAAGATGATGCAGGCATGTACAGTGTGCGGTACAACGATTTTATTGCACCTATGGTAAAAGCAATACAAGAACAGCAGGAAATGATAGAGGCGCTGAAGAAGCAAAATGAATTGTTATTAAAAAGATTGGAGGCAATAGAAAAAGAAAAGAAATAAGTATTACAGGTTTTTAAATTAAAACTTACATTTTAAAAAATGAAAACAATCATATCAATGACACCGGATATTTTTTTACTGCCCACCTGCACAGGGATTGAAATGATAACCATCAGCAATATTATACGGATAGAAGCCATCAGCAATTACAGCAAACTTTTTTTTGCAAACGCTTGTCCCGCCACGGGCGGGAGTAAAACATTGGTAGTTGCCAAAGTATTAAAATGGTTTGATGTGCTGCTGGCAGAAAAAGGATTTATAAGGATACACCGTTCTCATTTAATTAATTTATCCTGCATAAGCAGTTACAATAATAATAACCAGCATAAAATTATTTTACAAAACCACGAGCAGATTGATATTTCACGAAGAAAAAGAAGCAGTATTATTGAAAGACTGGCAATAATGCCGGCTGCATAAAATACCGGCATTGAAATATAATTTACATCCATGTGCTAAATATGGAATAGCCCTGTTTTATTGGCAGCCCTGAATAATAGACGGCAATATTAATTTTAACAGTATCAAAATAACTGCCTGTTACTGGAATAATTATTGGCTTTTAGCAAACAAAAAAGGTTTCGGGCACCTCTTTCTTATACACTTGCTATTGGTTATATTAGCAGTTGAATGTATAAGCTAATCGTTTCCATAACGTTCATCTTTTGTTTAAATACAAGCCTCACTGCACAGCAGCAAATGGGCCCCTTTATGGCATACGGCCCCGAAAGCCGGTATTTTGCCAACTTAAATTATTCTGCTTATCAAAGTAAAAATGGTTATTTATGGTTTGGCACGTCAAATGGTTTAGTAAGGTTTGATGGCAGGCGGTATAAAAATTTTTTTTCAAATCATTCCAATCCCAATTCTCCTTCGGATAATATTATTGTAAATTTTGCAGAAGATAAAAACGATAACCTGTGGATGACAGGTTTTATGCATGGGGTTACCTGCTATAATCCCAACACCGGTACATTTAAAAAATACCCAGCTTTAAGTAAAGATAATTTTGTGTATTACGGCGTAAATAATGTGCTGTGCGATACAGATAAAGAATTGTGGTTTGCCACTGCCGGAAGAGGTTTGGCCAAATACAATTATAGTACCGACAGTTTTGAATTATTTTATCCCGAGCCGGATAAATGTAAAGACGGATCGGTACGTGGCGATAATTATTTAACCGATATATGCCAGGATAAAAATGATAAAAATATTTTATGGTGTACCGGGTTTCATGGCCTTTTTGCTTTTAATAAAATTACCCGGCAGTTTACTAAATATTCATCAGGATTAAAATATCCGGATGGAAACGAAGGATTGTTTAATGATGCAGAGGCAGATGACCATTCCATTTTATGGCTGGCATCTTTTGGCTGGGGTTTAATTCAGTTTAATACCATTACAAAACAATTTGCTGCAATAGCAGATAAAGCAATGCCTTTGCAGGTAAACGACATAAAAAAAATTAACGACAGTATTTTATACCTCGCCTGTTTTGATAAAGGCCTTGCTGCGTACAATACAGTTACCAAAAAAATAGAAGATATTACCCCTACCAATTTCAGTAATGCCCCAAAAAACACCGACCCCGGCATACAAAGAATATCTATTACAAAAGATGCCGGCATTTTTATTGGCGGTAAATATTATTTTTATCAGCAGCATACTGCTTTTGAACGCTTAAAAACCAATGTTTTATTTTATGATGCCGTAAAAGCAAAAGAAGATAAATACCTAACGGGAATTATTTGGGACAACCAGCGGAAACAATATTGGATTACCACATTACAAGGCAATGGTATTTATGAAATGGGTGCTGAAAAAAAAACAGCATTGCCTGTAAAGTATTTACCCGGCAATAAAAATGCGCCCTATGAGATGTTTAGCAGCATTATTATTGATGGACATCATAACATTTGGGCTGTTAAAAAAAATGCCGGCTTGTACTTATATAGCGATACCACAAAAATGTTTGCCCCCCCCGAAAGTAAATGGCCGGTACCCGATTCTTTAAAAAATTTTATTACCCATCTTGCTGCAGATAAAAAAGGAAACATTTGGGCTTTTGCAAAAAACTATTTTATTTATTATGATATAAAATTGGGAACATTTAAACAGTACCCGTTACAATGGCATCCCGAATTTAAAGGACAAAAGAAGAATGTAACCCTTCAATTTAAAGCTGGTTTACAAAACGATGCATTTCTTTTTACAGAAAATGGAATTTTCAGTTGCAGCAACATTACAAAAAAAGTTACACATATTTTTAAAACAGGCTTAAGTAAAGATTCGCTCAGTTCACCCTCAATAAAAGCGGCTACTGTAAACCGGTATAATGCATTATGGATATCAAATGGAAGTAATTTACAGGTAATGCACAGCACCCGTTTTAATATTCTTGCCAATCATGATATTGATCACGGATTACCCTCAATGGCCATTAATGATTTAAACAGCGACAGCAGCGGAAAAATTTGGGCCAGCACCGGCGTGGGCTTAGCTATGTTTAATCCTAAAGCAGGATACTGGCGCCTGTACAACCGTTTTGATGGTATTGAAAAAGATTACCTGGACCTATCCACCTTTATTACTGCTAATAATAAAATTGCAATTGACCAGGCCAATGGATTTATTTTAAAAGATATTAATGAAATAGTGTCCACATCGCAGCAACCGCTGTTACGCATTTCTTCCCTCCGCATTAATGACAGTACTGTTACTAATACTATTCTTCCTGAAAAAATAACAGCAATTAATTTATCGTATAAAGAGAATAATATTACCATTGAATATGCTGCAATGGATTGGCTGTATCCTTTGCAAACCACTTATATTTATTGGGTAGATGGATTAACACCATTAAAACAAACTCCCACCAGCCCGGATGCCCGAATTAATTTATATGGCCTTGCACCCGGCAAATATGTGGTGCATTTAAAAGCACTTAATAACAGCGGCGTTTGGAGTAACGAAGTAAGTTTAACCATAATAATAAATCCGCCATTTTGGTTAACCTGGTGGTTTATTACCCTTTCCATTTTTTTATTACTGGGTTTTGCTTACCTGCTTTATAAATACCGTATAAAGCAATTAAGTAAACTGCAATTAATGCGAAACAACATCAGCAGAAATTTGCATGATGATATAGGCGCATCTTTAAGCAACATTAATATTTTAACCGAGTTGGCAAAAAGAAATAAAAATAATCCTGAAAAATCAACAGAATATTTAGACAAAGCTGGTGAAGATATTCAATACATCAGCCAAAACCTCAGCGATATTGTATGGAACATTAATCCCAGTTACGATAATGCAGAAAGTTTATTTATACGGATGAAAAGATATGCCGCAGATATGTTTGATGGAAAAGATATTTTATACACTCTTGATTTTCCGGAAGATGTAAAATTGCTGAAATTACCAATGGAGCACCGCAGGGATCTGTATTTATTTTATAAAGAAGCCGTAAACAACCTGGCTAAATATTCCGGGGCCGGCAATGCTGTAATCATAATTAAAACTGTTGCAAATAAATTACACCTTATTATAAAAGATGATGGCGTTGGGTTTAATGCTGATACTGTTAAAAAAGGTAATGGGCTGCACAATATGCAGCAAAGAGCAATGAGTTTAAAAGGCACACTTAAAATTACCACTGCCCCGCAACAGGGCACCGTTATCGATTTAACCATACCAATTTAACACTACCCAAATGTGTTACAATTTTTTTATTTTAAGGTATTACTTTTACAGTTATGAGTTACCGGCTGCTGATTTTTGAGGACAATACAAAGCTGCGGCAATCGCTTGAAATTTTATTAAATGACGAAAAGGATTTTACAGTAGTGGGTTCATTTGATAATTGTGACGATGCCGTTGGTTATATTGATATGCTTAAAGCCGAACTGGTAATAATGGATATTGATATGCCGGGCATTGGTGGTATTAAAGGTGTAAAACAAATTAAGGAGCATTCACCGGAAGTAAAGGTAATAATGCATACCGTTTTTGATGATGACAGCCGCATATTCGACAGTATTTGCAATGGTGCCGATGGATATTTATTAAAAAACATGGCGCCTGTACAATTAATACAAAGCCTGCAGGAAGTTATGGAAGGCGGCGTACCCATGAGCCCTTTTGTAGCGCAAAAAGTATTTCATTTTTTCAGAAAAAAAAATGTGACAGAAAATAAATTTAATCTTACCAAAAGAGAAAAAGAAATTTTAGAACTTTTAGTAAAAGGCAATTCTTATAAAATGATTGCTAATGTTTCTTCTATTTCAGTTGACACAGTAAAGCGCCACCTGCAAAATATTTACCACAAACTTCATGTAAACTGCGGCACCGAAGCCGTTGCAAAAGCATTGCAGCATAAAATAATTACGCTGGATTAATATCACCCGAATGTGTAATTGACCGGCCTTAATTGCTTTTATACCTTGCTTAAAATTTAAAGCACATGAAAAAGAAATTTTACCTCTTTGTTTTATTATTTTTTCCTCTTTTTATCGAAGCTCAAAATGTAGGAATAGGAACAACAACACCTTTAGCCAAATTGCAGATAAATCATCAGGGCAATACAACAGTCGGGCTTCAATTACTTGACTCTGGTGCTTTACGTTTAGGGGCAATAAAATTCAGCACTATTAATAATCCTGTGGGAATGTATATATCCGGCAATTATCAATCATCATTTAACAAAGACCACTATCTTCATATTTCATCAGATAGTGCATTAATTACAACTTTTAAAGGGGATGGAACCGTAGGAATTGGCACCACCACACCCACAGAAAAATTGGAAATAAAAAATCCGTTAAGAAGTACAGTAAAGGTAAGCTCAAACAGTACTTTGGATACAACT
>JAYURK010000216.1:0-7974 GCA_043756235.1 Ferruginibacter sp. | reverse complement strand
GGAGAGCTAGGGATTCGAACCCCAGGACCTGTAACAGTCAACAGTTTTCAAGACTGCCGCAATCGACCACTCTGCCAGCTCTCCGCGGCAAAAATACGTTTTGAAATTGTTCAACCCAAAAGTTTTACTAAACAATTTCGGTTTGAGGTTTATCTTTTACTACCACAAGGTCTTTTAACTCAACAGTGATGGGCATTACACCCACCTGCAACACGGCTTTTTTTCCTTTAATTTCTTTTACAATACCTACCTGCCGGTTCTGTTTCATCTTCACTTTAGCCCCAATTATAATATCGCCGCCAATTTCTTCAAACTTTTCGTTTAATTTTTTTTGTTGCTTTTCTGCTGTAAATTTTTCCTTTTGGTTAAACAATAACGCATGTATCATTTGTACCACTTTATCTTTATTTTCGGCCTTGCGCCATTCAATAACCATGGCCTTAAGCCGCCGTTCCATATCTTTTAAATAAGCAAATTTTTCTTCAGAAATCTTATTCTGGTGCATCAGACGTTCCACTTCCTGCTGGTGTTTTTCTTTATGCAGTACCTGGTGCATATCTTTTTTCAGGCGTTCGTTTTCTTTCAGCAACTTTTGCAATTCAATTTTTTCTTTATCAATTTTTTGCAAATCCTGCTCGGTGCGGTTCAATAGTTTATCTAAAGTAAAATGATCTTCATCCACCAGTGTTCTGGCTTTTTCTATCAATCTTTTTTCCAGGCCTATTCTTTCTGCAATAGAAAATGTGTATGAGCTGCCGGGCTTGCCCACAATTAATTTATACAGTGGCAATAAATTCTTTTCATCAAACTGCATAGCGCCATTTATTATACCCGGCACTTTATTGGCCATTACTTTTAAATTAAGGTAATGGGTGGTTACAATACCAAAGCTATGTTTATGCGCCAGCTCCTCCATTATTACTTCGGCAAAAGCGCCGCCTAAATTTGGGTCGCTGCCACTGCCCAGTTCATCAATAAAAAAAAGCGTTTTGCCACTAGCATTTTCCATAAAATGCTTCATGTTTTTTAGGTGAGAAGAATAGGTACTCAACTCAAATTCTAAACTCTGCGTATCACCAATATGAATCATTAGTTGTTTAAAAATACCCATCTCACTATCGGGGTGCATGGGCACCAGCAAACCGCTTTGCATCATCAGCTGCAAAAGCCCCACTGTTTTTAAGGTAACAGTTTTACCACCTGCATTGGGACCGCTGATAACCAAAATGCGTTGCTTATCATTTAAGGTAAGATTTACCGGAATGGTAGGCTTATTATTTTTTGCATTGTATAAAAGCAACAGCGGGTGATAAGCATTAATAAAATGCAGGTGCGCTTTATCAGTAACCATAGGATAATTGCCGCCATACTCTATCGCAAATTTTGCTTTGGCTCTTATAAAATCAAATTCGCCGGCCACATCATGATAAATTTTTAAAAGGCTGGCATACACACTTAATTTTTGTGTAAGCAATCTTAAAATACGGTACACTTCCCTGCTCTCTTCATGCTCTAAAGAAAATATATCGTTATTTAATTCCGTAGTTTCTTCGGGCTCAATAAAAGTTGTTTTACGGCTGTCGCTTTCGCCATGCAGCACACCTTTTATCATTCGTTTTTGTTCGGCAAAAACCGCCAACACCCTCCTGCCATTCATAAAGCTTTCTTCTATATCGGCCAGGTAACCGCTCTTGTTGAGTTTGCTTACAATTTTATCAAACAGCCGCCGCAATTCGTTACGCTTGCGGTACAAACTCATTCTTATTTTTTCCAGGTCTTCGCTGGCCGTATCTTTTACATTACCGGTTTCATCTAATATGTCGTCAATCAGTTCTATTATCGTTTTCTCATAATAAGTATGTTCAATAACATTAGCCATGGCAGCGTAAGCAATTCTTTTTTCATTATCAAACCACCTGAAAATGTCGGCCATATTTATGGCCAGTTTTTTTATAAATAAAAAATGCTCACCGGTTAATACGGCACCCGGAATACCCAAAAGTTTTAATTCTTTCTGCAAACTCAATACAAACTCGTTGGGAAAATATAAACCGGTTTGCGCAATAGATTTGTATTCGTTGGTTTGCTGCAGCTCAGTTTGTATAAATTCTTTTTTGGTATGTATACGAAGCGTATTGGCTTTAACTTTAGCATATTCTGTACGGCAATGCAATGCCAAAAAAGTTTTTACCTTTTCAAATTCTAACTGTACTAAAGCAGATTCGGGGAAAAATTTCAAAACAAATATTTTAAAGTGCAATTTCGGATTTGTATTTTACTTTTAAAAAAATTTTAGTAAATGCTAAAAAAAATATACAACGTAATTACTGTATGTTGTCGTTTAGGTTGTGGTCATTCAATTAAAATGTCAAATGCTGCAGTAAATTCACTTTCAGTCCACAAAACCATCGCCATATTGCCTTTTGAAATAACGATGGCTTCTAAACTTGAAAAGGCAAAAAAATTCACAGAACAGGAATCTGAAGAGTTAACAAAATACCTGTCATTTGCACTACAGCAGCATTTATACCAAAGTTTTAAAAAAAAGCGAAAGAGATTTCCAACAACAGTAACTATTTTATCAGCAGATATAACCAATAGTATTTTCATTTCAAAGCGATTAAGTTTAGGAGAAATTTTTGGAAGCAATAAACAAGAAATTTGCAAAATACTGAAAGTTGATGCCATAATTTTCTGCCAAGCAGTTTTCGGCAAAAAAACAAATCTTACTAAGGATCAATTGCTCTATCCAGGTAAAATTGAAATGAATATATCAATTTTCGACAGCATATCTACGCAAACTCTTTGGCGATTTAGTGATACCAGGGAACAAATATCTGGTTCACGGGGAATTTACAGTGAGGAGAGTAAGTACCACCTGGTATTAGTGCCTTGGGCACTCACTATAGAGGATATGTTTCAAAATATTACAGCAGATTTTCCTTACAAAAAGAAATAAATTTTTTATTGTAACAGTGCATGTTTACAGGTTAGTATTTATATCTGTTAATTATCAGCTTAGTTAAAGTAAAAGCGATAAGGGAGTATTGTAGAAGTATAAAAGTAATTACACAGAAATAACTAAAAGCAGCACCCGGTATCAGCTGCAAACTTTCCCAGTTTGAAAAATCGAAATACCTGCGGGGCAGTATTTTACCCGTGGCATCATTAATAAAAAAAAAGGGCATGTAAAAAAACAACATCAGTAATAATGTAATTACAACCTGCCATAAAAGCAACTTTTTGTATCCTGCCTTTTTTATCCTTAAAGCAGCATGACAGCCGTAGGGAATAAAAGCAATAATTAAAATAAAATAAGCAATATACACACGGGATACCACAAAATAAGTATCATGCAAATGAATATCAATTGCTGCGCTATTAAAAATTAGTTTCTCTACTATGATTAACAGGATTGGTACAATCAATAACCAATTTTCTATTTTATAAAACCATTTGCTCACCAATTAATTTTGATTTATGGAAAAATGCTTTAACAGGTACAAACCTCAATTATGGTTGGCTTCCAAAATATCCGCCTGTTGCCTGCAAAAAATAAAAATACCTATTTGTTAAACTTCTTTAACCAAAAATTGTTTTGCAAACTAAGTAAAATAACTTTGCGTAAATAGATAAAAAATAAAATGCTTAAATCATTCCTTTTATCCATCATCAGTTTTGCAGGCTTAACCTCCTGTGCACAAAAAGATAATGCGGTAAATATTAAAAGCAACAATAAAATCATGACTACTTCAAATAATGATATTGCTGCCAAACCCGGTTTGGATACAGTAACTTTTGGTACCGGATGCTTCTGGTGTACCGAAGCCATTTTTCAACAACTGGAAGGTGTAGAAAAAGTTACCAGCGGCTACAGCGGCGGGCATGTAAAAAATCCCACTTACGAAGAAGTTTGCAGTAAAACTACCGGCCATGCCGAATGTTTACAAGTGCTGTACGACCCTGCAAAAATAAGTTACGATGAATTGTTGAAAGTTTTTTGGGAGGTACACGACCCTACCACATTAAACCGCCAGGGCGCCGATGCCGGTCCACAATACCGAAGTGTAGTATTTTATAAAAATGCCGAAGAAAAAACATTGTTGGAAAAGTATAAAACCGAGCTGGATAAAAGTGGTGCCTGGGAAAATCCCATCGTTACCACACTGGAACCTATGACTGTTTTTTATCCCGCAGAAGCCTATCATCAAAATTATTACAACAATAATACCAGCCAGGGTTACTGCCAGTTTGTGATAAGGCCTAAGTTAGAAAAATTTGAGAAGGTGTTTAAAGATAAATTGAAAAAGCAAACTCCTTAAATCAAAACCTGTTATCAAAAATAAAATCTTCGGTGTTTACTAATTTTATTTTTTTAAAATCAGGATGATTGGGGTTTATTAAAAAGTTGTATTCGTTTTTTATAATAGCAGATGGCACTTTTAAAACAGCTGTTTTTTTGCCTGTAATCCAACCTGCAGTAAAAGCCTGGCAATAGGAATAATTTTCAACTTTTTTCCAATCGTTTTTTAAATTGCTTAAGGCGATTGTTTCAACTTTTAAGGTATCAGGAATTTGAATCACCATTACTTTGTACAAAGCATTATCACCTTCCCCGCTTCTGTGTACCAAATTTTCTAAACAAGCCAGCGACCGGCTTTCGGCAGTGTAAATTACAAAAGTGCCTTTGGTATTCCACCGTGCCGGATAACCGCTTGCAGTTAAATGAGTACTGTAGGCTTCTTTTGTAATTCGGAAAACATTCATAATTTATGCTAAATCTCCGTGTGCTATACGATTGAGTTCATCTATAATATAATTGATCCCGGTTACAGTGGTGATAAACGAATAAGGAATACGATTTCCTAAACCAAAGGCAGGTTTATGTAACCACCTTGTAAAACTTTCGTTTGAACCAAAAACCTTTTCGCCTTTATTATACAACACAATAGTTTTTAAAATATACTCACTTTGTAAAGGGCTCAATTTTTTTTGTTCTTTTTGATAACGTGTAATTGTTTTGTAAGAAATATCTAAAAGATCTGCAGCAAAATCTTTATCGTACTTGGCCACGGCAATCATATCATTAAAAGAGGTAGCATATATGGCCTCAGGTTCTGCAATAATGCTTTGCTCTGCATCTTCCAGATAATTTTTGTATTGCTTGTAAACTTTATTGGCACTCATTTTATTTTCTTTTTCCAAAGATAGACATTTTTCCAAAAATTAAAGAATTTTGTCCTACCTTTTTTTTGTTCTTCTTAATTCTAAAAGGTTAAGGCTGTTGGCGGGAAAATCCTTAATATTAGTATGCACCAAATGAATGGCCATATCGTACCAAAGCGGCACCACCGGCGCATCGGCAATAATTATTCTATCCATTTGCTGGTATAATTTGTACCTGAGACTGTCGTTTTTTTCTGATAAAGATCTTTCGTACAACAAATCATAAGCGGCATTTTTATAGCGGGTGTAATTGGGTGGCGCAGGATTTTTACTGTAAAAAACACTCAGGTAATTTTCTGCATCGGGGTAATCAGCTATCCAGCTGCCACGAAAAAAAAGGGCCTGGCTTTTTGAAGTTTGCTCCAGCAATAAACTTTTTTGTATTACTTCAACCTGTATGTTAATGCCAATTTGCCTTAACTCGTTGGCAATGTAATTTCCTAAATCACCATAAATAGGGATCGTAAGTAATTTTATTTCCGGCAAATTTTTTCCATCGGCATAACCGCCTTCTGCTAATAGTTGTTTTGCTTTAGCAACATTGTATTGATACCCTTTTACATTTACAGAATCAAAAGAAGGTAAACCGCAGGGCACAAAACCACTTTCGGCAGCAATGCCAATGGAGTTACGTAAATACAGCATCATCTTTCTTCTGTCGAAACCGTAATTAATGGCCTGCCTTATTTTTTGTAACCGCAGTGGAGATTTTTTTACCAATTCATTTTGTTCATCTACCAAAATGCCCAGATATTCTATGTTGAGATAAGGTTGCTTTTGCAATTCAATTTTCCCTTCCCATATTTTTTTAAGGTTACCGGTTTTGGTAAGCATTTCATCTTTAAAAGAAGGATCAATATCATCAATAAAATCTAAACGGTTTTGCTGAAACTCCAAAAACTCTGTAGCCTTACTGTCATAAAACGAAACTTTAATCCCATCCAGATAAGGCAAACGTTTTCCTGCGGTATCTTTCTCAAAATAATTTTCATTTTTTTTCAACACCAATGCCTGTCCTTCTTCCCAAGCCACAAAACTAAAAGGCCCGCTGCCCACCGGGTGGCGGCGGAAATCATTTTTATATTTTTCCACAGCTTCTTTAGCAACAACAGAACAATATTGCATACTCAATATGCCCAATATAGATTGAAAAGGCCGTATTAATTTTAATTGAAAAACAGAATCGTTGATAGCAGTAAATCCATTCACACTATCAACCCTATTATTAAAGATCCACGCCCCCGGGCTGGCGGTATTTTTATCTGTAATTCTTCTAAAACTGTATGCCACATCCTGCGCTGTAAGTTTGCGGCCTTTACCGTTTGCAAAACATGCGTCATCGGTAAAAAAAACATCATTCCTTAAGTAAAAAGTAAATACCAAATTGTCTTTACTAATATCCCAGCGCTTTGCCAGCGATGGTGCCATTTGCATATTGCTGTCAATTTCAATTAAAGTATTGTACAACTGGTGTACCGACCACATTACCTGTTTATTTTTTGCAAATGCAGGATCCAGAGAAGCCAGTCCACTGCTTTCGTTGTAGCGAAATATTTTTTTATCAGCATGTTTATGAGCGTTGCAAGAAAGAAGTATAATGGATAATGTGATAATGGATAATGGATATTTCTGTAGTACTGCAATTGTATTTTTCTGTGTAAATCTGTGTTCTCTGTGGCAAAAACCAATTTTGCCGAAGGCAAATATTTTTAATTTTGGGAGTATCCCGTTTAATGATGAATGGAAATGTTTTACAGGCATAGTTCAATATATTCGTCATAAATTTATGCAATCAAAAACAAACCCACTAAAAAGATGTTGAATATAACAAAAGCTGTTAAAATTTTTACAGCATTATCCATTATTCATTTTTCAATTATCCATTCCCCGGCGCAGCCATTAAAAAAGCAAAAAGCTTTTACGCATGCTGATACTTTACGTGGTACTTATGGCCCCACAAGAGATTGGTGGGATGTATTGAAATATGATTTGCATGTGAAGATAAATATTGAGGATAGTACGATTAGTGGGTGGAATGTTGTTCAATTCAAACCTTTGAAAAAAGGTAATCGAATGCAAATTGATTTGCAGGAGCCCATGATATTAGATAGCATTCAATATAGCTTTCCGTATTCTAATAACAAAGCAGGTATGACAAAGTTGTCTATTGGAGTTACACTTTATAAAGCTGATTTTAAAAAAGAAGGTAATGCCTATTTTTTTTCTGCACCCAACTACAAACCACAAACTATAAACTACATAACTATTTACTACCACGGCAAACCCACTATTGCCCGCCGTCCGCCATGGGATGGTGGATTGATCTGGAAAAAAAGTGCAGATAGCAGTCCGTGGGTAAGTGTTGCCTGCCAGGGTTTGGGGGCAAGCGTTTGGTACCCGTGTAAAGATCACCAGGCCGATGAACCCGACAGTGCAGCAATGCATATCACCATACCAGATAGTTTAACTTGTGTAGGCAACGGAAGATTTTGTGGTAAAATAAATAATAACGATGGCACGGCAACTTACAATTGGGCCGTTACCTCTCCCATCAACAGTTATAATATTGTGCCCTACATTGGTAAGTATGCCCACTTTAACGAAATATATAAAGGAGAAAATGGAGACCTTGATATGGATTATTGGGTACTGCAGGAAAATCTTGAAAAAGCAAAAACACATTTTACAGATGCGCCACGTATGATGAAAGCATTTGAATATTGGTTTGGCCCTTATCCTTTTTATAAA
>JAYURK010000215.1:0-25590 GCA_043756235.1 Ferruginibacter sp. | reverse complement strand
TTTTTTAAAAACACTTTTGCACTTAATCGAAACAAAATATTATTACCAGATTAATCCTTTAAATTTAAATTGGGTTTTTAAGGGTTGACTATTTAATGCAACAGCTAAATTTTTAAGCAGGCCTGTTGATTGCAGTGCAGCAACGGCTAATAATATGCCGAGGAAAAATAAAATACTTGGCGTATCAATTTTTTGTAAGGCACGGGCTACAGTATATTGTTCTGCATAATTTGCTTTTTTATCTTTATGAATTATGGTGGTGATCACCCACATTAAACCCAATGCCAATAGCATACCCATAAAAGGTGGTAAATGCGTAAGTGATTTAAACAGCGGTACAAAAAGTAAAAAACCAATGCCGCTGAATAGAATAATTTTGCCCTCACTTTTTTGCCTTGATGAAGTTTCGGCAACAGTAACGGGCTGGTAATTTTTACCTTTAAATTTTTTTGCAACAATCAATACTGGAATAATGCAGGCAATAATGCATGGAATAAAAAGCGTATAGATAATATTAAGTGCCGTTACCTGCCCGCCTATCCAAAGCATGGTGGTGGTTACATCTCCCAATGGTGACCAGGCGCCGCCTAAATTTGCAGCAATGATTATTATAGCCGCAAACCAAAGCCGGTCTTCTTTATCACTCAATAATTTTATGCAAAGCGATGTCATTACAATTGCGGTAGTTAAATTATCAAGCAATGCAGAGAGAAAAAAAGTTATTGTTGCAATAATGATTAACAATTTTTTTTTACTGGTTGTAGTAATTTTTTGGGTAATGATATCAAAGCCGTTGTGAGAATCGATAAGTTCGACAATCGTCATGGCACCCAGTAAAAAAAATAAAATAGAAGCTATATCTCCAAAGCCATGTAATAATGATTCATTTACAGCATTAACCTCTTCACTGCTGATGATATAAACCGTCCAGCAAAGAACACCCGTTATTAAAGCAGATGCTGCTTTGTTAACTTTTAAAGGGTGCTCAAATGCAATGGCAATGTAACCGGTAATGAATATAATAAGAATGATAACAGCATATAATGGCATGATGCAAAATAATTTATTAAACCCAAAATTCAGTAAAGATTATTTATTGTAACTAAAACCGGCTTCTTTTACTTCTGCAGAATTTGTACCAATGAATATTTTAAAGTTGCCGGGCTCTGCCGCATATTTCAATTCATTATTATAAAATTTTAAATCATCAACACTAATTAAAAATTTCACTACCCTGCTTTCTCCCTTCTTTAAAAATATTTTTTGAAAACCCTTTAATTCTTTTACCGGGCGCACAACAGAAGCTACCATATCTCTTATGTACAATTGTACTACTTCTTCGCCATCGTAATTGCCGGTGTTGGTGATGGTAATTGTTGCTTCTAATTTTTCGGCTGCTTTTAATTGTGTTTTATTTAAAGTGACAGCGCTGTAATTAAAACTGGTATAACTCAATCCATAACCAAAACAAAATTTGGGACTGTTGGGCAAATCGATATAAGCAGAAACATAATTTACATCACTATCGTTTGCTGCAGGCCTGCCGGTGTTGTAATGATTATAGTAAACAGGAATTTGTCCTTCGGTTCTGGGAAAACTCATCGGTAATTTTGCAGCAGGATTATAATCGCCGAATAAAACATTTGCAATAGCATTTCCTGCTTTTGTACCCAGCCACCAGGTGTATAAAATTGCGGGCACATTATCTGCCGTCCAGTTAAAAATTAATGGGCGGCCTGCATTTAATAAAACTACAACAGGTTTACCGGTTGCCTGCATGGCTTTAATTAATTCTTCCTGCACGCCGGGTAAATGAATATTGCTGCGGCTTTTAGCTTCGCCGCTCCAGTTGCTGGCTTCTCCCATGCTCATAATAATTACATCCGCATTATTTGCGGCAGCTATTGCTTCTTCAAAACCATTTTTATTTTGATCATCAATGTCGCAACCTTTAGCGTATAATAATTTTGTAGAGCTGCTAACTTTATTTTGTATGCCCTGATACAATGTTACCACTCTTGCGGTATCATCGGGCCAGCTGTAACTCCAAAAACCTAAATTATCTCTTACTGCTTTTACAAAAGGGCCAATCAATGCAATGTTTTTTGTTTGTTTAGATAAAGGCAATAATTGATTGTTGTTTTTCAACAGCACAATACTTTTTTCGGCCATAGTTTGCGATGCCTGCAAATGTGCTGCATTATTAAATTGTTGCTGTTCTCTGGCGGCATTGCTGAATTTAAAAGGATCAGCAAACAATCCCATTTCAAATTTCTTTTTTAAAATTCTTTTTACGGCATCATCAATTACTGCAACGTTAACTTTTTTATCTTTTACCAATTGTTTTAAATGCTGAATGTAGCTCCTGCTTTCCATATCCATATCGCTGCCGGCGTTGGTGGCGTGCATGGCAGCTTCGTAATTATTTTTTGAATAGCCATGGTTAATCATCTCTCCCACGCTTCCCCAATCGCTTACTACAAAGCCTTTAAATTTCCATTGATCTTTTAATAAATCTCTTTGCAAATATTTATTACCAGTTGCCGGCACACCATTTAAATCGTTGAACGAATTCATAAATGTTGCGGCACCTGCATCAAGTGCTGCTTTAAAAGGCGGTAAATAAACTTCGTGCAATTGACGTAAGCTCATATCAACAGCATTATAGTCACGGCCACCCACAGCCGCACCATACGCTGCAAAATGTTTGGCGCATGCCATTACTGCATCGGTATTGCCCAATCCATTGCCTTGAAAACCCTGTACTCTTGATTTAGCAATAACGCTTCCTAAAAAAGGATCTTCGCCTGCACCTTCCATAACCCTTCCCCAGCGTGGGTCACGGCTAATATCTACCATGGGTGCAAAGCTCCAATGCACACCAACGGCGCTTGCTTCAATGGCTGCAACTCTTGCACTTTTTTCAATAGCAAATAAATCCCAGCTTGCTGCTTCGGCTAACGGAATAGGAAAAATAGTGCGATAGCCATGTATAATATCCTGCCCAAATAATAGTGGAATTTTTAAACGGGACTGCATGGCCATTTGTTGCAATGCAGTAGTATGCTTAACTCCCGTAACATTAAGCATAGAACCCACCATGCCTTTGCGAATTTGATTTTGTTTATCTCCATCGTTGGTTATGGGGCCGGTGGCTTCCCAATCGCCATTGTATTGGTTCATCTGCCCAATCTTTTCATCCAGCGTCATCAGTTTTAAAACCGAATCTACTTTTGCATCAATAGTTTTTTGAGCAATGGCTGCTGAATAAATATTTATACAAAAAATTACACACAAAAAGGCCGGAACAATTTTTTTAAATTTCATTATTTATTTTTTAGTAGAGAATAACCATGGCATCAGATCAGGTTCTGCAAAAGCATTGTCCCAACTATTATGATTGGCTTCGGGATATAAGGTAAATTTTACTTTGGCATTTATTTTTTGCAATGCATTTACAATTCGTTCCGAATATACCGGTAACACCACATCATCTTTTGCACCATGAAAAACCCACCAGCTTACTTTTTTTAAATTTGGCGCTGCACTGCTGTCTGCCCCACCGCAAATGGGAAAAGCAGCAGCAAACAATTTTGGATTGCGGTTTACAATTTCAAAAGTACCCATGCCACCCATAGAAAGTCCGCCAACATAAATTTGTTTTTTGATAACCTTATATTTTTTTATGGTTTGAGAAAGCAACTGCTGCAACAGATCCATTGCAATAGTTGGTGCGCCACCGGTTTGAAAAGTAAATTCTCTTTTGCCTGCTGCATTATTTTTTATGGCAACATTACTCCAGAAACTTTTAGCGGGGCATTGCGGAAAAAGAATAATGGCAGGATATTTTTTTCGGATGCTGTCACGCAGAAATAAACTGCTGCCATGCACAAGTTGCGCTTCGTTGTCATTACCTCTTTCACCGGCGCCATGTAAAAAAAGTATCAAAGGATATTTTTTTGATGCATCATAATTTTCGGGCAGTAATAAACGGTAAGGCAAAGTATCGGTGCCATTTATGAAACTATGTTTTTGATAGAGTGATTTATCCTGTGCATAATTAAAACTGATGGCAGAAAAAAAGAGAATTGAGAAGAGGATAATTTTTTTCATGATATATTTTATTTGTGATAATAAACTAAAAGTTGTCAGCCTGAGCTTGTCGAAGGCGGGTTAATATACACGATCCTTCTTTTATCACCATCCCGCCTTCGACATGCTCAGGCTGACAGTAAAATGAATTTAAAGCAAAACATAATAAAAGCTCAATAAAGAAAAAATGTACAAGAGTGCGACGCCACTGCAGCCAAATAGCATTCCTCCCGCCCGGCTCAAAAAACTATTTACTCCAATTTACTTTTCCTTTTTTTACATCTCTGGAATTACCACCTATCATTATTTCAAAATCTCCGGCTTCCCAATCGTATTTTAAATCGTTGGGGGTAATAGTAAATGAAATAGTTTTTGTTTCCCCTGCTTTCAGCATAATTTTTTGAAACCCTTTTAATTCTTTTACCGGCCGGGTTACACTGCCCACCACATCCCGAATGTATAACTGCACCACTTCTGCCCCATCATATTTTCCTGCATTGGTTAAAGTAACGGAGGCGGTTAAGGTTTGATTGCCTTTTAATGAAGTGTTGCTTAATTTAATATCGCTGTAAGTAAAATTGGTATAACTTAATCCATAACCAAAAGGATAAACGGGCTCGTTACTTACATCTAAATAATTGCTGCGGAATTTTTGAAACCATTTACCTTCTGGTAATGGACGGCCAGTATTTTTGTGATTGTAAAACAATGGCACCTGTCCAATATTTTGCGGCCAGGTAGTAGTTAACTTTCCTGAAGGAACCGCATCGCCAAATAGTGCATCGGCAATGGCATCGCCTGCCTCGGTACCGGCAAACCAAACATTTAAAATAGCAGGAACATTTTCGCTCTCCCATTTAATTGTCATTGGCCGGCCTGCAAACAAAACCAACACAACAGGCTTACCAGTTTTTAATAATGCCTTTAATAAATCCTGTTGTGTTTTTGGAATGCTGATATCGCTGCGGCTGCTGCTTTCGCCACTCATCTCGGCGCTTTCTCCTAATGCAGCAACAATTACATCGGCTTTGCTGGCAGCTTCTAATGCTTCGGCGAAAATTATTTCAGTACTGCGTTTATCCCTGTATGTTTCTTTGCCAAACATACCGGCACGTTCTTCAAACACACTGTCTTCATCTAAATTGCTTCCCTTGGCATAAATAATATTGGCATTGGCGCTCAGTTTATTTTTTAATCCTGCCAATAAAGAAATGGGTGTTGAATAATCAGTTGCTACTGCCCATGTACCCGGCATATTTTCTTTAGTGTTTGCCAATGGGCCAATCAACGCAATGGTAGCAGATTTTTTTAATGGTAATAAATTATTTTGATTTTTTAGGAGCACAAAACTTTCTGTTGCAATCTCCCTTGCAATTTTTCTGTTAGCTGCTGTAAAAATTTCCGTCTTCGCCCTGTTTTCATCACAGTATTTATAAGGGTCAGTAAATAACCCCAATTTATATTTTGCTTCCAGCACCAACCGGCAGGCATTGTCTATTTGCTGCAGGGTAACTTTTTTTTCTTTTAAAGATTTTTCTATCGTGGTTAATAAACCTTCGCCAACCATATCCATATGGATGCCTGCATTTAAAGCCAGCGCCGATACCGTTTGCAAATCTCCCATTCCATGATCTATCATTTCATTTATGCCAGTGTAATCAGTTACCACAAAACCTTTAAAGCCCCATTGTTTGCGCAACACATCCGTCATTAAAAATTTACTGGCTGTTGCCGGTATGCCATCCACTTCGTTAAAACTCGCCATCACACTTCCTGCACCAGCATCAACTGCAGCTTTATAGGGCGGCAGGTATTCGTTATACATTCGCTGACGGCTCATGTCGGTGGTGTTGTAATCTCTTCCTGCTTCGGAAGCACCATACATGGCATAATGTTTTACGCAGGCCATGATGGTATTATTTTTGGTAAGATCATTGCCCTGGTAACCTTTAACCATTGCTTTTGCAATTTGACTGCCGAGGTAAACATCTTCGCCATTACCTTCTGCAATGCGGCCCCAGCGTGGGTCACGGGCAATATCCACCATGGGGCTAAACGTCCAGTTAATACCATCGGCACTTGCTTCAACTGCGGCTATCCGTGCACTTTGTTCTATCGCCTGCATATTCCAGGTACATGATAATGCCAAAGGAATAGGGAATGTAGTTTGATATCCATGTATCACATCCATACCAAATATCATCGGAATTTTTAAACGGCTTTCTTCTACTGCTACTTTTTGTACAGCTTTTATTTTTGCAACCGATTTAATATTAAACAAGCCGCCTACTTTTCCTTCCTTAATTTTTTTGCCAATATCACTGCTGCTGGCCTGGCCGGTAACAATATCGCCGCTGCCTGGTAAATTCAGCTGACCTAATTTTTCTGTCAGCGTCATTTTTTTCATCAATGCATCAATGAAGGGTTTCATTTTTGCATCGTTATTTTGTGCCATTGCAAATTGTGTAATTAAAATTGCAACAACCAGCATGTATTTTCTTTTCATAATCCTGTTTTATATTTAATTATCTTTTTCAATATTACAATATTACCACCACCTGCGGCTAATGATATGGGTATAATTTTATTTTTATCAACAATTATATTTGTTTTTGTAAGAACATTGGCATTTTTATTGGTGTCGGGGGCATCACTGTACATTACCCCTTCATATTTTGCTGCAGGTAAAAAATTGAGATTGATATTTATTTTTCTTGCGCTGCTGTCTGTAATGGTTCCAATATACCAACTGTCATTTTTTCTTCTTGCTATGGAAATATATTTTCCCACTTCTGCCTCAAGCACTTTTGTTTTATCCCAAATAACAGGCATGTTTTGTAAAACTTCAAAACCCGGTTGCCCAATATACGCATCAGGATAATCGCAAACCATTCCCTGGTAATTTTCCAGCACCACATACATGGCCAGCATGTGGCAGCGTGTGCCCATTACATAAGGCTTACTGTTTTGTGCAATAAATTTTTCAACAGGCAAAGCGTTAAAACCTCCAAGATGATAATCGGTACTGCCCGCCAGCATTCTTGTAAATGGAATTTCAATATCCATATTTGGTGTTACCAGTTTATCCCACTTATCATACTCATAATTCATCACGCCTTCTCTTGTAAATTCATTGGGGTAAGTGCGATGAAGACCAGTTGGTTTATAAGCGCCATGAAATTGTATGTGTAAATGATGTGCTGCTGCTTTTTGTAAAATTTCGGTTTGAATGTTTACCATTTCCTGGTCGTCTCTATCCATAAAATCTACCATCAAGCCACTAAGACCCCATTGTTCAAAAATTTTAAAAGCTTCGTCCAGCTTTGGATACAGGGCTTTCCAGTGTGTCCATACTCTTACGCCTACATTTTTAGATTTTGCATAATCACAAATGCGTTTCATATCCAACCCATCAACAGGTTTTGTAATGTCCACATTTTTTCCGGGTTGGTAACCTTCACCATCATTGCTGTACCATTCGTGCCCGCCATACTCCACCACGGTATGATATTTTATATTATTGGCTGCACAAAAATCAATATAATATTTATTGGTTTCAAAATTATTACCGCCTTTAATACTGTCTGGAATTATAGTGCCGTTCCACCAGGGGAAAGTTGTAGTGCCAGGTTTTAACCAACTCACATCTTTTATTTTTGATGGCTCATTTAAACTGGTGATGATATTGGATTCTATCAATGCACCAATTCTATCACTTATTAAAAATACACGCCACGGACTTTTGTGCGGTAATGTTGCTTTTACTTTTATACCCGTTTGATTGGGTAATGGTGAAAGCTGGTTTGTTAATATCCCATTTCTTTTTATCAAATACATTCCGGCATAATCCAACAATGCAGCTTCGGTAATAGCCATAAATGTTTTATTGGCAAATTGAAAAAGCGCAGGCATATCCAGCAAGGAGTCTTCTTTTAATGTACTTAAAGGAGTGGTAATATAAAACCCTTCGTGGGATGAAGTAAAGTTGGGCAGCGGTAAAGCTTTTACTATTGGATCACTTGTAAATTTAAAATCAGTTTTTTCATCCAGTAAAATAAAAGATGTTTTCTCTTTTTGTTTGGGGAAAAGATAACGAAATGCAAGGCCATCATTAAAAACTTTTATTTCAATATCAATCTTAAATGCTGCATTTATTTTATCCTGTAAAGAAATAATGGTTTGCCGGTAATGGTTGTTTACCCGGCTTGCTTTGCCAATGGCCAATGTATAATTTTCATTTATTTCTTTAGCGGCAGATGATTTTGTGATGAAAGCTTTTTGCAGCAATCCCATTCCTTCTATATCAACATTAAGGGATGAGTTTTGTATGAGTATGTTTTTTTTATAGCTTATAGAATATGCAGGAACAGTTTGGTTGGCACTTATTGTAAAAACAATATTGCCATCAGGCGAGGTTAACTGAATTTTATGTTGAGCAAGAGTATGGGTGGATAAAAATAAAAAGTAAACGCAGGTTATTATTTTTACAGCCATCAGCGTCATCATTTTTTTAAATATGGTTCAATAATTTTTTGCCAGATGGCATAGCCCTTTGCATTCATGTGTAAATCATCTTCTAAAAAAATTGCTTTAATGGGTGTGCCATTTGCGCCAAGCATTTTATGATACACATTAATAAAACTGGTTTTCTTTTTTTTGCGCAGGTATTTTTTTATTAATGTATTTGCTTCAATCATTTTGTCATTCAGCTGCCAGCGGCTGGGGCTGGGCTTTAAAGAAATAAAAGCTACCGGCACAGCAGGCATTTTATTTCTTATTAAATTAAATAATTGCACAAAACGCTGCAATACCATTTTGCCCGTAACCGAATCAGCGCCTGCCAAATCATTCTCCCCGCAATAAATTACAATTTGTTTGGGTTGATACGGGAAAATAATATCATCCGCATACCGTATTACATCAGAGATAGATGAGCCCCCAAATCCCCTATTGACAATAGTAAATTGTGGAAAATAATTTTGTACATCTTTCCAGTTGGTAAAGGAGGAGCTGCCCACAAACAGAATGGCATTTTTTTGTGGAAAGGATATAGAGTCCTGTTTTTTAAATGCCTGTATATCTTCGTAAAAAGGCTGAGCAGTAACTATGCTGCAACTGTACAGCATCAGCAAAACCAGAAAGCTGCATTGGAATATTTTTTTCATACCTTCAAAAGGTATAAAAAATTAACCACAACCACTTAAAAGGGGTACATAATTTTTGTTTTTTCATTCCAGAAAAAATAAAATACATCAATTAAAAAGTATATTTACCTCTGCAAAAATTATTACATGAATCATTTGGAAATAGCAGCATTACTTACCAGGCATCAACAGGGTTTTAGTTTAGCACAACCGTTTTATACCAGCGATGATATATTGAATTTTGAATGGCAGCATATCTGGCAAAAAAACTGGCTGTATGCCGGTAACACTGCACAAATACCAAAGCCCGGCGATTTTTTTATATACAACCTGCAAAAAGATGCCATCATTATTATCCGTGGCAATAAAGGCGAAGTGTATGCACATTACAACACCTGTGCACATCGTGGTTCTGCAATTTGTTTGGAGCAAAAAGGCAATGCACCAAAATTAATTTGCCCTTATCATCAATGGGTGTATGATAAAGATGGCACTTTATTAAATGCACGGATGATGCCTGATGATTTTTGTAAAGACGAATTTAATTTACGTTCGGTGCATGCACAATTGGTTGAAGGATTAATATTTATTTGCCTGGCTGAAAATGCTCCTGATTTTACTTCCATCAAAAAAAGTTTAGCACCGTTTTTAGCTCCTTATAAAATTAATGATGCAAAAGTTGCGGCCATAAAAAATTATACCTTAAGGGCCAACTGGAAACTGGTGGCAGAAAATTTTAGAGAATGTTATCATTGCGGTGGTGCACATCCCGAATACTGCAGTGCCGTTATTGGCGCCAACCTCAGAGAAGATACTGATGTACTTACCGCAGCAAAACAAAAAGTTTGGAATGAAAAAGATCTGGCTACAGAATTGGTTGAAGTAACTGCCGGCACTACCACTTACGCCGTGCGTTACCCGCTGCGGCCTGGTGTAGAAAGTTACAGCCTTGATGGGAAAAAGATTTCCATCCCCATGGGTATGCACAAAGATTACGATGCAGGAGTTATTGGCCTTGTAAATTATCCCAACTTTTGGATGGATGCCGTGAGTGATTATATATGGACGATGAGGGTAACTGCTGTTACTGCATCTACAACCGATGTAGAATTTTGCTGGCTGGTAGATGCTGATGCTGTGGAAGGAAAAGATTATGATGTAAACCGACTTACACAATTTTGGGAAATTACAGGCGATCAGGACGGCCAACTTTGTGAAAATAATTTTAGAGGAATAGAAACCAACGGCTACCGCCCCGGCCCTTATGCACCGGTAGAAGACCAGGTGATAAATTTTGTGGAGTGGTGTGTGGAGGAGATGAGGAAGGGATTGAAAGAAAAATAAAAAACCAAAAATAATTGGTACAAGAAAAAAATTAATCAATGAATAAAGAAAACATCATTAAAATATTTGAGGATAAAAAAGTGTGTACCATTTGGGATGAAGAGCAGGAGAAATGGTATTTATCTATTATTGATGTAATAGAAATATTAACAGGTACCGACAGGCCAAGAAAATATTGGAACGACCTGAAAGCAAAACTAAAAAAGGAAGGAAGTGAACTGTCCGAAAAAATCGGACAGTTGAAATTAGTTGCTGATGATGGCAAAATGAGGGTTACTGATGTAGCTGATACGGAACAAATCTTCAGCCACAAAAGAGTGGTGTTTTCATAAACCGTTTGGCACTAGTGATAAATTTTAAGGAGTGGTTTGTGGGTCAAATAAGGAAGGGTTTAATGGAAAAATAAAAAATTAAATATGGTAGTATGAAACCGATTGTACTTTTTTTATTAATAACGATAATTGTATCGGGCTGCAAAAGATATCCCGGACTCTCATTAAACAATGATAAGCAAAATCAAATCATCGCATTTCAACCATTTAATAATTACAATGAAGAAAAGTTGAAATATGCTGCTGCATCAATTTCTCTTTTTTATAGTAAACGTGTAATTATTTTACAACCACAAAGCCTGCCTGAGAATTATTTTGATACGGTTGTACACCAATACAATGCAGACTCAATTTTATTTTTTTTATCAAAGTTGAGAAACGACAGTATTATTGAAGTTATTGGGTTAACCAGCCAACCCCTTTTCACCCTAAAAGAACATAAAATATCATCTTATTATGATCAAAATATTTTAGGCATCGGTTATCATCCCGGAAATGCAGCGGTTATTTCAGATTACAGATTCAATACCCTTGATACAGCTATTTTTAACAGAAGACTTAAAAATGTAATCATTCATGAAGTTGGACATAACCTTGGTTTACAGCATTGCCCCAACGATAAATGCATCATGAGTGAAAAAAATGGCAATAGTGCAACACTGGATAATAGTGGAGATGATTACTGTTTGCAATGCAGAATTGTTTTAGCAAATAATTAATTTTATGAAACTGTGGGTTAAATAGAATAGCAGAAAAAAGTGCGTCATATTTGGAAGGAAGTACAGGAGAAAAGGGATAATAAAATTTTTAGGTGCTGATCTAAAACCCGAAGGGTTGCAATTATTATAGTAAAGTAGTAAATTGTTTTACAAAACCCCGAAGGGGTGATAGCGCAAAAACCAAAATCTAATTATCATGCCATCAACATTTTCTCAAATTTATATCTCAATTGTTTTTGCTCCGCTCCGGTTATTTTGCAACTGTTCTCTTTTATCTTCGGTAGCGTGTAATTGTAATATTGTGATCAATTAAAAAATAAACCAGCACATGGAAATCAGCAATTGTTTACCAGGAGACGTAGATGCGATTTTATCCCTTTACGAAGCAGCAAGAAACCTGCAAACGCAAAAGAAAATGGTGGTATGGCCATATTTTGAAAAATCTTTTATTGAAAAAGAAATACAGGAACAAAGACAATGGAAAATAGTAACAGATAATGTGATTGCCTGTAACTGTGCAATTACTTTTGCCGACAAAGAAATTTGGGGAGAAAAGGACAGGAATGATTCCATTTATATTCACCGCATATGCACCAATGCAACATTACGGGGAAACAGGTATATAGACAGCATTACTGCATGGGGTAAAAAATATGCACAACAAAAAGGTAAACGTTTTGTGAGGTTAGACACATTGGGAAATAATACAAAACTGATTGAGCATTACACTTCGGCAGGGTTTGCATTTTTAGGTATATTTGAATTAACAGATACAGCAAATCTTCCGGGGCATTATCAAACAGAACCCAATTGCTGTTTGTTTGAAATTGATTTAGAAACAATTTAAAAATGCTGTTTCAGCGGAGACGGCGCAGTTACTGTTGATTATTTAAAATTTCAATAGTGTGTCAATCACAAAGAATAAAAGTTTAAATAAAAGAAACCAATATATCAACTAAAAAAAGAGAAGGGATAATCAGGTATTTATTTTATCACTGTAAAATTTATATAATCATGAATTTATCAAGGCGCAAATTTATTGCAAACAGTTCGCTGTCGCTGGCAGGAACGATGTTACTATCAAAAAATATTTTTGCATGCACCCAAGCAGCGCAAGCTAATTTAGGTGTGCAATTGTACTCCGTTCGAGATGACATGGCAAAAGATGCAATGGGCACCTTACAACAAATTGCAGCCATAGGTTATAAAAATGTAGAGCACGCCAATTATGTTGACGGTAAATTTTATGGCTACACCCCCACTGCATTTAAAAAAATACTGGATGGCATGGGTTTAAAAATGCCCAGTGGCCATACCGTTTTAAAAGATACACATTGGGATAAAGCCAGCAACAATTTTACCGACAGCTGGAAACAAACTATAGAAGATGCAGCCATTGTTGGCCAACGCCATGTAATAAGCCCATGGCTTGATGAAAACCTGCGCAAAGATTACGACGGGCTGATCAGTTTTTTAGAAGTATTTAATAAATGCGGTGAACTCTGCAAAAAAACGGGAGTACAATTTGGCTACCACAACCACGATTTTGAATTTAATAATTCACTAAATGGCAAAACCATTTATGATATTATTTTAGATAATACAGATGCCGCTTTAGTAACACAACAAATTGATACAGGCAATATGTACGGCGCAGGCGGCAGGGCGCTGGAAGTATTAAAAAAATATCCCGGCAGGTTTGCCAGCATGCATGTGAAGGATGTAATAAAAGTTACCGGCAAAGGCGAGATGGGTGGCGATTACGAAAGTTCCATTTTAGGTGAGGGATTACTGCCCATAAAAAAAATTATTGACAGTTTTAAAAAATCGGGCGGCACTACTGAGTTTATTGTGGAGCAGGAATCGTACCAGCAAAAAACACCGCTTGAAGCGGTAAAAAAAGATTTTGACATCATGAAACGATGGGGATATTAAAGATGTTTTATTATACAATATGCAAAAATTTTTATTCCTTCATGACAAGAAGACAAACTATAAAACTAATCTTTCACAAGGACACAATTGCGTTTATAGCGTCAATGGTTTTTGTTTGGTTTACCATTAGTTTAATTGCTGACGAAAATTATGAACAAAACAACCTTACCCGCCATACAGGTTACTTGGTGAAAATTGACAGTGGAGTAACTAAAAATAAAAACAAGCTGCTTTTTAAAGAAACAACCAAAATGTTATTGCTGAAACTAAATACTGAACAAGTGTATTTTACATCAATAAGTACAAACAGTTTTGGATATATTACATCAAAAATTGCAACCGGTGACAGTGTAATAATTTTTACAAAGCCTAAGCTTTGGGGGATTTTTGGATTAAAAAAATCAAATGACATAAGTCAACTTACAAAAGGAAAGGTGACTGTTATTGATTTTAAAAAATACAAACAATCTATTTCAGGATTATTTGTATTAACATTAATACCAGCAATAGTTTTTTTGATAGTTTATTATATACGTACAAGGAAAAGATGGATATCTGATATTTTCAGAAATCCATAAATTTAAACCGACATTACTTACGAGATGTTTCCGAAACACATTCTTCCTTCATTTATAAAAAACTCCACAATACTTTTATACTTTAAGAAAACACCTGATAGAAGATTGTAAATTGCCACACAATTGGTAAAATAAAATTTATAAAAGAACATTAATGAAAGCAACTAACCTTTTCACATCATTTTTTAACAGCGAAAAGGCTGGCGGACTTACATTAATAGCCTGTACCATTATTTCTTTACTACTTGCAAACTCTGGTTTTAGAGATGGGTACCATCAATTTTGGCAAACACAATTTGCAGGTCACGGCATTGCACATTGGATTAATGACGGGCTAATGACCATTTTCTTTTTACTGATTGGCCTGGAATTAGAAAGAGAAATTTATAAAGGAGAACTCTCCAATATTAAAGATGCTTTATTACCTATGTTTGGAGCATTAGGTGGAATGGTGGTACCAGCAGGATTATTTTTACTTTTAAATTTTGGTTCAGCCACACAATCGGGTGCAGGTATTGCAATGGCTACCGATATTGCTTTTGCATTAGGCATTTTATCTTTATTGGGAAACCGTGTGCCTACCTCTTTAAAAGTTTTCTTAACAGCATTAGCTGTAATTGACGATTTAGGAGCAATAATGGTGATTGCTATTTTTTATACCAAAACATTACTTTGGATAAACCTCTTTATTGCACTTGGTATTTTTGCAGCACTGCTGGCGCTGAACAGGCTTAAGGTAAGAAATTTACTTCCTTACATTATTGGTGGTATTGGCATGTGGTACTTTATGATTAACTCAGGTGTACATGCAACTATAACAGGTGTGTTGGTAGCCTTTGCAATTCCTTTTGGAAATGGCGACGAAAAATCTACTTCTTACATTTTGCAACACGCCCTGCACAAGCCGGTTGCTTTTATTATTTTGCCCGTATTTGCGTTGGCAAATACTGCCATTGCTTTAAGTAGTAACATTGGTGAAACACTTACACAAAACTATAGTTTAGGTATTGCACTTGGATTAATTGTGGGCAAACCATTGGGTGTTTTTGTATGTAGTTTTTTAGCCGTTAAGCTGGGTATTTGCAAACTTCCGGATGATATGAATTGGAAGTCGGTAATTGGTGTGGGATTTTTAGGCGGTATCGGTTTTACCATGTCGATATTTATAACATTACTTGCATTTGATAATGAAACCATCATCAATAATGCAAAATTTGTAATCCTAATTTCTTCTTTAATTGCAGGAGCAATTGGTTTTATATTTTTGAAAACTGTATTGAAAAAGGAAGCAGCTGCAGAAAACTAAAATGTCAAACTCAATTCTAATAGTTTTAAGTCTTAACTTAACCATTAGCCGCACACTGCTGCAGACAGTTCACTTGTACAAATAGCTCAGGCGGTTTTTAACCGCAGCTAAGATTAACTAACAAGGTAAAAAGTAGCCAACTGCGTTTCCTCCGGTTTGAGTCTTCGCAACTGTATTCGCAGCAATTATTATTAGTGCAGCTAATAAACCCTAATGACTTTTACATTTTGTGGTTGTATACCAAAGACAATAGTTAGTGTTAACCCGAACTATGTTTGCAAAATCAGTAAGCCTATAATTTTACCGCCTGCCCCAACGCCGCCGCTTTATAAATAGCCTCAACAATTTTAATATCCCGTAACCCTTCTTCTCCCGTAACCTGCATGGGCTTGCCTTCCTTAATTGATTTTGCATCATCATCCATTTGTTTGGCCTGCTGCCAGGGCACTTCGTACGCAAAATTAATTTCGCCCAAATTACTTTTGCCTTTTAAACCGGAATAGGCAGAATAAGGAGCCATGTTAATGTTTCCTTTTTCGCAACTGATGTCAAGAAAATTTACATTTTCTCCAAAGCTTGTTTTAATATCTGCTACAATACCACCGGGAAATTCTAATGTGGCAACAGCAGTTTCATCCAAACCATTTGTATAAATTTCCGGCCTTGTGGTAAAAGTTTTAGCAGAGAGAATGGTTATAGGTTCCATGCCGGTACCCAACCTTGCACCTTGTATGGCATACACACCCATATCGTACATCACACCGCCTCCCAAAGCTTTATTTTGTTTCCAGTGATTGGTACGGCCATCAAAATATCCGGCCGCACAGTTTACCTGCTTTACTTTGCCCAGCAATTGTTGGTTTACAATTTTTCGCCAGGCCTGTGTGTTGGGCTCATGCTGCAGGCGGTACCCAATTGCAAGAGTAGTTTTATTACTGTTGCATGCATCAATCATTTGCTGGCATTCCTGTGCTGTTATGGCCATTGGTTTTTCGCACCACACATGCTTACCCGCTTTTGCGGCACGTATCACATATTCGTGATGCATAGATGGCGGCAATACCACATACACCACATCAATAGCCGGGTTATTGGCTATCTCATCAAAGTTTTGATAATTGTAAATATTTTTATCAGGGATATTATATTTTTTTTGCCAGGCTGCAGCTTTAGCAGGCGTACCGGTTACTATGCCTGCAAGATAGCAGTTGGTGGTTTGCTGCAGGGCAGGCGCCAGCAGATCGGTACTGTAATAACCCAGGCCCACCAATGCCACACCCAGTTTATTATTTTTTTTGCTGCTGCAACCTGCAAGTAAACTATTGGGCGAGCCTAAAATGGCAGCACTGCCCAACGCAATATTTTTAA
Source organism: Ferruginibacter sp. (assembly GCA_043756235.1). GTDB lineage: Bacteria > Bacteroidota > Bacteroidia > Chitinophagales > Chitinophagaceae > Ferruginibacter. The sequence goes on along the minus strand of JAYURK010000215.1, from coordinate 8,772 downwards.
TAACGCTTCTCCTGGAAATTGTATGCATAAAAATAATTCTTTTAAGAGAAGTAAAATTTACGACATTCTTTTTGTTTATTAAAGCAATGCCTGATTTTTTTTGTACAGAATACTAAGGTAACTGAGTAACCTTTCTTTTTTTTTATCCACCCGGGTTCGTGTCTTTACCAACCAAGGCAGAGATCACTTTGTTAAAACGCTATACAATGATTCTTCATTGGCAGGTGCCGGATATAAAAACCGTAAGTTATCAGTAGTGAATTTCGTTTCACTTACTTCATTATATTTCATACAAACTTATCTAAAGATGAACGGACTGGGGTTTATATTAATGAGTTTATATTCCACAGTTTGTATTTACAAATGGGTCTAAGCTTTTGATTGACGGGGCAGCAGTTTTGCGAAAAGAATTAATTATGCTGAACTTGTTCACGTTCCGTGAACCGGAAATAAAAATGAACAATTTCTTGGCAGAGTCAACAGTGTTCACTAAATTTGATTGTTCACGTTACGTGAACAAGGTATATTTATGAACGAAAACCAAATAGTAGCAATAGCCCTGGAGTGCCTTGAAGCGCAAACGGGAATACACGGCCAGTGGGAGCCTGCCCACAAAGAACTTGATGGGAAACTAAACCTGTTTATGCATGCTAAAAACCTTCGCTTTTTTGTAAAAGTAAAAAAAGAACTCAGGCAGCACATGCTTCCCCATATATTTGAAATGGCTGGAAAATACCAGCCTTTGATGATAGTGGCGGAGAATATATTTCCCAAGCTAAAAGAAATACTCCGGGAAAAGAAGATCGCATACCTGGATACGGCGGGTAACATATATGCCAATACAGGCACCAATTTAATTTGGATTGATGGAAACAAACGGGCGGAAGAAAAAAAACCGGTTACAAATAGAGCCTTCACCAAAACCGGATTGAAGACTGTTTTCTATTTACTGCTTAATAAGAATGCCATCAACATGCCCCATCGAAAATTAGCAGACGTTACAGGCGTTGCACTTGGCAATATTAAAAATGTAATTGAAGGCCTTCGGGAAGCCGGCTTTATTTTACAGGTAAATGCTACAACATTAAAACTGCAGAATAAGAATACACTTCTCAATAGATGGATAACCGGGTACCGGGAAATACTACGGCCAGCATTGCAATTAGGTACCTATAAATTTTTGGATAAAAATAAAATACAGAACTGGCAAAAACTAAAGGTTGAAGTTGGTGAAGATATGTGGGGAGGGGAGCCAGCGGGAGAACTTCTTACAAATTATTTAACAGCAGCGGATCTTACTTTATATACCAATAATAAAACAGCGTTGGTAACTAAGTGGACCATTATTCCTGATGAAAAGGGCCCACTACACTTTTATAAAAAATTCTGGAAGGATGAAATGCTGGATAAAGAAAAACTTGTTCCCCCAATGCTTGTCTACGCTGACCTGATTTTGACTGATGATCCCAGGTGCCAGGAAACTGCACAAATGATTTACGATAAATATTTAATTGATGAATTTAAATAGTATAAGAGAAGGAGATTTAAAAGATGCTTTTGACGCCCTGGAAGAAGCATTTGCTGCTACCGGTACCGACTATTACATAATTGGAGCCCTGGCACGGGATGTATGGTATTCAAGAGGAAGCAAATCATTCAGGCAAACTAAAGACGTAGACATTGCTGTATTGGTTGGTAGTACTGAAGATTATAACGCAGTAAAACAATACCTGAAAGAAAATAAAAACTTCGTTGATTCAAAAGGTAATTCATTTGTAATGCATACAAATTCGGGTATTCAGGTTGATATCCTTCCATTTGGGAAGATAGAAATTGATGATGCTGTAAATTTTGCAGGTGCAGGATTAACAAGCATTAAAGTAAATGGATTTAGGGAAGTTTATGACTCGGGTACGGAAGAGGTTAAAATGGAAACCGGGCACAATTTTAAAATTGCCACATTACCTTCTATTGTACTATTGAAATTAATTTCCTTCGATGACAGGCCCGAACAGCGCACAAAAGATTCGAGAGATATAGCTAATATTATTGATCATTTTTTGGATTTACAAGGCGACTTAATATTTAATAATCACAATGATTTGTTTACTGAGGATGTAAAAGAAGACGCTCTCGATGAAATATCTGCGACAGTGATTGGCAGGGAAATAAAGAAAATATGTGCAGCAAACGAAAAACTTTCAGGACGATTAAAAGAAATTTTGCAATCGCATATTGATCAAAAAGAAGAGAGTTTATTTGTGAGGAATATGGTGGCAGAAACCGGAGGTAATGTAGAAAAAAGTGTGCGGCTTTTACAAAACATTAAATCATCCCTCAACTAAAAATTAATACTGTTTTCTTGTTATGCACCACTGGCGCATGAGTGTTCCGCTTTAGCGGTTCACTACGCCTCGGTTCGTGTCTTCACGAACCGTTGGCAGCAATCTTTGCTTTCGTATTATTGCATTACTATTGAGTAAAAAATAAATTCACTGTAATACTTTGCAAATGGATTAATAAATTTGTATCGCTTTTTTTTTAGAATATGTACCAAAGCGAATGGTTCGTGAAGACACGAACCAAGGCTAAGTTCGTGTAAAATTCACTGTAATACTTTGCAAATGGATTAATAAATTTGTATCGCTTTTATTTTTTAGAACATTTACCAAAGCGAATGGTTCGTGAAGACACGAACCAAGGCTAAGCAGTTGGGCTAAGACTTATAGACACAAGTGAGCCGCTACAGCAAAGCACTTGCCCATTTCAGGAATGGAATCGGTTTTATGTATTATCCAGAATTCAATTTAAAGTAAAATATAAATGGCATCAGCACAAAAATTTGTAGATTATATTGTTGACCAAATCGGTTTTACAAAGCAAGTAACCTATAAGAAAATGTTTGGAGAATACGGACTGTATTTTGACAACAAATTATTTGCGCTTATTTGCGACAATAAATTATTTATTAAGCCTACTCAATCGGGAAGACAATATATAAATGACGTTGTAGAGGCACCACCATACCCAGGCGCAAAACCAAGTTTTTTAATTGAAGAAAAACTGGACGATAGAGAGTGGCTGAGAAAATTAATAAAAATTACCGTTAATGAATTGCCGGAACCAAAAACTAAAAAATAAATAGAAAGCTTCCACATTTTTATAAAGTAATCCTGCAAAGATTTATTTAGTTAAATTAGCAAAATATATAAGTTATAACTATGCCCTTAAGCTGGAACGAGATCAAAAGCAGAGCCACCGCCTTTAGCAACGAATGGAAAGACGAAGTAAGCGAAGATGCAGAAGCAAAATCTTTTTGGGATGGCTTCTTCAATATTTTTGGAATATCAAGGCGAAGGGTAGCCACTTTTGAACAGCAGGTAAAAAAGATTGACGATAAAACCGGCTTCATAGATTTACTTTGGAAAGGCACTATATTAATTGAACATAAAAGCCGGGGCAAAGATTTAGACAAAGCATATCAGCAGGCAAAAGACTATTTCCCTGGCCTTACAGACAAAGAACTCCCCCGTTACATTCTCGTCAGCGATTTTGAGCGTTTCCGTTTATTTGATCTTGAAGAAAATACACAGCAGGAGTTTAAACTAAACGAACTTGTAAACAATGTAAGTCTCTTTGGTTTTATTGCCGGTTATCAAAAACGCAGCTACAAAGAGCAAGACCCTGTTAATATAGAAGCAGCCGAACTTATGGGTAAGCTGCACGACAAATTAAAAGCCATTGGTTACACAGGCCATCATTTAGAATTATATCTTGTTCGCCTGCTATTCTGTTTGTTTGCCGATGATACAAACATTTTTGAAAAAGGGATTTTATACGATTATCTCGATCTTAAAACCAATGAAGACGGCAGCGACCTTGCAAGAGCTATCGCCGAACTCTTTCAGATATTAAATACAGCACCCGACAACCGTTTTAAAAATCTCGATGAAAGTCTTGCTGCCTTTCCTTATGTAAACGGAAAACTTTTTGAAGAAAATTAACCACTGGCAAGTTTCGACAGCGAAATGCGTAAGATATTACTCGATAGCTGCCTGCTCAATTGGGGTAAAATTTCTCCCGCCATCTTTGGCTCCCTCTTTCAAAGTGTGATGGACGAAAAAGCAAGGCGTAATCTCGGCGCACATTACACCAGCGAAAAAAATATCCTTAAACTAATCAAACCCTTGTTTTTAGACGGCCTCTGGGCAGAGTTTGAAAAAGCAAAAACCAATAACAGCAATTTAAAAAAGCTACACGATAAAATAAGCAAGCTCCGCTTTCTCGATCCGGCTTGCGGTTGCGGCAACTTTCTCATTATTGCTTACAGAGAACTACGCTTACTTGAAATAGAAATAATTAAGATTGAATTAAAAGAAACCATAAAAAGCCAGCAGGCAATTACCGATATAAGTATTTATGTACAAATTGATGTAGATAAATTTTACGGCATAGAGTACGAAGAGTTTCCGGCACAAATAGCCCAGGTTGCCATGTGGTTAATAGATCACCAGATGAACCAATTAGTAAGCCAAACCTTTGGTGAGTATTATGTGCGTTTGCCTTTACGCAAAAGTGCAACCATTAAAAACGATAATGCGTTGCAAACAGACTGGCAAAGTTTAATAGAGCCTATGCCATGGGAAAAGGAACAACCAAGGTATCATTATATATTAGGTAACCCCCCGTTTATAGGTAAGCATTTGCAAAATGCTTCGCAGAAAAACGATATGGAAATCGTTTTTAGAGGTGTTAACGGAGCCGGTGTGTTAGATTATGTTACTGCATGGTATATAAGAGCAGCGCAATACATGCAGGTAGCAAACAAGGTGGAAGAAAAAGACTTGCCTAAAACTAAAACTGCTTTTGTAAGTACCAATTCAATTTCGCAAGGAGAACAGGTTGGTATTTTATGGAACGAATTATTTAATAAATATCACATTAAAATTCTTTTCGCTCATAGAACGTTTAAGTGGGGCAACGAAGCTAAAGGCAATGCCGCTGTTCATGTAGTGATTATTGGTTTTGCCGATTTCGATACTAATGAAAAACTGATTTATGAATATGAAGATATCAAAGGCGAGGCGCATGAAGTAACTGCGAAAAATATTAATCCCTATTTAGTAGAAGGAAAAGACTTTGCAATACCTACACGTAAGAAAACAATTAATCATGTACCAGAAATGCTCAAAGGCAGTCAACCAACAGACGATGGTAATTTGCTAATGACTGATGAAGAAAAAAATGAATTCTTAAAGTTAGAGCCACAAGCCGAGGAATTTATTAAACCCTTCATAAGTGCTAAAGAATTTTTACACAATCAAAAGCGATGGTGTTTTTGGTTGGTAAATGCAGATCCAACTGAATTAAAGAAGTGTCCTAATCTATTAAACCGGATTGAAAACGTAAAACAGTTTCGATTAAAAAGTACCAAAGCTGCTACTGTTAAATGGGCGCAGATGCCTGGGCTGTTTACTGAAAATCGTCAGCCAACATCAAAATATGTTTTACTTCCCCGGCATTCATCTGAGAACCGAAAGTATATTCCATTTGGCTTCTTTTCTGAAAACAACATCGTAGCTGATAGTTGTAATTCAATACCAAATGCTTCACTCTATCATTTTGCAGTTCTTATATCTGATATGCACAACACTTGGATAAAGTATGTTTGTGGAAGGATAAAAAGTGATTTCAGGTATTCAAATGACATCGTTTACAATAATTATCCTTGGCCAGAGAATCCAACTGCCAAACAAAAAGAAACGGTAGAAAAAGCAGCTCAACAAGTATTAGATGCAAGGTTACAATTTCCCAACAGTAGTTTGGCGGATTTATACGATCCAAATACAATGCCGCCTGCATTGGTAAAGGCACATCAGCAATTAGATAAAGCAGTTGACCTTTGTTACCGCCCACAACCCTTTATAAACGAAACAAAACGCATTGAGTTTTTATTTGAGTTGTACGATAAATACACGGCGGGATTGTTTGTAAAAGAGAAGAAAAAAAGTAAATAAAATAATAGATACTTTAAAATAATGGACTATCAAACTACAAGGGGATTAGTTATCGAAAAAGGCGTTTCAATCGAAGCAGGAATTGCTAGCTTACTTGGAATGCTATTAGATATTGAAGTTGACACCTCATTGTCGTTAGGTAGCAAAAATTCTTCGCTAAGTTTTAATGCAAAGGTTAACTTATTAAGTGACTTAAAATTTGTTCCCAAAGAAATCATATGGCAATTTCAAACCTTTGCTGAAATAAGAAATAAATTTGCGCATGTGCAATATGTTGACACCTTTGAGAAGTGTTTCGAAATTCTTTTAGAGAAAAAGAATAAATTTATACAAACTTTCGGTGACAAAATAGGCGCAGATGTAGAGGAAGAGATAAAATTGTCGATGTGTTTTTCTTTTTTATGCATCAGTTTAGGAATATGGCTACAACTGATTCTTAAAAAAGCAGAATTCAATAAAAAACAAGATTTTAATAAGGTAATTGTTATTGAAGCTTTAAGAAATTTTTTTAAAATACCCGGTGACCAGAAAGATGTAATAGAAGAACATTTAAAATTCGTTGATAACTTAATTAACAATATTGAAATCGACAAAGATTTTATTGAATCAATTGAGCATGTAAGAAAAATTAATTTCCAAGAATCCAAATAGCTACAGCCGACTGTGCATTGGCTATATTTAAATTGACACCCACTAATGATTGACGAGATAAATCAAATTATAGAAAATCAAATTAATGCAAAAGTGTATGAATTATCAACATGGAAGGAAGTAAGGTGGGAAGGCGGCAGACTTTATTACGAGGCCACAAGAATAACTAATGAAATAGCTGATTATGACACGGAAACTCAAATTTTATATCTTGAATGTTTGTTAAACAAGAGTTATATCATTCAAGATAATTGGCCCCACTCCGCTCCTGACATTACACACGATTTTAAAAACTGGATTGCGAAGACTATCGCAAAACTGAAAGTTAAAAAAATTCAAGAAGAAAAGAGTTCAACAAAAAATCTTTCAAATAAGAAAAAAAGAAGGCCATATATTCCAAATAAATTAAGAAGTCTGTTACAGAAAGAAGTGAATTCAAAATGTTCATTTTGCCCAAACGAAGATGTTGACCATTTTCAAATTCATCACATTGATGAAAATCCAGCAAATAATAATTTGGAAAATTTGCTTATGGTTTGCGCTACTTGTCATTCTAAAATTACTAAGGGTAACATCTTACAAATAGACGTTTTGAAAAGAAAACAGGAATTAATGACACAAAAAAGCAGATAGGCTACACTCTGCTTTAAATTAGATTTTACTAAAAATAACTCTAATGACAATATTTCCTAAGACAATAACTGAACCTATTTGGAGAAATCATCTAAAGACTTATAGTCATACACTATTTGAATATATTGAACACTGCATTCCGCTTTTTTCTCCGGATACAAAAATACTTTCTCCATATCACTTATATGTTTGTCCTCTTTGTTTACAAAATTATTTTGCTGAATCAAAGAATGGTATAATTGGGAATGCCGAATTCTCACTCGATCATTTACCACCAGAATCAGTCGGTGGAGAATTTCAAATAATAACCTGTAAGAGATGTAACAATAAAGCCGGAGAATACGAGGCAGAACTTCAAAAACTAATTGACTTTGGGTCTAAGCCTGATAAAAAATACGGCTCAATTTTCCCTAAGATGACGGTCAAAAATAAAGAAACGGGAGAAACTTTTCATGCAATTGTACAGCACACTCCAGGCACTACTTCTATCAGTTTTAAGGAAGAGGCTAAAAAGTATAATGAAGATTTAAAAGAATTTCTTGTCAAGCTTCATTCCGGAAAGCTAAAATCTCTTGAACTATTTGTTCCTTCACCAGATTTACAAAAAACTACAAAAGCAATTTTAAAATCAACCTATTTATTATGTTTCGCTTGGTGGGGTTATGAGTTTGTCTTTTCAAAAAATGCAGAAATGATTAGACAGGTTCTGAATGATCAAATTGAATATCCAACAAGAATTCCCACAATATGGAAACGTTCTAAAGAGGACAGTGTTTCTCAAGGAATTTCCATAGTGAGTAAAGATGGTAACAGAGAAGCCTTTGTTGTTAGCTTTTGGTTAAAAGGAAATAATGAAAATTTCATAGCATCAACATTAATTCCAAATCCAACCGAAAAGGGATGGGAAAAATTATTTGAGCTAGACAAATTTGTAAAGCAAAAAGAGCTTACAGAATTTCAGGCAACGACAATTCCAAGAACTGTAATTCGAAATGGTTATTCTATAGCTTGGAATATAATATTTCCTGAGGAACAATCACTATAGCACTATCTCAATTTACAACCTTTTCACCCAAACAAATAAATTACCCATTGATAATCAGCAATATATCGTTCAGTCAAGCCATTCAATAAAAATTCACACCGGTTCAAACGATATTTTTCTTGTTCAATTGATATTTCAAGTCATTCAATAAATATTTCAATTCGTTCAAAGAATATTTTTTTCGTTCAATTGATATTTCACTTCATTCAATAAACATTTTTGTCGTTCAATAGATATTTTTACTGGTTCAATGAATATTTCGATTCATTCAATGAAATATAGGCTCATTCAAACGCCAACTAAAATCATTCAATAAACATTTCAACTTCTTCTGCCGGCGTAGGTAAGCCGCTTGCATTGCCGCCGCCTGGGTTTTAACCAGCGGCGTATAATTATCTTAAACCAAATACTTCTTCCTCAATTACC
>JAYURK010000214.1:0-2899 GCA_043756235.1 Ferruginibacter sp. | reverse complement strand
TCGGCCTTTTTTCTTTTGGTGATACGCAGCATGTAAATTGGTAATTTTTTAGTACGGGAGTACTAAATTTTAAAGACAATTATTGTGCCTTATTTGTTGCATGCCCCATGTTTTATAAAAAAATGATATTATTTTTGTGTTACGTATGAATGCAGCAGTAACCTATACCGATACCAAAAGCTGGCAATTAACCGACACCCTAACCACGGCTGACGAAACCAGTGCATTAATTGTTTGGAACGATGAAGTGAATACTTTTGAATGGGTGATAGAAACCCTTGTGGAAGTTTGTGGCCACAGCGCCGAACAGGCCGAGCAATGCAGTATGCTCATACACACTAAAGGCAAGTACGCCGTAAAAGAAGGCCCTTACGAAACCTTAAAACCGCAATGCGATGCCATTACCGAAAGAGGCATAAATGCAACGATTGAAGTGTTTGAGGTATAAGTGCCCGCAGATTTCGCTGATGACGCAGAGAGAAATAAAAAATATTAAACCTCTTTAGCCCGGTAAAGGTTATGTTATGCAGGTTCGATGGCAGATTTTGTTCGAAAGATTAAAAGGCACTTTTCAACTTTATTAGTAGTTGCTGCCGTTTATATCGCCTATTTTTTTCATTACATGAAGTTTCGGAAAAATTAATACCCCTTAATACATGTTGTAGCATTTATTAAACTAATAGTAAATTTTATCTGATATGCTTTTACGTTTTTTGCCTGTGCTATTTTCAATTATTATTTCATTTACAAGCTGTAAATCTTTTAACCAAAATAATCAATTTATTGAAGGACACCTGTATTACAGCTGGCTTCGAATTGGCAGCTTTTATAATCAGCCTGACAGTATCATTAAAAAAGTAACAGCATATGCAGACACAGTTAATTATAAATTGTTAGATTCAAATGACCTGAGATTTTTTAAAATGTATAAAACGCTAAAAGCTCAAAATTTATTATATAGCCCCTACGTTGACCTAATGCTTAATGATAATTCTATTATTAAAATCTATTTGTCTGATAAAGATTATGAAAAGATAAAGATTTATCGCTGGCAGGAATTAATAGATACAAAAAAGAAAATTAAAATTAAAGCAGCTGTAAAAGATTTGGGAACAGGAATGGTTTTTTGTACAAACCTTATGTCCATAAATGAAGTTAATGGTGAGACTTTACAAAATATCAAAAAATTAAAAATTGAAGATTACCAATGAAAACCCTGCCGCTAAATAAAAATAATAACCGCTCCGCTTATGGATGAAAAATCGCTTAAACAACTTGCCGCACAACTCCGCCAGCCAACTGGCGAAGAAGGTATAAAAACCGGTGGATGGATGAACCGTGGCAATGTACAGATTAACCTGGATACCATTAAAACCCTTAATGCCACAGCAGGCGATAACATTTTAGAAATAGGTATGGGTAATGGTTTTTTTGTAAAAGAAATTTTGCAAATACATAGCGGTATACAATACACCGGTGCCGATTATTCGGAAGTGATGATTACCGAAGCAGAAAAAATAAACGCTCAATGGATAAAAAAAGGGCTTGCAACATTTGTTTTAACCGATGGCATAAATCTTCCTTTTGCTGATGCAAGCTTCAATAAAATATTTACCATCAACACCATTTATTTTTGGGATGACAGCCAACAAATTATTGATGAAATAAAAAGAGTATTACAACCCAAAGGAAAATTAATTATTACCCTGCGGCCAAAGCGGCAAATGATCCAGTATCCATTTACAAAATACGGTTTTAAAGTGTTCAGTAAAGATGAGGCTGAGCAACTGCTTGTGCAAAATGGTTTTACCATTACAAAAGTCATCGAAAAACAAGAACCCGATTTTGAGTTAAATGGCAAAATGGTACAAATGGAAAGTTTAATTATTGAAGCAGTAAAAGAATAATATATTAAAACAATTATTTTCCCTTATCAATTTAGCGTAAAATATCCTGAGCCAAAACCCATAAAATAACAGGGTTTTGGCTCAGGATATTAGCCTTCCTTTTGCAGGGCAACAAACAGGTTATCTAAAGTAATTTGCTGGTCAATTAAGCCAATGCTGTGCTCATTAGCCTGCAAACCCACACTGCTGATAAGTGTTATAAAAAGATGTTTACGGGTTTTAGTTTCCTGCTGAAAAATATATTTTTTTTGCTGCAATGCAGCAGCATATTTTTTATCGATGGTAAATTTATTTTCATAAAATTTTATTTCGCAAAGGTTAATGCTGTTATCTCTGCGGCTTATTACCAAATCAATTTGTGCAGCACCTTTAATGCTGTTGCCACGGCTTTTCCAAATGGCGGTTTCGCTGTAAATACCCGTAATACCCAAAACTTTTTTTATTGCAGGTATATGTTTCATGCATATACTTTCAAAAGCAAGGCCACTCCAGCTTTTCCAGGTGGGTGTATCGCTCAGCCGTACCCATGTTCCTTTAGCGCCGCTGCGGTTGGCTTCCATAAATTTTAAATAAAATAAAGAGTACTCATCAGTTAATTTATAAATACTGTCTTTACTTTTTTTGCCAACAGGTATATAAGGTGTAATAAAACCAGATGCTGCTAATTCTTCCAGCAAGGCTGTAGTACTGCCGCCACTTTGTAGTTTGCACACTTTAATAATTTGATTGCGGCTAAGCCCCATTTGTTTTGCAGCCAATGCCCTTATAACTTTAAAATGCCTGTCGGCACTATCAAATAAAGCTTTGTATAAATCAGTAAATTCATTGTACAAAAAACCATTTTTAGTAAAGCAGGTTTTGTCAATAATTTGTGCAGCGCTTAAGCCGGGTGTTGCCTGCTCTAAATAATGCGGTACGCCGCCAAATGCCATATACAATTGTGTAATTTGGTAACGGTTTAATTGTACATTGCGGCTTTTTAAAAATAATTC
>JAYURK010000213.1:0-2900 GCA_043756235.1 Ferruginibacter sp. | reverse complement strand
TATTTTAATACCCTCATCAATTGCAAGCCCGGCGCCGCTTATAAAAAATGCACCGTCTTCGAATTACTGGAACACCGGGAAGACGGTGCAACTTCTATTGTTCCTCAAAATATTGATTCAGTAGAAAAACCTTTTTTAGAAGGTAAGGTAGTATTGCTTTACCTGGAAGACGAAGCAAAAATGACCATACGCATTTTATTGATTGATGAAATGGAAATGTGGTCAATATTAAAATGCGGCTGCATAAAGGATACGCATTGCATAAAAACCCCTCCAAAGGAAGAAGAAGATATTTCAATATTTAATAAAGAATCGAAAAACACTTTACCAGGCGATGAAGATTTGTACAATACAGTGCATAAAAAATATATGCTCAAAAGCATTGCTATACGCCGCTTTGGTTATGGCAGTGTGGATATTGGAGATTTAAATGTTGGCGACAGTGCTGTAGAAAATCTTTTACCCAATTTTAATTTTACTGATACAACACCCGAAAAAAGAAATGAAAAATATTTTAGTGAGTATGAATTGATAATTGATGAAGCGCTTAAAAATTTGGATGATGAAATAGATAAGCTGCACAACCATTTTGGCTGTATGATTGACGCCTGCCATTGTAAGGATAAAAATAATGAGGCCGAAATAAAATCACCCTGCAATCCGGTAAATAAAGATACAACAACAGAAATGGGGCTGCAGATGCATAACATAAAAATTTTCAAGAGTTATTTTACAGTCATCAACAAAAAATGGGCTGTATATAAAAAGAACCGTAAACCGGTAGAAAGCATACAATACTTTTATGATTTTGTAAAAGATTTAATTGACACTTATAATGAATTACTGGACGAATTGTACGAACTGGTAAACGATTGTTGTACCGGAACAGAATGTTTTCCTCGCCACTTAATGCTGGGCAGGATAAAAGAAGAAGTAAGTTTTCAGCCTTCCATTTTTAGGCAGGAATATTTACAACCACCGGTGTACAACGGTAATGCCAACCGCCTGCAGCAAATACGTTTTTTACACTGGCGTATGGTAATTATGATGAAATGTTTTTTTGTGCCCGATTGGGAGCTGGATGATTTTAGCGATGAAAGTTATTATGATGTATTGCAGATGGAAGGAGAAAAAAAATTGGGACAAGATCCTAAATTACCGGTACGCATTACACCCGGCCGGATGTTTAATGAGATGTTGGGCAAAAAAACTATTCCTTTTTATTACAATCTTTCCAACAGCCCTTACTCTATGCAAAACTATTGGGATTATTTATCCACTAAACATAACAGGGAAGATCACCAGCTTTCTTTTTTCAATAAAGAAATACCCGGGTACACCAATTTGGATGCGGTAATACACCCGTTTGTGTTTTCACTGCATCAGTATCCTTTTTACAGGGTAGAAGGTCATACCGGAATGAAAATGCCCGATGCTGAAGCTGCCATTAAAAATTTAAGAAAAAGATATGCGCTGAGCTTTGATATTGTTTCTGTAACATTTGAAGAGCTAAATAAATTATTTACACAGCCTGCCGGTGATGATGAATTTGCAGCTTATGGATTTGAGCATGTATGCGGCGTACAAAAAGGTTGTACATTTCTTTTACTGCATGATGGGGAAAGTAAAACAAACCCAGGCGTTGTAGTGGCAGATTTTCAATTGCCTTTTATGATTGTAAGAGAACCTAAACAAACAAAACTTCCACCGCCACCACCTCCGCCACCACCACCACCACCTCCACCGGCTGACGACAGAAAAAAAATAGAAGAGGAGTGGAAAAAAATATTGGAGAGGATTACTGCCGCAGACACAAAAACTGATGATTTAAAAAACATTAGAGGTATTGATGAAAAAATGGAAAGGGCTTTAAATGGTATAGGCATAAAATCTTATTTACAAATAAGTAAGTTAACAGAAAAAGATATTACGGTAATGGCAGCAATGATGAATGTGGAGGTTAAGGCAATTGATAAATCGTGGATTGCCGCAGCAATTAAAATGGTGGAGAAAGAAGGCAAACAATCATTGATAGATAAAATTGGTAAACCTGCAGGTAAAGATGATTTAAAAAAAATAAAAGGTATAGGAGAAAATATTGAAGCAGATTTAAATAAAATTGGCATTGCTACATATAAACAACTTGCTGCTTTAACTGCAACCGACATACCTCAACTGGCAAAAGAAATGGGAAGGTTGCCACGAACTATAAAAGACGAATGGTTTGCTGAGGCAGGTAAATTTATGAAAAATAAATAAGCGTTTAATAAATGATAAACTTTCAGCACACGATAAAAAAATTTTCTTTGGAGTTGCAAACGCAAAGTATAGAACAAAGCCATGCCTTGCACATGCGGTGCAATAAATTGGTAAAAGAAGGTTTAATTGCCGGGTTGGACAAAATATTATCAACTCAGTTTAGCAGCGATGAAATAGTAAGGATCAATAAAATTGAAATTGATCTGGGTAATATTAATAACATTGATCTGGAAAAAGAATTTAATGAAAAATGTTTAGCGGGCTTTACAGAAAAAATAAAAAACATCAATGCCACAAAAAAAACGGGCACGCCGTTACATACAATTGAAGTTATTAATAAAGAAGATAACAGCATCGACCATTTTTTTTATTTTCTTTCAACAGGAAAAATGCCCTGGGCTTTGCAGGGAATAAATTTTGCAAACTGGCAAGCGGAATTAACTATTGCAATTAAGAAAAACTACGAATACTTTATTAAGAAATTATCTGAAACTGCAGCGCTTCAGCCGACAGCAATGGAAAGACTAATAATACAGTTTGATGATTTTTTTATTTTGGCATTAGTTACCGACAATGTTCCATTAATAAAAACGGATTTCGAAAACTTATTTCTAGCAATAAAAAAGATAATCCCTTTTAAC
>JAYURK010000212.1:0-8106 GCA_043756235.1 Ferruginibacter sp. | reverse complement strand
ACTGTTGTATTTTCTCTCGAAATTATAACGTCAAATTCTAATTAATATTTGCGCTAACATTACCTTTTGTGAATCCGAAGATTCGTGCTGTTGTTTCCTAACTTTCAAAGATCTTTTGGCTTTACTTTGTTCCTATTTTTTATTTAGGAGTGCAAAGGTAAGAGGCTTTATTTTATCACCCAAATTTTTCTTAACTTTTATTCTTTTTTTTCTAAACTTTTTTTCTTTTTTCCCTTTGGAAAAACCCCCTTTTTTAATTGGGAGTGCAAAAGTAAGAGTGAAGAGATTAACCACCAAATTTAATTTCAATTTTGTTGAAAATAAATTGAGAAAAGTTTGATGCTTTTTGCGTGCTGTTTTCTTAAGAACTAATGCCTTTTTTCAAAAGCGGACGGCAAAGATAAGGGCCTGTAAACTACTGCCAAAATAAATATCAAGATTAGTTGTTAACATCTGTCCAAATTGAGAACGGTATCTTGCTTAAAATCTTTACAGCACTGCGTTACAGGTTTGAATTTTTTTTTAAAAATTTTTAAAAAAAGAATTGATTTCTAAAACCGCTCAACAGATAATCAGTGTTATTGCCAAATTTTTGAGCTCCTGCATACGCTTGTTTATGATAAAAATAATTAGACGAAGCAGGAGATTTATGGAAAGGATACTTCAAAAAGGAATAATCCTTCTGGTGAAACTGCGAAATTAGCCTTTGTACAATCTTTTGAAGTAATGATTTCTCTAAAATCGTTCAGGCTAATTTTTTTCTTGCCCATCAAAAGCATGGTACCTACCAGTCCTTTTACCATACCACGTAAAAATCTGTTGGCTTTTATCTTGTAAATTAAACAATCCCCTTCTTTTACCCACTCGCTTTTGTAGATTTTGCACATAAAAGAAGATACCTGAGTGTTTCTTTTTGAAAAACTGCTAAAGTCCGTATGCTTTATAATTTCTGCTGCTGCAGTTTGCAGTTGTATAAGATCAAGATTATAGGGCACGTAATAGGCTACTCCCTGTAAAAATGGATTTTTTTGCTGATAAATATAGTAGTGATACTCCCGTGACAGGGCGTCAAAACGGCAATGCGCATTTTCTTTAACCTCTTTTACTGCTTTTATAACTATATCGGCAGGCAAAATTGCGTTAAGGTTATAAGTATCCTTTTTCATTCGCACCTCTGAATCGCAGTGAAAAAAATTCTGCCTTGCATGCACACCTGCATCTGTACGGGAAGATCCTGTAAGTGTGAATTCTTTCTTATAGTACACCCTCAACGCCTTTTCCACTTCTGCCTGAATGGAATTGGCATTTTGCTGTACCTGAAACCCAGAATAATGGGTGCCTTTATAAAATACCTCAATGAAATAGCGTGGCATTGTACAATTTGTTAGTAATGTATTGATAGATTGGTATTGTTGAAGAATTAATGCCGAAGCATGGCCTTAAACCGATTAATAAAATAACTATCTGAAAGTTGTGTTTCTAAAGTTGCAAAATTATAGGCGTCTGACACATAAGGATAAGCCGTATCAAAAAACTTATACTTTCCTTCATTTTTTAAAAATAACACACTAAGGTTTTTAACCTGTTCAGTTGTAAAGCATCTTGATTTAAAAAATTTTTTAGCTGCATCAACCATTCCGGCATCATTATCTTCTGCCGCCATCTTTTTTCTTAACTTCAAAAAATCATCCTCAGAAGCATGATTTTTGCAATCGGAATTTGATAATTGTGGCCGAAGGTTTTCAATTGGTTTTACTGGTTCAATAAAAATTGCTTTTGTTGAATCGTTTAAAGGTTTATTTGAGATGGAATCTGATTTAAGATTTGGGTTTTGAATCTCTATATCAATAAACTTTGGTTCTGCTGCTGTTACTGCAGGTTTTGCGGTTGGTTTAATTACAGGCTCTGGATCGGGTACTTTATTCTCTGCCGGCTCAATTTCGTTCTTTTTTGCTGCTGGTATAAAAACCCTTATCGTGTCTGGCTGACCGTTGACAGTGTTAACATAAATCATTTCTCTTCCCTCATTGTTTTTACCGCTAAATACTTTCTTTATTTGTTCGGGGGTATAAGTAACCAAGGGCTCTTCTTTTTTAATTAGTTCTATCAACGGTTTTGATTGTTCTTTAAGTTCAGTTTTTTCTTCCGGGATTTTAACAGCAACAGGTGCAGGTTCAATCTTTTTTTCTGCTGCAGTTTCTGCAACTACGGGTTTTTCATCGGGTGGTACAATATTTTTTTCTGTTGCAGTTTGAGTAACTACAGGTTTT
This sequence comes from Ferruginibacter sp., assembly GCA_043756235.1. Taxonomy (GTDB): domain Bacteria; phylum Bacteroidota; class Bacteroidia; order Chitinophagales; family Chitinophagaceae; genus Ferruginibacter. Next base: position 5,836 of record JAYURK010000212.1, on the reverse strand, counting down.
TCTTCAGGCACTACTGCTTTTTCTTCGGCTGCTGCAATAACTGCATCAGATTTTTTTGCGGCCATTACAATATCAAATGATTGCAAATTAAATAGCCCCCATCCTTTTTCGCCAAAATTTTTTAACACGTACCCAGCATCATTATTATTTATGCTGCAGGTAATGTTTTGTTCAGGCCACTCATTTTTTGGGAAGCCAATTGTAAGGGTATAATTACCATCCTGCAATTTTGGAATAATCAAATAACCTGTTACTGATGAACTCAGCAATTTTTTATCGTGTTTAATATAAAAAGGTTGTTTGCTTTCGGATTGCAAATAAATAAAATGATTTTGCTGGGCATAAACACCCAATACATAACAGCATAAGATAACTGTAAGTGAAACTATTTTCTTATAAGTTGTATTCATTAGTAGTGTACATTATAATGGAACAAAATTATATTGGCAAAGCTAGAACATTTGGTAATATGCTTACCAACCGGCAATAGCGATGCCCAATTTCTGCAATACCTGCAATTAAATTAAAGGTGCTATCAAAAATACTTATTAATGCTTTGCTTTTACCATTTATATAAAAATTGATTTTACTTTAACCAAACTCCCCCTATTTTTGATACTTAAAATAAAAATATGAAGAAATTTCTTTTTTTGCTTACCGTGGCTGTAAGCCCATTTTTAACAATGGCACAAAACGCTGATGATAACGGGCCAAAAGATACCAGCTGGAAAAAAATTTACCGTGCTACGGCTCCTAAAATTAATGACCTGGTGCATACAAAGCTTGATGTAAAATTTGACTATACCAAAGCACACTTATTTGGAAAAGTATGGCTGACATTAAAACCTCATTTTTATGCAACAGACTCCCTGACGCTGGACGCAAAAGGAATGGAAATAAAAGAGATTGCAATAATGATGGGCAATGTAAAAACGCCATTGAAATACACATACGATGGCTGGCAAGTAAATATAACACTTGATAAATTATATAAGAGCGGAGAAAATTATACTATATATATCGATTATATCAGCAAACCCAACGACGTAAAAGTAAAAGGCAGTGCCGCCATTAGCGATGCAAAAGGATTGTATTTTATCAACCCCACCGGAGAAGACAAGGAGAAGCCCACCCAAATTTGGACGCAAGGTGAAACTGAGGCTAACAGTGTATGGATGCCCACCATAGATAAGCCCAATCAAAAAACTACTCAGGAAATTTATATGACGGTGCCGGCAAAATATGTAACCCTAAGTAATGGCCTGTTAAAAAGTCAAAAGAAAAATGCAGACGGCACCCGTACCGACTATTGGAAAATGGATTTGCCGCATGCGCCCTATTTATTTTTTATGGGGGTTGGTGATTTTGCGATAATAAAAGATAGTTATAAAGGAAAAGAAGTGAGTTATTATGTGGAAAAAAAACAGGCGCCTTATGCTAAAGGTGTATTTGGATCTACTCCGGAGATGATGAAATTTTATTCAGAAAAATTAGGTGTTGAGTACCCATGGCAAAAATATAACCAGATTGTGGGAAGGGATTATGTGAGTGGCGCAATGGAAAATACTACGGCTACTTTACATCAGGAAAGTGCTTACCAAAACAGCCGGCAATTAACTGAAGGCAACCGATGGGAAACAGTAATTTGTCATGAACTTTTTCACCAGTGGTTTGGTGATTTAGTAACTACAGAAAGCTGGAGTAATATTACAGTGAATGAATCGATGGCGGATTACAGCCAGACTTTATGGATGGAGTATAAGCATGGTAAAGATGCCGGTGATGAAGAAAATGAACAGGGATTAGCACAATATTTATCTAACCCAGAGGAAGCGGCAAAAGACCTTGTAAGATTTAAATACAGTAATAAAGAAGATGTTTTTGATTTAGTGAGTTATCAAAAAGGCGGCAGGGTGATGCACATGCTTAGAAATTATGTGGGCGATGAAGCATTTTACAAATCGTTGAATAATTATTTAACAACCAATAAATTTAAAACAGGCGAAGCGGCACAACTGCGTTTGGCTTTTGAAGAAGTTACCGGAAAAGATTTAAACTGGTACTGGAACCAATGGTATTATGGAAGTGGGCACCCCGAATTAAAAATTAATTATTTGTACGATGACGCTGCCGGATCAGCTGCTGTAATAATTGAACAAATACAAAACACCGGCAAAATTTTTAAATTGCCAGTAGCAATTGATATATATAATGGCGCTAATAAAAAAAGACACCAGGTATGGGTCGAAAATAAAATTGATACTTTTAAATTCAATTACACAACAAGACCAGACCTGATTAATGCAGATGCAGATAAAATTATATTGTGTGAAAAAACAGATAATAAAACTGCAGAAAATTTTATTCATCAAATGAAATATGCCCCATTATATTTAGACAGGAAGGAAGCGCTGGATTACTTTGCTGTCAAAGGCATGAAAGAATTATCGGAAGGTTTAAAAGATAAATATGCCCCACTAAGAGAATATGCCCTGTTAAAACTTGCCACCACTAAGTTTGCAAAAGATGCCGCTGTTATAAAAACTGCAGAAGAACTGGCCGCTAAAGAAAAAAATAAAAAAGCAAAGGCTGCTGCATTATCTTTTTTAGCTAAAACTGGTGACGCTAAATATTTACCCCTTTACAAAACTAATGTTACCGATTCTTCTTACAGCGTTGCGGCAGCGGCCCTTGGCGGCCTTGCTGTTTTAGAACCCGATAACGCTTACACCCTTGCAAAAAAATATTCCAGCGATGTCAAAGGAGATTTAGCTGCAATAATCAGCGACATCGTTATGGACAAAGGCGATGAAACTGATTTTGATTTTATTGCTAAAAGTTATAATGATGCGCCTCCCAACCAGGATAAAGTTGGCGCCAGTGCTGCCTTTGCAACATACTTAATAAATGTTAAAGACATTGACAATGTAAAAAAAGGGATTGATATGATCATTGCATTCAGGAATTTAATTCCCGATCAGTTCAAAAGTTTTGTTGACCCTGCAATAAAAGGAGGATTGGATAAATTGGCTAAAGCAAAAGGCAGTGTAATTTCAGCATACATCGCAACATTATGGAAGTAAGCTATTCTCTATTATTTTAATTGTTGATTATGCCGGTATATAAGTGCCGGCATTTTATATTTTTGTAACGAACTGCTAGAATGCTATTTGGCTTTGGTGGTATGGCATAAGGCGAGACCCTCTTGTACTGAATATCTATATTGATCTTTACCGAAGCGTTGATCTAAAGATAATGTTTTAAGTCATGAACTAACGTTTAAGAAAAAGTTATTAATTAGACTAATGTTTTTAATTTTCTTTAGTTTTAGGATATATATGAGTAATAGAACCGAACGCCTTATACGTTTTTATAATAGACTCAGAAAGGGGCCAGTAACAATTGAAGTAATGCTTGCTTGGATAAAGCAAGCAGACATACAAATATCACCACGACAATTATATAGAGACTTGAGCGATTTACAACACCTGAACATTGCAACAGGCGAAAACGTAGTTGAGTTTACCGATGAAAAAAATAGAAAAACTTGGAAACTGGAATATGAAGAAGCTGCTATTGCTGTTACACAATATGATATTAACTCGTTTTTTCTTTACAAAAATTTTGTGCCAGATTGTATTATTGTTGAAAGAAAAGAAGCTTTTGAAAAATTTGAACATTTTATATATAAACAATTGAGCCAAAACAATTACCAAAACGTAATAGAAGCCAACGAATTATATTTAAGAAACACAAGATTTGAAAACTATTATTACACAAAAGATGAACATGAAAAAATAGAAGATATGATTTGGGCCCTGCAAAACAAAAGGGTTGTTATTATCAATGATTTTATAATTAATCCTTCTAACATTAAAAAAGAAAAAAATCCTTTCCCAATAATCTTCTACCCTATGGAATTATTGTTTCATCGTGGCAGGGTTAGTATATCAGGCATACAAAAAGATACCCAAAAGTTATTGATTTATTCAGTTGAAAAATCCTTGCTGTACACACTTACTAATCAACAATTCAATAGAAAAAAATATCAAACAATTTATACAAAACAACTCTCCGTACGTTTTGGTACCACCGAGCCTTTAAGCAATAAAGTATATCATATTAAAATTGAGTTTACAGATAGTTTTGGAGAATCTACAAAAGATTTTTTTTGGCACGATACGCAGCAATGGTATAAACTAAAAAATGATAACTATATGCTTGAAATGAAATGTTGCATAAGCCGTGAAATGATTGGTTGGTTAATGTTTGGCTTAGATAAACTAAAAGTCCACCAACCTGAAACTCTGAAAAATTTATTAGTAAAGAAGATGCAACAGACCATTGATTTATATACCCAAAATTTAATCCCTAATGAGGCTATTGCAAATGCCGATTATTAACTTATAAAATACAAAGTTGCTAACTGCTTACTCTATTGCCGCATTATTTATATTGTTATTAGCCGTTACTATTTTTTGCTTTGCTGCTGTTGTAAAAGTGTTATCACCTTTTATAACAGCACAACTAGAAATTATTATTGCCACAATTTTTGTTGCTATTGGATTAATCTTTTTGAACCACATAAGCATTGTAACACTGTTTACTCTACCAACAATTAACAATTGGTACTGGTTGACCCTATCGGGTATTGCAGGTTTTTTAGGCGGCAACTATTATGCGTTACTTAATATGCAACTTACTCACGAAGTGAACAATAGTTTACTATCTCCTGCAATTACAGTAACAGCTTCTTTATTAGCAGTTATTTTTCTAAACGACAACCTAACTATCGCCGGTTTTTTCGGGTTAATAATTACCGTTTTAGCTGTTACAGCATACCAATATAATCAGTTTATATTTAAGGCCGTTAAACTGGGTTTTGCTAGTGGGTGGGTTTGCGTTGCATTTACTTCTTTAAGTATTATCTGCGCTATTAAAGGTACAGCTAACAGTAATATTTTTTTATTACATTCTATTTTTTTAAGACTGTTTCCTGTATTTATTTTGGTACTGTTCCTTAGGTTATTTAGCAAGCAAAATTTATTGCCAATTATTAAAACTACCTCTGTAAAAATTTTATGGTTACTTATTGTTGGTATACTCTTGCAAACCATAATTGCTACTTATTTATGGTTTATCGCATCACTTTCTTTAGGGGTCTCCCGTTTTCAGGTATTAATTGCATTATTACCTTTTGCAGTTGCACTTATTGATGCAGTGCTATTAAAAAGAAAGCACTTTAACTCACGCTTTTTTCTAACTGCATTGTTAGCTTTTATTGGTGTATTGCTTATGTTTTGGCAAGATTTATAATAGAAAATCTGTTTGACAGATTTTGACAATGGGAGGTCGTTTATTTGTGAAAATAATTAAATATGCCTCATATTGATTTTACAAAACATCCGACTGCTGATGTTATCCAAAAAACTATTGCTAACGCTAAAAAAGATAATGCTGATTTGGTTTATCAAAAAATATTATCAATAGTTGAAATAAATAAAATGAATAGTGCCAATTGGGTAAACTTGTTTGTTAAGGTAAAAATAATTAATGCAGTTTTTAATACTGGAATACTTAGTTCCAGGAAATACGCTGATTATATTTTTAAGAATGTAAAAAATATTGATGCCAGACTTGTAAAAGGAGACAGGTCTTTAGTAAAAGAAATTGCGACGTTCAAAATAGAAAAAAAAGAAGACGGCAGTATGGTTGTAAGAAACAATTATTCATTTGCTACGTATCCCCTCTACCAACCCCATCTATGTTTTAAAAGTAAAGCAATGGATATTTGCTTTCATGGAAACAAAAGAAACAAGTTTGTCTCAAATTATGC